>CAZZYY010000171.1:0-5758 GCA_964658475.1 uncultured Candidatus Methylacidiphilales bacterium | reverse complement strand
CCCCCCGGCTACCTGTGGGGCCGCTGGATTGCTGTGGGGGAGCAGCGATAGCCGAATGGCCTGCTGCAATCCGGCGGCGGCATTGGTTCTGGAAAAGACAACGTCCTGGGTAACCCCATACGACGACGATCCAGCCCTGAAAGGGCGTCTTAACTGCGTACGAGTTCAATCCATCTTGCTTCGCCAGAGCTTTTCCCTCCAAAAAAACCACAAATTCCCCTTGCAGTATACCAACTGGTCAACTACTATGCCTCCATGAAGCAGGAAAGCGCCAGCAAGACCAAGCTGCTCGATACCGCGATCGACATGATCTGGGCCAGCAGCTATGGCTCGGTCAGCGTGGACGACATCTGCGCCAAGGCGGGCGTCAACAAGGGCAGCTTTTACTATTTTTTCAAGTCCAAGTCGGATCTCGCTGTGGCCGCTTTTGAGCGTCACTGGGACCAGAAACGGGGCCTGATGGATCGCATCTTCTCCGCGCAGCTTCCTCCGCTGGAGCGACTCGAGCAGTACATCACCGTGATCGTGGACGACCAGAAGGCGCGCTTCCGCGCGGTCGGCAAGATGCCCGGCTGCCCCTTTTGCAGCCTGGGGTCCGAGCTGAGCACGCAGGACGAGAAAATCCGCGCGAAGGTGGAGAACATCCTCGCCCGGCAGTCCCGCTACATCGAGTCGCTGGTGCGCGATCTGGCCGCCGAGGGACTGATCGAGACCCGCAATGCCCAGGAACTGGCGGAGGAGCTTTTCTCCTACATCGGCGGCGTGCTCATGCAGGCCAAGATCGAGAACAGCGTGAAGCACGTGGAGCGCCTCGGCCATGGGGTGCGGCGCCTGCTCGGCTTGAAAGAGATTGTTCCCGCCGCCGCGTAAATTTTTTTGTTCACGGGCTATACCAACCAGTCAACTAAATCGCATTTCCAGCAATCACACCGCTCGAAAGGAGACATCCCCATGATCTGCCAAGTCAAACCGATCAAGAACCAAGCCGCCAAGACCACCTCGATCGATCCGGCTTACGCGCTTCCCAACCGCGAAGCCCGGGTCCAGCCCATCGCCTGGAGCCCGCTGACCGCCGGCCCGTATCTGGTGCCGGTAACCCGCTGGGTCGAGTAATTCTTCAACTTACGCTCCAATGAAAATTGCCATCATCATGATCACGCTCCTCCTTTTCGCCGGCGCTGTGGCGCTCGGCCTTTACCTGCACGGCTCGGCGGCCCACGCCGAGTCCCTGGCCGCGGCCGCGCCCCGGCCGCCAACGCCAGTCACGGTCCGCACGCTGGAGCCCCGCTCGATTCGGCTGTGGAGCGAGTACTCGGGCCGGCTGCACGCGATCGACTACGCCGAAATCCGACCTCAGGTCAGCGGCGTGATCACGGAGATCAAGTTCGCCGACGGCCAGATGGTGAAACAGGGCGACCTGCTCTTCGTCATCGACCCGCGACCCTACGCGGATGCGGTGGAACGCGACCAGGCCGCGGTGGTCTCGGCGCAATCGAAGGTCACGCTGGCCCGGATCCAGTCCGAGCGCTACGCCGGGCTGATCAAGACCCACTCGGTCTCGCAGGACGAGGTGGACACGATCACCGATGCGGACCGCGTGGCGGAGGCCAACGAGCAGAACGCGGAGGCGGTGCTGAAGCAGGCGAAGATCGATCTCGAGCATGCCTACGTCACGGCGCCGATTTCCGGCCGGGTCAGCCGGGCGGAGCTCACGCAGGGCAACCTGATCCAGACGCTCATCGGGGCGCCGCTGGTTACGACCATCGTGTCGCAGGACGGCATCTACGCCGACTTCGACGTGGACGAGCAGACCTACCTGCAGACGATCCGCGCCACCGCGCACGGCCGCGCCGACGAACAGAAAATTCCCGTGCAGCTGATCGCGCAGGGCGACGCGGGCCATGTCTACAACGGGTTCATCGAGAGTTTCGACAACCGCATCGACCCGGCCAGCGACACGATCCGGGCCCGTGCCCGCTTCGACAATGCCGATGGCGCGCTTGTCCCCGGGATGTTCGTGAGCGTGCGCCTTTCCGGCGCGGCGGAGAAGTCGGTGCTGCTCGTGCCGCAGCGGGCGGTTTCCTTCGACCAGAGCAAGGCTGCGGTCTACGTGGTAGACGGTGACAGCAAGGTGAAGTACCGCCAGGTCGAGCTGGGCAAGGCGGTCGACACCGAGCGCGTGGTCGAGAGCGGCCTGGAGCCAGGCGACCGCGTGATTGTCGATGGTGTGCAGATGGTGCGCCCGGACGATACCGTGGCGGCCACCGAGCAGCCGAACGAGAAGGCCATGGCCGGCCTCTCGCCCAAGACGAACTAAGCTCAGCTCCCGGCCATCCCCAGGAACGACCCGCGCGTGAATCTCTCCCGATTCTTCATCGACCGCCCGATCTTCGCGGGCGTCATCTCGTTCCTGATTTTCTTTGCCGGGTTGATCTCCGTCTTCCAGCTGCCCATCTCGGAATATCCCGAGGTGGTGCCGCCGACCGTGGTGGTCACGGCGCAATTTCCGGGCGCGAATCCCAAGGTCATTGCGGAGACGGTGGCCACGCCGCTGGAGGAGCAGATCAACGGCACGGAGAACATGCTCTACATGTTCTCGCAGGCCTCCAGCGACGGCATCCTCACGCTCACCGTTACCTTCAAGCTCGGCACCGATCCCAATCTTGACCAGGAGCTGGTGCAGAACCGCGTGACGCAGGCAACGCCCCGGCTGCCCGATGTCACGCGCCAGATCGGCGTCACCACGGTGAAGAGCTCGCCCGACCTGACCATGGTCGTCCACCTGACCTCGCCGGACAACCGGTACGACATGCTCTACCTGCGCAATTACGCTGTGCTCAACGTCAAGGACCAGCTGGCGAAGATCGATGGCGTGGGCAACGTCGGGCTTTTCGGCTCAGGCGACTACGCCATGCGCGTATGGCTCAATCCGGAGAAGATCAACGAGCTTGGCCTGACCGCGGACGAGGTGGTGAACGCCATTCGCCGGCAGAACGTGCAGGTTTCCGCAGGCGTCATCGGCGGCCCGCCGTACGGCAAGGGCGTGGAGCTGCAGCTGCCGATCAACGTCGAGGGCCGGCTGAGCGATCCCGAGCAGTTCGGCGCGATCATCATCAAGCGCAACGCCACCGGCGCGGTGACTTACCTGCGCGACGTGGCGCGGATCGAGATCGACGCCTCGGCCTACGGCTTGCGCTCGCTGCTCGACAATAAGCCCGCCGTCGCCATCCCAATTTTCCAGTCGCCCGGCTCCAACGCCATCGCCATCTCCGACAAGGTCCGCGCCACCATGGCGCAGCTGAAGCAGAATTTCCCGCAGGGCGTCGACTACACCATCGTCTATGACCCGACGATCTTCGTGCGCGACTCGATCAAGGCGGTGGTGCACACGCTGCTCGAGGCGCTGGCCATGGTCGTGCTCGTCGTCATCGTCTTTCTGCAGACGTGGCGCGCGTCGATCATCCCGCTGCTGGCCGTGCCGGTCTCGATCGTCGGCACGTTCGGCGTCATGCATCTCTTCGGGTTTTCCATCAACGCGCTCTCGCTCTTCGGCCTCGTGCTGGCCATTGGCATCGTGGTGGACGACGCCATCGTCGTGGTCGAGAACGTCGAGCGCAACATCGAGAACGGGCTCACGCCGCATGCGGCCACGCTGCGCGCCATGACCGAGGTGACCAGCCCGATCATCGCCATCACGCTCGTGCTCTGCGCGGTGTTCGTGCCCATCGCGTTCATCTCGGGATTGACCGGGCAGTTCTACCGCCAGTTCGCACTCACCATCGCCTTCTCCACTGTGATCTCGGCGTTTAATTCGCTCACGCTCAGCCCCGCGCTGGCGGCCATTCTCCTGCTGCCGCACAATGCGAAGAAGGACTGGCTGACGCGCGCGATCGACTTCGCCTTTGGCTGGTTCTTCCGGCCGTTCAATTACGTGTTTCGCCGCGGGTCGGAGACCTACGGCAACAGCGTGGGCGGCATCGTGCGCTTCAAGGCGCTCGCGCTCTTGGCGTACCTGGGCCTGCTGACCGGCACCTATTTCGTCTTCCAGGCCGTGCCGCCTGGCTTCGTGCCGGTGCAGGATAAGCAGTATCTCGTCAGCTTTGCGCAGCTGCCCTACGGCGCGACGCTCGACCGCACCGAGGCGGTCATCCGCCAGATGTCCGACATCGCGCTGAAGGAGCCGGGCGTGCAAAGCGCCGTGGCGTTCCCCGGACTTTCCATCAACGGCTTCATCAACAGCGCCAGCGCGGGCATCGTCTTCGTGACGCTCAAGCCGTTTGACGAGCGCAAGACGCCGGACCTGAGCGGCGGCGCCATCGCGCACAAGCTGCAGATGAAATACGGCGCGGTGAAGGAGGCGTTCATCGCCATCTTTCCGCCGCCGCCCGTGCAGGGCCTTGGCACCATCGGCGGGTTCAAGCTCCAGGTGGAGGACCGCGCCGACTTGGGCTACGACGCGCTCGATTCCGCGATGAAGGCGGTCGAAGGCAAGGCGATGCAGACGCCGCAGCTCGCGGGCGTCTTCTCCAGCTACGCAGTCGACGTGCCGCAGCTCCAGGTGAATCTCGACCGCACGAAGGCGCAGCAGCTCGGCGTCGACGTGCAGGATATCTTCGACACGATGCAGGTTTATCTCGGCTCCTACTACATCAACGATTTCAACAAATTCGGCCGCACCTACGAGGTGATCGCGCAGGCCGACCGCGATTTCCGTTCCACGCCCGACGACATCCTGCGCCTGAAGACGCGCAACGCCGACGGCGCGATGGTGCCGCTCGGCTCGATGGTCACCGTCTCGGACACCACCGGGCCGGAGAGCGCGATGAGGTACAACGCGTTTCGCAGCGGCGATCTTAACGGCGCCGCCGCGCCCGGTTATTCCAGCGGCCAGGCCCAGGCGGCGATCACCAAGATCCTGAAGGAAACGCTTCCGCTCGGGATGAGCTACGAGTGGACCGACCTGACCTACCAGGAAATCCTCGCCGGGCATACCGCCATTCTCGTCTTCCCGGTCTGCGTCTTGCTGGTTTACCTGGTGCTTGCCGCGAAGTACGAGAGCCTGTTCCAGCCAATGGCGGTGATCCTCATCGTGCCGATGTGCCTGCTTTCCGCGGTGAGCGGTGTGTGGATTTCCAAGGGCGACAACAACGTCTTCACGCAGATCGGCCTCTTCGTGCTGGCCGGGCTGGCGTGCAAAAATGCGATCCTGATCGTCGAGTTCGCGCGCGAGCTGGAGATGCACGGCGAGGAAACGGTCGCCGCCGCGATTCACGCCGCGCGCCTGCGCTTGCGGCCGATTTTGATGACCTCCTTTGCGTTCATCATGGGCGTCGTCCCGCTGGTGCTGAGCGAAGGCGCGGGCGCGGAGATGCGCCACGCCATGGGCGTGGCGGTGTTCTCCGGCATGCTCGGCGTCACGTTCTTCGGCTTGATTCTCACGCCGGTTTTCTACGTCGTCCTGCGCGCGCTGGAAAAGCGGATCACCGGCCGGCCCGGCATCCGCAGCCACGAACACGATCGCGAACTCGATGCCGTCGCTCCGGCGAGCGTGCTGTAAAGTCGCCGCCGCTGCCCCCGCCGAGTTCCGCCGGTAGCCGGGATCGGCTCGATCCCGGAGCGAGCCACGCGAGCGGAATGCCTTCCTGCCTTGCAGTCTGCTCCCAATTGTAGCGGCGGTCCATGACTGCCGACGCATTGCGTTAGCAGGCAGGGCATGGGTGGTCACCACCTACGGCGGAGCGACAACAGGTAGCCGGGG
>CAZZYY010000170.1:2988-5833 GCA_964658475.1 uncultured Candidatus Methylacidiphilales bacterium | reverse complement strand
GCGACCTGTATGAGAGGCGGCTACCTGACTGAGGGGCGGCGCGAGAGGCTCGGAATCACGGGCTAAGGTGAATGACAGGTCTGCCGAATGGACCGCGTCATCGCCAGGTCTCAGTACGACTTCCCGAACACCACCCGCTGGGCGCTGGGCTTGCCGGTGAAGATGCAGGTGCCGGGCTCGGGGTTATCCTCGAAGGGGATACAGCGGATGGTGACCTTGAGGTCTTCCTTGATCTTCGCTTCCACCTCGGGCGAGCCGTTCCAGTGGGCGAGGGCGAAGCCGCCGTGGATCTCGGGCTTCGCTTCATTCTTCGGCGTGAACCAGGCGTAGAACTCGTCCTTGGAGTCGATGACGCGCGTGTTGGCGTTGCGAAAGGCGAGGGCGCGCTCGTAGATGGCGTCGTGGATGGACTGGAGGAGCGCGGGTACCTCGGCGGCGAAAGCGGCCTGCGGGTAGGACTGCTTTTCCTTCGGGCCCTTGTCGCGCCGGCCGACGAAGACGGTGCCAGCGTCGAGATCGCGCGGGCCGATTTCCACGCGCAACGGCGCGCCTTTCTTGATCCACTCCCAGGTCTTGTTGCCGCCGGTAACGTCGCGCGCATCGACCTCGACCCGGACGGGCTCGCCGTGGAATGGCACGGTCTTGATCTGCTCCGCGAGCGCGCGGCAGGCGCCGAGCACCTTGTCGCGCAGCTCTTCCTTGGGGATGACGGGGATGATGATCACCTGGCTGGGGGCGACGCGCGGCGGCAGGATGAGGCCGTCGTCGTCGGCGTGGGCCATGATGAGCGTGCCGATGAGGCGCGTGCTGACGCCCCAGCTCGTGGTCCAGGCGAACTCCTGCTGGCCCTCGCGCGAGAGGTAGCGGATGCCCGAGGCCTTGGCGAAATTCTGGCCGAGGAAGTGGGACGTGCCCGCCTGGACCGCCTTGCAATCCTGCACCATGGCCTCGATGCAGAGCGTGTCGACCGCGCCGGGGAAGCGTTCGCTGGCGCTCTTGCGGCCGCGCAGGACGGGCAGGGCCAGGTGCTCGCGCGCAAAGGTTTCGTAGACATCGAGCATGGTGCGCGTTTCCGCCTGCGCCTCGGCTTCCGTCTCGTGCGCGGTGTGGCCCTCCTGCCAGAGAAATTCGGTGGTGCGCAGGAAAATACGCGGGCGCATTTCCCACCGGACGACGTTGGCCCACTGGTTGAGCAGCAGCGGCAAGTCGCGATAGGACTGGACCCACTTCGCGTAGGCGGCGCCGATGATCGTTTCCGACGTGGGGCGGACGACGAGGGGCTCGGCCAGCTTGCCGGTGGGGATGAGCTTGCCGTCCGGCCCGGCCTCGAGCCGGTGGTGCGTGACGACGGCGCATTCCTTGGCGAAGCCGGCGACGTGCTCGGCCTCCTTCTCGAGGTAGCTGAGCGGGATGAAGAGCGGGAAGTAGGCGTTCTTGTGGCCGGTGGCCTTGAACATGCGGTCGAGCTGCGCCTGGATGTTTTCCCAGATGCCGTAGCCCCATGGCTTGATCACCATGCAGCCGCGCACCTCGGAATTTTCCGCGAGATCGGCGGCGGCGAGCACGGCCTGGTACCATTCGGGGAAGTCGTCCGCGCGGCGGGGGGAGATGGCGGATTTGGGGGGCTGCTGCTGTTGCGGCTTGGCGTTGGGGTCGGCCATAAAAAGATCAGGAGCGGGCGCGGCGCGCGGCGAGGAGTTCCTTCGTCACGCCGATGACGACCGGCAGCATGGAAATGACGGCGATGGCGGGCACGATGTAGTGGAGATTATGCTGGGCGCGGGCGCCGAGCAGGTAGCCGGTCCAGACCACGATGACGATCCAGAGAAAGCCGCCGATGGAATCGATGCCGAGAAAGCGCCAGTAGGGCATCTCGCCCACGCCGGCCATGAAGGGGACAAACGTGCGCAGCACGGGCGCGAAGCGGGCGGCGATCACGGCCCAGGCGCCGTATTTCAGGTAGAAGGCGTGCGCCTTCTCTGCGTTCTTGCGCTTGAAGAAGAGGCCCTCGCGGCGCGTGAAGATGGCGTGGCTGGTTTTCAACCCGAGGAAGTAGCCGCACTGATCGCCGAGGATCGCCGCCGCGATCAGCGTGGCGGTGAGGGCGTAGATGTTCAGGTAGGTGTTGCCATGCGGGTCGGTCGTCGCGGCGGCCACGCCGGCGACGAAGAGCATGGTGTCGCCGGGCAGGAAAAAGCCGACGAGCAGGCCGGTTTCGGCGAAGACGATGAGCGCGATGAGCGGGATGCCGCCGTGGTGGACCATCCGCTGAAGGTGGCCGCTGTCATGCAGGTTCTTGATGAAATCGAGGATGGAATGCATGGGCGTCGCGCGGCGTCGAAGGGGTGAACGTGACAAAATCAGGTGGGAGCGGCAAGCGGCAAAATGGTTAACGGCGGAAGCGTCAGCTGTAGCGGCGGTCTACGACCGCCGGCGCTTATGCGAGAGGGGGTCGCTTGTCCGTCGGCGGTCATACACCGCCGCTACAGTTGCGCTTGGGAACGGGGGTGAGTCAGGTAGCCGGGGCTCTCCAAGCACCGGTCGATGGCGGACGCGTGTCCTATTCGGCCGGCGGTCGGAGAGGGCCGGCTACCTGACTGAGGCCGGCTGAGGTTGTGCGGGGATTGGCGCATGACCCCGGCGGTCATGGACCGCCGCTACAGGAGGCAGCTAGATTTGCGGCTCGGCCGTTTCGGTTGGCGCGGGAACGTAGTAGGTGGCCATATGGGTCTCGAGGTCGAAGCCGATGGAGCGATGACCCTCGAACTTGGTGAGGAGAAACTTGGGGTCGATCTGCTTGAGCGGCTTTTCCAGCTCCGCCGTCAGCGCCTTGGCGAACTCGTGG
>CAZZYY010000170.1:0-2978 GCA_964658475.1 uncultured Candidatus Methylacidiphilales bacterium | reverse complement strand
CGATGGGGAAGGTCAGGATCGAGGAATCGACCTCGCGCCACGCCGCGTCGGCGTGCAGCGCGCCGTCGAGGGCGTGGTCGCGGACGGTGGAAAGGAGGCTGACCCGCGGGTGGGTGTAGAACCAGCGCTCGGTCTCCGCCAGCGGCGGGATCTTGCCCCGTTCTTCTTCCAACCGCGCGATCTTCTTCTCCTTGGAGCCGAAGAGAAACGCAAGGCCGCCGGTCTTGACGTCGTTGATTTGCTGGCCGATCTCGACGTACTGCTTGCGCCCTTTCACGTCGTTGACGAGGCGCTTGAAGGAGGGGGTGACGACCGCCTTGCGCACGAGCTCGACGTCGCGCTCGAGGCCGAGCCGCTCGGCCAGGGTCTCCGGCGTGTCGGCGAGGGCGAGCATGTCGCGGATGCGGCCCAGCGCCAGCTCCTCGTCGAACGTGGCAGTGATGACGAACATGCGTGGACCGAATCTAAGCCGCGCCGCGCCGCGTTACCAGCCGAAGGTGAAGCGGCCGAGGCGCCGGGCGATTTCCGCCGTGACCCGCTTCTCGTCCTCCGCATCCTTGGCGGCGAAGGTCACGCTGAAGCGGACGTAGGCGCCCGCGTCGTCCCACGGCACGGTGGAGATCAGGTTGGCGGTGATCATCCACTGGCTGAAGGCCTCGCCATCGGCGAAGGCGATGGTGCCCTTGCCGTCCTTGGCCTCGGCGGTCTTCGGCGCGGCCACGTAGAGGAAGAACGAACCGCGCGGCTTGCGCGCCTGGAAGCCGGCGGCCTTGAGCACGCCCACCAGCAGGTCCATGCGGCGCGAGTATTTCTTCGCGATCTCGGCGGTGATCTCGGGATGATCGAAGGCGTAGGCGCTGGCGTGCTGGATGGCGAGGAACTGGCCGGAATCGGTGTTGTCCTTCACGTCGCCGTAGGCCTTGACCAGCAGTTCGTTGCCGGCGACGAAGCCGCAGCGCCAGCCGGTCATGTTGAAATTCTTGCTCGTGGAATGGAGCTCGATGCCGACGTCGAGCGCACCGGGCGTGGCCAGGAAGCTGAGCGGCTTGCCCTCGAAGACGAGCGCGGCGTAGGCGAAGTCGTGGATGACGACGATATTGTTCGCTTTGGCGAACGCGACTACCTCGGCGAAGAACTCGGGCGTGGCGCTGGCGCCGGTGGGGTTGTTCGGATAATTGAGGACGAGCACCTTGGCCTTGGCCAGGACATCGGCGGGGATCGACTTGAGGTCGGGCAGGAAGTTGTTTTGCTCGAGTAGGGGCAGGTTGTGCACCACGCCGCCGTAGTACTTCGCGTGCGTGCCGAAGACGGGGTAGCCCGGCACGGTCATGAGTACGACGTCGCCCGGATTGATCAGCGCCGCGGGCAGGATGGAAAGCGCGGCCTTGCTGCCGATGGAGTGGACGATCTGGGTCTCCGCATCGAGCGTCACGCCGCAGACATCCTGCAGGTACTTCGCGGCAGCCTTTTTCAACACCGCGTCGCCGTTGTCGGCGTAGCCGCGGTTCTCGGGGCGCTTGGCCTCTGTATAGAGCGTCTCGATGATGCCTGCATCGGCCATCGCGTCCGGCTCGCCCACGCCCAAGTCGAATAGCTCGGTGCCGGGGTTCTCCTGCATCGCGGCGCGCTTGGCGCGCTTGATCTTCTCGAACTTGTAGATGGCCGTGTCCTTGCCGTACCGCGCGCCGCCGATGCGCTCGGCGAAAAGATTTTGGATGTAGCTTTCCTGCATTAGGTAACAATAGGAAAAAGGCGATTTTTGTCGAGAAAAGATAGGTAGTTTATCGAGTTTATAAAAGTTTTATAATTTCTATAAGATGGCTACAGTGGAACTATGGATCCAATACGAAATCCCTATGCTCCCGGCGCAGGCAGCCCCCCTCCCGAGTTGGCAGGGCGAGACGAATTACGCAGTTCGATCCATACCGCGCTGCAGCGAATCAAGATCGGACGGCCGGACAAGAGCATTTTGATGGTGGGTCTTCGCGGTGTAGGAAAGACAGTCTTGCTCGACAATATTCGTGAAATGGCGGAGGCATTGGGAATACAGACCTTGCGAATCGAAGCGCCGGAGGAGCGATCGCTCCCCGCCATTCTTGCTCCGCAACTTCGCCAGGCGCTCCTCAGGTTGTCACTCAATGAAAAGGCGAAGGCAGCTGCGCAAAGGGCGCTACGCGGACTGGCCGGTTTTGCGAAAGCGCTGAAGGTCAAATTCCAAGACATCGAAGTGGGAGTCGATTTCGAAGCGGAACCAGGATTGGCCGATAACGGTGATTTGGAGCACGATCTTCAAGCACTCCTGGAGGAAGCGGGAATTGCTGCCCGCGACGGAGGCACGGCTCTGGCGATGTTCATCGACGAACTGCAGTATGTTGAAGAAGACGAGCTCGCGGCGCTGATCACGGCCTTGCATCGCGTGGCTCAGAGGCGTCTGCCGGTCATCCTCGTTGGGGCGGGGCTTCCCCAGCTTCGAGGCCGCATGGGCAGGGCCAAATCGTACGCGGAGCGGCTTTTCGATTTTCCCGTGGTGGATCGACTTCCCCGCGCGGCGGCGATCCAGGCCATTCTCAAGCCCGCCCATGATGAAGGCGCCGATATCGAACCTTCCGCCTTGGAATACATCTTCGAGAAGACACGCGGTTACCCTTATTTCCTGCAGGAATGGGGCAAGCACGCGTGGGAAGCGGCCGATGTTTCTCCGATTAGCTTGGCCGATGTTGAGAGGGCTTCTGACAGTGCAGTTGCCGCGCTTGACGAGAGCTTCTTCCGCGTGCGGTTCGACCGTCTCACGCCCGTGGAGAAAACTTATTTACGCGCCATGGCGGAGATTGGGCCGGGTCCGCACCGCTCGGGAGATATCGCCCAGCAGCTGGATCGCGAGGTAAGCTCACTCGGTCCCACTCGGAGCCAGCTGATCTCGAAAGGGATGATCTGGAGCCCAAGTCACGGAGACACGGCGTTTACGGTACCAATGTTTG
>CAZZYY010000169.1:0-5850 GCA_964658475.1 uncultured Candidatus Methylacidiphilales bacterium | reverse complement strand
GGCACCGACAGCCACACCTGCATGGCGGGCGCGTTCAACATGTTCGCCACCGGCATCGGCAACACCGACGCGGGATTCGTCATGGGCACCGGCAAGCTGCTGATCAAGGTGCCGGAGACGATGCGCTTTTATCTGGAGGGCACGCTGCCGAAGGGCGTGATGGCCAAGGACGTGGTGCTGCACGTGATCGGCGACATCGGTTTCGACGGCGCGACTTATCGCGCCATGCAGTACGAGGGGCCGGGCGCAATGGCGCTGAACATGGACGACCGCATGACGATCACCAACATGGCGATCGAGGCGGGCGGCAAGAACGGCGTCTTCCCCGCCGACGAAAAGACCTTCGCCTACGTGAATGAGCGGACCGCGGCCAACGGCACGAAGTCGACCTATACGCCGGTGGAACTCGATAAGGACCAGAGCTTCGTCTACGACAAGGTGTTCGATCTCTCCAAGCTGGAGCCAACGGTCGCGATGCATCCCGACCCGGGTCAGCGCGAGCTGGCCAAGAACCTGGAGAAAATCTCGCTCGACCGCGCTTACATCGGCTCGTGTACCGGCGGCAAGACGTCGGACTTCCTCGCCTTCGCGCAGATCCTCAAGGGCAAGAGCGTGAAAATCGACACCTTCGGCGTGCCCGCGACGCCCGACGTGGTGAACGAGCTGCAGACTACCAAGTGGGGCGACCAGACGGTGTGGAGCATCCTCGAATCGGCCGGCGTGCAGATGACAGAGAATGCCTCGTGCGCCGCGTGCCTCGGCGGTCCCGTGGATACGTTCGGCCGGATGAACAAGCCGATGAACTGCATCTCGGCGACGAACCGCAACTTCCCCGGCCGCATGGGCCATAAGGAATCGAAGGTGTTCCTCGCCTCGCCCTATACCGTGGCGGCCTCGGCCTTGACGGGGCGGATCACCGATCCGCGCGAGTATCTGTCCTGACTCGGTCGCCGCGGTCTACGACCGTTGCATATAGAAATCTCCCGTATCGGACGTTCATCCGAGCCGGGATCGGTCCAATGGCTGGAACGGCCGCGTGAACAGGTAGCCGGCGCTCTCCGAGCGCCGGTCGGTTGCTGACGCATGTTATACTCGGACCGGCGCTCGGACAGCGCCGGTTACCTGACGGAGCGGACCATACATCTGAAGGTCGTTCGCGTTGGCCCGAGGCCCGGGCCACAGCAGCGGCAAAATCCGGTTCGGGAAAGGAATGCGTTTCCACAAAGCG
Source organism: uncultured Candidatus Methylacidiphilales bacterium (assembly GCA_964658475.1). GTDB lineage: Bacteria > Verrucomicrobiota > Verrucomicrobiia > Methylacidiphilales > UBA1321 > JABDGH01. The sequence goes on along the minus strand of CAZZYY010000169.1, from coordinate 4,622 downwards.
CGCCATCCTGCTCGCGGGCGATTCGCGATCTTTTCCGCCGAGCAACCGGCGCTACAGAAGAAGCCGAAGCAGGCCTTGCTTACTGGCCCCCGGACTTGATCAGCGCGGCCTTTTGCTGGTCGGAGAGCGAGGACGATTGCACGTAGCTCGCGGCCGTGGTCGGATCGTTGCGCATCCAGTTGCTCAGGACGTTCATGGTCGTGTTCTGGCGCAACTGGGTGTCGCCGATGGAGACGACCCACTTGTAGGCGTCCTCGGGATCGTCTTGCACGAGCTGGTTGCTGAAACCCTGCACGGCCGAGTCGCGCGCGGCGCCGGGCGAGAGCTGCGAGAGCCAGGTGGAGGCCGCGGTCGGGTCGCTGCGCGCCCAGCTGCTGGCCACGTTGCTCAAGGCGTCCGACTTCGAGCCATCATCGGGGAGCCCCTGCACCCACTGCACGGCGGAGGCGGGATCGTTCTGCGCCCAGTTGCTCGCCACATTGGAAATCGCCATGTTCCGCGCCGGTCCATCCGGCAGGGTGGCTGCGTACTTGGCCGCATCGGCCGGAGCGGACGAGGCCCATTGCGCGACCACGTTGGCGATGAGGCCTTGCTTGTTCGGCGCGTCGGGCAGCCCGGTGACAAATTGGAGCGCCTGCTGCGGATCCTGCTGCGCCATCTGATTGGTGACGGCGCCGAGCAGGCGGTCGCGCCCCTGCCCGGGGGGCATTTGCATGGCGTAATCGGAGGCGGAGGCAAGGTCGTTTTGCGCCCACTGGTAGGAGAGATTCCCGATCAGGTTCGACTTCATCTTGTCGTCGGGCAGTTGCTTGAGCCAATCGACGGCCGCCTTGCTGTCGCTTTGAAACCACCGGAAGGCGACGCCGCTCATGTAGTTTTCGCGGGCGGGGCCTTCCAGCGTCTCGCCATAGGCAACGGCGGCGGTGGGATCGTTCTGCACCCATTCGGCGCCGATGCTTTGCAGGGCACTGCTCCGGGCCTGGCCGGTCAGGTTGTCGTCCACCAGCTTGATCGCCTTCTGCGGATCGGAATCGGCGAGCTGGCTGGCCAGATTGTCGAAGGCGTTGTTCCGTTCCTGGCCGGGCGGGAGGGACGCGGCGAAGGTCTGCGCGGTTTCCGGATCGCTTTGCGCCAGGGAGTTCATGATGGTGGCCAGCGCGTTGGTGCGCGCGCGCGACGGGGCCATGGCGCTGATCGAGGCCAGCGCGCCTTTGGGGTCCCGTTGCGCCCATAAATAGGCCACCTGCTGGAGCGCGAAGTTCCGCCCGTTTCCGGCGGGAAGGCCCTGGGCCCAGTCCATCGCGGCTTTAGGGTCGGTCTGGGCCCATTGCATGGCGACGTTCTCGATCAGCCCCAGGTCGCGCCGGGTCCCGCCGACACTCGAGGCGACGTAATCGGCGGCGGCCTTGGGATCGTGCTGGGCCAGCAGCGAGGCGACTGTCTGCTCGCCGATCCGGCGCGTCTCGCCGCTGGGCAACTGTTCCACCCAGGACTTGAGGGATGCGGGATCGCTGCCGGCCGCCCCCGCCATCAGGCCGCGCAGCGCCTCGTCCCGCAACGTGTGATCGGACAGTTGCAGCGCAGCCTGCGTCGCCGCGGAAAGATTCTGGGCGCCCCAGGTCGAAAAAAGGGCATTGAGCGAACCATGCCGGGATTGCGCCGGCAGGGTCAAGGCCGTGGCCACCGCCTGCGCCGGATCGGTCTGCGCCAGCTTGTTAAGCACGGCGCTGACGGCCGCGTCGCGGCTGCCAACGCCGAGCGGGAGCTCCTCCGCCGCCTTGAGCGCCTCGTCAGGGTTGGCGTCGGCCATGGCGTTGAAGGCGCTGGTGACGATCTCGTCGTGGTGGCGGCCGGGCGGGAGCTGCTGGACATAGGCCTGCGCGCCCTTGGGATCGAGCGTCATCCAGCGATCGATCAGGATCTCCAGCGCCTCGCCCGTGCCGCGCGCGCTGATGCCTCCCGCCTGCTGGAGAGCGGCCGGAATCTGGTCGGCGGAAAGGGTGTCGGCGTAGGCGAGGAGGCCGCGCATCCGCTGCGCCTTGTTCAGCTCGGTGACCACCAGGGGCAGCGGTTGGATGGCCGATTTCTTGGAGGCGGATGCGGTCGCGGCACTGTCCGGCGCGGGGGCGACGTTGGCGGGAGACGTGGTGGAGGCAAAAGGGGTCGCGCTCGTCTCGCTGGAGGCAGCGGGGAGGGAGGTTGCGGAGCGCACAGCGGGTGCCTCCAGCCACCCGGCAGCAAAGCCTGCCACCAGCCCCGCGGCCAACAGGAGAAGTCCGATCCAGGCTTTCATCCGGCTAGTAAGATTCTTCGCGAATCTTTCCCGGGAGTCGATGCTATCTTTCTCCGCTCACGGACGGCTTGGCGGGAGTCGTGGGGCGTGCAGCCCGGGCAGGACACGGCCGCTTCCTCCACTCAAGAAAAAACCAGGAGCAGCAACAACGGCAGTCAAGTTACCGTTGCTCCCTTTCGGGCCTGGCGGGTTTGGCCTGCTGACGCTCTGCCACTCCTGGCGGCCGATACCCTAGCCCAGCCGCGAAAGACGCGCCACGAGAATCTACTCGGGCCGGTCGGACGGGTACCAGTCCTTGAGCGTGGCCAGGGCCGAGTCCTTGTAGTACGACGCCAGGCCGATCACCGCCCCGCTGAGCAGCAGGATGGAGATGACCAGGAACCGATGCTCCAGGTCGAGGTCCACGCCGAAGAGAAAGGCGCAGATGAGGAAGGGCGTTGGAAAAGAGAGGGCGCCCAGCGTGATGCACTTCAGCAGAAGAAATCGATTCTTCAATCAGCCATAATTAACTGTTTATGAGGTTGACGGCAAGCGGCAGAATCGGGGACGTTCGGGGCCATGGGTTTTGGCCGATGTATTCCCCCAGGGCGAAAACGGCGCGACGGGTGGGGCATCAAGGGGGTTTTCGCAGCTCTGGTAGCTGGGACCATCCCTGGCCGCGCACAGGCCACCGCGTCCGATTACCCGGCCTATCTCGCCCAACACCAGGCGGAGCTGCAGCCGTTCTTCGCCGCGCATGGCTGGGAAATTTTCAAGCAGGGCCTGCCTCTTCTGGTTGGCACGGCGGGCAACGTCCTGCTCGTCACGGCGCTGTGCGGCTGGGTGTTTGATGTTGGCCTGGCGTGGGGATTCTCGACCATCTTCGCGCCGGCCTACGCGAAGTTTCCACGCGCGCTCATCTATGCCTGCGGGCGGCTGATGCTGGCGCTGATGCTGACCCTCGGGCTGACGTTTCTCGCGATGCTGGGAATCAATGCGGGGGCCGGCGTTCCTGCCCTGACGGTCGTGGCCATCCTGACCATCCCCGCCCTGGTGGCGCAGGTCTACTGGGTCGGTCACCTCTACCGGACCGCGGTCGGCCCTTCGCTGTTCTTCTACCTGGCGCTGCTGGCGCTGCACGGTGTGATCCTGCTCGTGCTGCTGCCGACGGCCTTTGCTGGCCAGGTGGCGCTGGCCTCCTCGAAGTTCCTGGACGGCGCCATCGTGCCCGCGCTGCACGCGGAGGCGGACGCCACGCGGCGCGATGGCGACAAGCTGATGCAGGCGCGCGATTCCGCCCACGCGCAGGTGAAAGAGCTTTCCGCCCGCCTCGCCGACGACCAGGCCACGGAGGCCGAGTTGCAGCAGCGGATCGCCGCTGACAAGGATGCGCCGGCGGTGCAGTACAGCCGGCTGGTGCTCTTGCGCGCGCAGGGAAACTGGGCCGAGGCGGGAAAGGGTTTCGCCGCCTTCATCGCCCGCTACCCGGCGGACCCGCGCGCGGACGCAGCCCGAGGCCAACTGGAGGCGGTGAATCGCGCGCTTTCCGCGCAACTCGCCCTGCAGCGCGAGCAGGAGCGGCAAGAGGCCCAGGCGGCCGCCGCGGCCCGGCGCGCGCTGCTGGCCGACGCCAACGCGGGCCGCGCCACCCTTTCGGAGATGCGGGAGGCGCTGCTGGGCCAGACGACCGCGCAGGTGGCGGCGCTCTTCGGCCCGCCCAGCGAGATGGGCGCCGACAAATGGGGTTATGGCAAGCGCATGGTGGTCGACCCGCAAAGTGGCGAGCCGCGTGGGCTGACGGTGGTGTTCTCCGAAGGGATCGTGCAGAGCGTCGACTACTATTATGGAGCTGCGCCGTGAGGAGATTCGCGCTGCTGCTGGTTATTCTTCTTGCGACCGTCGCGGCCAGCCGCGCCGACAACGGACTCACGCAGACGCAGATCGAGACGCTGGAACGGCGCGGCTGGATCACCCCGCATTTCGAGGCGGCGTCCCGCGAGCTGATCGACGCCCGCGCGGAGGCGACCAAGGCGAAGGAGGATGAGGCGAGTCTTGCCGCCACCCTGCCCGGACTGCGGCAGAAGGTGGAGGCGGAGGATCGGAAAGTCGCGGCGTTGCAGGCGGAGCTCGCACGTTACGACCATCCGGACGAGACCGATTTCACCGCGCTGCGGCAGGCGATGCAGGATGCGTCCGCGCGCCCGCAGGACCAGATGGCGCTGGCGCAGGCCTTTGTCTGGACTTACCCCAACAGCGCTCACACCGCGGAGGCGGAGCACGACCTGCGACAGCTCCAGAAAAAAATCGCCGACCAGGCGCAAGCCGCGCAGGACGCCGCGGCCGCGCAGGA
>CAZZYY010000168.1:0-5894 GCA_964658475.1 uncultured Candidatus Methylacidiphilales bacterium | reverse complement strand
GCGGCCGACTCGATCCTGGAAGCGGCCGATGCCGGCATCGAGCTGATCGTCTGCATCACGGAGGGCATCCCGGTCATCGACATGATGCGCGCCAAGGTGGGCCTGCGCGACAAGCAGGTGCGGCTGATCGGGCCGAACTGCCCGGGCATCATCACGCCCGGCCAGTGCAAGATCGGCATCATGCCGGGTTACATCCACAAACCAGGCAAGGTCGGCGTCGTCTCGCGCAGCGGCACGCTGACATATGAGGCGGTCTGGCAGCTCACCTCGCGCGGCATCGGCCAAAGCACCTGCATCGGCATCGGCGGCGATCCGATCAACGGCACGAGCCACACCGATGCGGTGCGGATGTTCAATGAGGACCCCGAGACGGAAGCGATCATTCTGATCGGCGAGATCGGCGGCACGGCGGAGGAAGACGCCGCCGCTTATATCAAGGAACACGTCAAGAAGCCGGTGGCGGCGTTCATCGCGGGTGCCACCGCGCCCCCCGGCCGCCGTATGGGCCACGCCGGCGCGATCGTTTCCGGCGGCAAGGGCACAGCGGAAGGCAAGATCCAGGCGCTGGAGGCGGCCGGAATCGCGGTGGCGCGCACGCCGGCGGAGATGGCCGACACGCTGATCAAGCGGATGAAGTGACTTGCGCCGCCCCGTGCGCCGCTGTCTAAACTCAGACCATCATTAGTCCTGCCCACCGGGCGCGACCATGGCCGACATTCATCTCCACACTCCCGGCGGCGACACGGTCGTCCGGCCCGAAGAGCAGGTTGTCGAACTTCTCCGGTCCGGGGAGCTTGCCGCGCCCGTCCTCTTCTGGCGTTCGGGCATGGCCGATTGGGAGCCCGTTGCGAACCTTGCCGCGGCGCACGGCCTGCCGGCCACGCACGTCCTGCCCGACACGCAGCGGCTGTCCGTGTCCTCTCTCGCCGGCGAAGCCGCCGCGGAACAGGCGGTCCAGGCCCCGAGCGTGGCCGGTTCCGCGTCGAAGCCCATGCCCGAGCTGAAGCCGCGCCCCGCGGCCGAGCCGGCCACCCGGCGCGTGGCGGCGACCGGCCGGCGGCGGTTCAATTTCCGGCGGGATCCCGAGCCGCTGACCACCATCCTGCAGGTGATGCTCGTCCTCTGCCTTTGCCTCGCGGCCCTGGAACTGGCCAATGCGGTGGTGCGCTACACCTCGCTGGCCACGGCGATGCCCCCGCTGCTTGACGCCAACGGAAACCCGATGCCGGCCGCAGCAGACACCGGCATTGATCAGGTCTCCTCCGTCTCGGCGGACGGCAGCGCGCTGCTCACCCCGGATTCCGAGACGGGCAACGACGACATCGGCCAGCTGCTGCAATGGACGGGCTGGGGCGCGAACGGGCTGCTGATGGTCTTCTACTTCATGTGGCTCTACCGCACCGACCAGAACTGCCGAAACTTTTCCTCGATCATGCGCTTCAGCCCCGAATGGGCCGTCTGGTGCTACTTCGTGCCGCCGCTCTGTTTTTTCCGGCCGGTGCAGGTCATGCAGGAGATCTGGCGCGTCAGCCGCAATCCGCGCACATGGAACAACGACCGGCAATCCTTCTTCGTCGCGCTTTGGTGGCTGCTGACCGTGGGGACCATCGGGATCGCGATCTATGTCGCGATCCAGGCCCGCAACGCGTCGGACCATGCGGCCCAGGTAAACAACGAACTGGTCTTCCTGGGGCTCAAGGTGGTGCAGGTGGCCTGGTACGGGGTATTCCTGACCCTGGTCACCTCGATCGTCCACAAGCAATTGCGGCTGGTGCGGGAGTCGCGCCGCCACAGCCGGGATGACGACGAAGACGACGAATGAAGGTCTTTGAACTGCAGGGCGGCTTCGGACTCGACCACCTGCGGTTGACCGACCGCGCCGATTCCTCGCCCGGACCGGGCGAGGTGTTGGTGCGCCTCCGTGCAGCCTCCATCAATTACCGCGACCTGCTGACGATCGAGGGCAAGTACAACCCGCGGATGCAGCTGCCCCGCGTCCCGTTTTCCGATGGCGCCGGGGAGGTCCTCGAGGTGGGCGCGAAGGTGCCGCTTTGGAAGGCGGGCGACCGCGTGGTGATTCCGTTCATGCCGGGCTGGCTTGAGGGCCCGCTCTCGGCTGAAAAGAGCGGCAGCGCCCTCGGCGGCGACATCGACGGCGTGCTGCGCGAAAGGATGATCGTTTCAGCCGACGCGCTGCTGCCCATCCCGGAGCACTTGGACTTTATCCGAGCGGCGACGCTGCCCTGCGCGGCGGTCACGGCGTGGAACGGGCTTTTCGTTGCGGGACCGCTGCAGCCCGGGCAGACGGTGCTGCTGCAGGGCACGGGCGGCGTCTCCATCTTCGGCCTGCAGCTGGCGAAGCTGGCCGGCGCGCGGGTGATCCACCTTTCCAGCAGCGATGCCAAGCTGGAACGGGCGCGGGCGCTGGGCGCGGACGAGACGATCAACTATCGCACGGAGCCGGATTGGGAAAAGAAGGTGCTCGTGCTAACCGAGGGCGAGGGTGTCGATGTGACCCTGGAGGTTGGCGGCATCGGCACGCTGCCACGCACCCTCAAGGCCACGCGCCACGGCGGCCGGATCAGCCTGATCGGCGTGCTTTCCGGCCTTACGGGCGACGTGCCGATCGGACCGCTCCTGCACAAGATGCTGCGGGTGGACGGCATCTACGTGGGCTCGCGCGCGATGTTCGCCGACCTGAACCGGGCGCTCACACAGCACGGCATCGTGCCGGTGGTCGACCGGGTCTTCGACTTCGCCGAGAGCGTCGAGGCGATCCGTTATTTCCAGCGGGCGACCCATTTCGGCAAGGTGGCCATCCGCTTTCCGGAGTAAGTACTTGCCCGGACGGGGCAGGCCCGTCACATTCACCCGCCATGGGGGACGACCGTCCGTTGTGGCTCGGCTTCGTTTGCTGGGTGCTGATCGTCACCGGCACCTACGGCTTGTATACGACGATGAAGGTGCTGGGCACGAACGCGTTCGTCGACTCGATGTCAAATTTTCCCTATCCCGCCTGGGCGGCGGAGGCGGCGGTATTTGTCACGCTCGTTTCCATGATTTTCAGCGGCATCTGCATGTACGAGAGGCAGGGGTGGGCGCGCTGGATCTACATCCTCGTCATGCCCGTTTTTTTCTTTCAACGCTTCCTGGCGGTCACGGCACCGCCGCCGCTGCCCACGGGTCAGAGCGACGCCCAGGATCCGCTTTACCTGCAAACGCACCTTCCGGATGCGCCTGTGCACACGAAGGAGCAAATTATCCTGGTGGCGCTGGTGGTGCTGTACCTCTTATCGATCTGGGTGCTCTTTACCTTTCGCGCCCGGCGCTATTTCCATCCGCCGATGTACGTGGACGAGTAGAAGAACCGGCGGACCACTTGGCGCGGCCCAGGTTCTCCGGTGGCTGTCGAGCCTCGGGCGGCGATCGGCGAAACCGCCAACGCGCTAACTCCACTGCACGGGGCCGGACTTGATCTTCCACTCGTTCACCAGACCGCGCGGGAAATCGCGGACGAAGCGCGAGGGTTCCTGCCAGCGGTCGTCGAAGGATGCGGTCGCGCGCATGATCGGGTAGGTGAGGTAGAGCTCGTCGCGCGCGCGGGTGACGGCGACGTAAAAGAGCCGGCGCTCCTCTTCCTCGCCCTCCAGCGTCTGGATGGAGCGCTGCGCCGGGAAAAGTCCATCGCAGAGCATGATGACGAAGACGGCTTTCCACTCGAGCCCCTTGGCCTGATGCACGGTGCTGAGCCGCACGCAGGGCTGATCGCGGACGGGGGAATCGCCCTGCGTGCGCGGGCCGCCATCCATGTTGGTCATAAGCGCGAGCTGGGCGAGGAAGTCCTCCGTGCGCTCGAAGTTCTGCGCGAAGGCGCGCAGCTGCCCGAGGTCTTCCATGCGCGAGGGATAGTTCGGGAACTTGGTCTTCACGTAGTCCTCGTAGATCGCGTCGATCACGACCTGGATTTGCTCGGAGGGCCGGCCGCGCAGGTCGGGCGCGCTGACCTGCGCCTGGGTCTCGACCCACTGCTTCCAGGTCTCGGCCGCCTTGGCCGGGGGTTCGATCTTGGCCAGCTCCGTGCCGGCGATGATCTTGGCCCAGATTTTCTCCGCCGTCTTGTCGCCCACGCCGGGCATGAGTCCGGCAATGCGCTTAAAGGCCAGCTTGTCTTTCGGGTTGAGCGCGAACTTGACGAAGGCGGCGACGTCCTTGATGTGCGCCTGCTCGAAAAAGCGCAGGCCGCTCAGAAGCTCGAAGGGCATCTGGCGACGCGTCATCTCCATCTGCAACTCCATCGAGTGAAAATGGGCGCGATAGAGCACGCAGATCTCATCAAGCTCGACGCCCGACTCACTCAGCTCATCGATGCGCTGGCAAATGAACTGCGCCTGCTGGTTGGCGTCCTGGAGACAGACGAGCGCGGGCTTGGCTTCCTTCTCCGCCGGGCGGACGGCGTGCAGGTTCTTGGGAAACTGCCGCGTGTTGGCCGCGATGGCGTAGTTGGCCAGCGCCAGGATTTCCGGAGTGCTGCGATAATTGGTCTCGATGCGTACCTCGCGCGTGCCGGGAAAGCGCTCGGGAAAGGTGAGCACGTTCTCGAAATTCGCCCCGCGCCAGGAGTAGATGCTCTGCGCGTCGTCGCCCACCGCCATGACTTGGTGGTGATAGGCGGCGATGAGGTCGACGAAGTCCGACTGGATCTTGTTTGTGTCCTGGTACTCGTCGACCAGCACGTGCTGGAACTGTTCCTGGTAGAACTTGCGCAGGTCCTCGTTGTCCTGCAGCAGGCGCAGCGCGTAGACGAGCAGGTCGTCGTAATCCATCACGTTGTCGGTCTGCTTCCGGTCGCGAAAGATGCGCTGCGTGGCCTCGATCTTGTCCAGGATCGGATTGAAGAACGGGTAGTGGGAATCGACCACGCTGGCGAGCGACTTTTCCGTGTTGGCCGCCAGGCCGAAGATGTCGAGCAGGACGGCGCCCTTGGGCAGCGTCTTGTCCTTGGGATCGACGCCGGTGGCGCGCAGGGCGGAGACGGCGAGGTCGGCCGCGTCGTCGCGATCCAGGATGGTGAAGCCGCCGGTGAAGCCGAGCCGGTCGGCATGCCGGCGCAGCAGCTTGTTCGCCACGGAATGGAACGTGCCGCCCCAGATGCGGGAGATGTCGTGCGGAAGCAGATTGCCGACGCGCTCGAGCATCTCGCGCGCGGATTTGTTGGTGAAGGTGAGGAGCAGGATATTCTCCGCCTCCACCCCGTTCTCGATCAGGTAGGCCACGCGGTAGGTGAGCGTGCGGGTCTTGCCGCTGCCGGCGCCCGCGATGCAGAGGATCGGGCCGGGCTTGGCGGTCACGGCCGCATATTGCTCGTCGTTGAGCGAGCCGCGATAATCGATCTGCGCGCCGGCCGGCGCGGCCACGCGGTTGAGAACATACTCCACGGCCATCCCGTTACTTTCGCCGCAGTGGCAGGCGGGGCAAGCGATTTGCGTGGCGCAGGGGCAGCCATGTGCGGCGGCCTCGCACGCGATTTTCGCGCTTCATCGCGGGAGGAGGTGGCCGATGCATGAGACATCACGAGTCCTGTTGCATCGCCCTTGTGGAGTCCGCGCCGCGCCCTGAAAGGGCTGCGCACGGCCGTCGGCCGTCCGCTCGACCGATGGCTCGCCAACGGGGGCGATCAGGTGACCATCGTCTCCGAGGATTGCTGGGGCGGCGAGTTCTGCCGGGCGATTGGCTGCGCTTACACCACACCATTGGCGGGTGCGTTCATCCTTTCCGGCGATTACCTGAATTTTCTCGAGAATCTCCGTGCGCCCGATGCCTTCGACCTGCGTCCGTTGGCCGGCGCGCACGCCTATCCCATCGGCCGCACGCCCTATGTGACCATCCATTTCATG
>CAZZYY010000167.1:0-5986 GCA_964658475.1 uncultured Candidatus Methylacidiphilales bacterium | reverse complement strand
GGTGCAGGAAGCCGCGCGGGTCGCGCCCGGGCTGGCGACGGAGCCGCATGCGAAGGCGGCGGCGGCGGAGATCGACGCCGCGCTGGCGCAGTTGAGGGAGTCGTACGAGACCTCCGGTTCCAGCCTCGTGGTGGCGGAGGTCGCGGGCGGTTTTGTCCTGAAGACCCGTCCGGAATTTGCCGCGTGGACGAACCGCCTTTTCGACGCGCCCAAGGCGCCGAAGCTCAGCCAACCGGCGCTGGAAACACTGGCGGTGATCGCCTATCGCCAACCCATTGGCCGGGCGGAGATCGAGGCGGTGCGCGGCGTGGCGGTGGATGGCGTGGTGGCCACGCTGCTGGAGCGGAAGGTCATCCGCATCGCCGGCCGTTCCGATCTGCCTGGGCGGCCCCTGCTTTACGAGACCACGCCCTTGTTCCTGGAGCTCTTTGGGCTCAAGGCGCTTGACGAATTGCCCAACGCCGACGAGCTGCGCCGCCTGCAGCCGGAGACCCCCGCCCATGCCCCCGAACCACTCAAAGCCAGCCTTGTCGCGCCAGATGCTGCGCCTGCGGAAGCAGGTGGACCAGATCGACCGGAAGTTGCTGCGGCTGCTCCAGCAGCGGACTGAGGTTTCCGCCGAGATCGGCGAGACGAAACGCCGGCATGGCGCGGAAATCTACGTGCCCGATCGCGAGCGCGAGCTGCTCGCCCGCATGACCCAGCAGGTCACGGACAAGCTGCCGGCCGTCGCCATCGGTGCCATCTTTCGCGAGATACTCTCCAGCTCCCGCGCCGCGCAGGGCCAGGCGCCGATCGGCGTGGTCGACCGCTATGGCGACGGGAAGAAGGCGCGGCATCTCCTCCGCTGGCGGCGGGACGACGTGGCCGCGATGATCCGCGCGGCGCGGGGCCACTTTGGCGCTTGCGACCGCTACGTCGTGCTTCCGAATTGGCGGGAACTGGCGCGCCGGTTGCGAGCGGGGAAGCTGGCGATCGGGCTGCTCACTTTCAGCGACATGGTGGTCGCGCTGCGGGATCCTTATGCCGGGGGCCTGGACGTGGTCGGCGATTTCCTGCCGAGTGACGGCAGGCCCGGGCTGGATCACCTTATTTTCATCGTGCAGCCCGCCAAGCCCGCTGCGACCGGCAACCGGGCCCTGATTTTAATCGAGTGCAAACCTACAGCTGATGCGGTAAAAAGTCGGGTCAGCGCCATGTCTTGCGTCCCTCAATTCGTTCACTTTGCGCCCTTGCCCGGGCGCAGCAAAACCTGCCTGGCCGCGCTGACCTTCCCGCAGCCGGTCACGCGGGAGACGATCGCCTTGGCGGGAGTCGCGGTCCTTGGAGTTTATCCCGCAAGTGAGGCCTATGGCGGATGATGTTCCGCCCAAGCGGCCCGAGCCGGCCTCCGACGCCAAGAAGCATGCGAACAAGCTCGTGGTGCTCTCGTCGGTCGCGAAGCCGCCGATGAACGAGGAGGATTCGCTCCTGGGCGAGCCGGATCCGACGAAGAAGCCGCCGCTGCCGATCAAGACCGGCGAGGAGGGGCTCATTCGGCCCGTGGGCTGGACGACCCGCCCGGGCGGTACGACCACGATCATCAAGCTGCCGCCGAAGACCGGGGTGCTCCCGCGCCTGACCTCGCTTGGCCGCAAGGCAGCCCCGCCGCCGCTGCCCTCGAACATCGCCGGCGACGCCGAGACCAAGGAACTGCCGCCGCCCAGGATCGAGCCCGTTCTGCCAACCGCCCCGGACAAGGCGGGGGTATCGGTTCCTGTTCCGCCCGCTACGCCCAAGCTGGAAGTGAAGCCTGCGGTGCTCGAGGCCAAACCGCCCGTCGCGCCGCCGGTGATGGCGAAGCCTGCCGTGATCGAGACCGTGAAGCGGGTGCTCGAGGTCAAGCCACCGATCACGCCGGTAAAGCCACCGGTCATGGCGGCGAAGCCTCCGGTTGTCGAAACAAAGCCGGCGCCTGCGCGCAAGGCCGTCCCGCCGCCCCTGCCGGCACGCGTGGAAAAGGCCGCCGTTCCCCGCTCGCTTGTGGTGGAAAGTCCGCGACCCGCCGCGAAGGTGGCCGAGATGAAAACGGCGCCGCCTTCCGAGGTGCACCGTGTCGCCCACGTGCCGCCGCTGGTCGCGCCCGATGCGCCCACTCCCGAAGCCGCGGCGGAGTCGATCGCAGCGGCGCCCAGGATCAACCCCAACGCGCCGACCACGCGGATCGTTCCGCCCTCCGTCATCCCCAAGCCGGCGGCGGCGCAGGCCGTCCTTCCGCTGCCGGAAGCGGCGAAGGCGCCTCCAACCGAGACCGTGCGCCTCGACCGCTCGACGAAGAAGCACCGGCTGCCCCCGCGCGCAACCGCGGCCCTGCGGCCGGCCGATCTTCCCCCGTCTGCCGAGGCCAGGCAGCCCGTGGCGCAGCCGCCGTCGGACAAACCGGCCAGCCGCCTCACCGGGCCGGTCCCGACGCCGCCCAAGGTCTATCCCATCGCGCCGACCGCGTCATCGATCGCTCCGGCGGCCGAGGCGTTCGTGGCCACGGCCGCGCCCCTCGCGCCGTCCACCATCACACCGCAGAAGGCCAGCGTCACGCCGCCCACCATTCCGCTGAATCCAGGCAAGGGCACGGTCCGGCCACCCACTGTGCCGCTCAGGCCGGCGCCATCGTACGCCCCGGCCGGCCCTTTGAACCGCGGCACCGCGCCCGTCCGTGCAGAAGAGGAGCCCGCCGGGGCGACTCCGCGCTCGGAACGTCGGCGCAAGCGGCGCCTCGTCGGCATCATCGTGTTCTACGTGCTGTTCGCGCTGCTTCTGCCGTGCCTTTATTTCGCGGGCCTCTACTTCACGCAGGAGACCCGCGTGGAGGGCCAGATCATCCCGCCGCCCGGCATGCTCCTGGCCAACGAGGCGTGGATTGTCACCGACTTCCGTGACCTCGCCGGCGGCATCGCCAACGACCTGGCCAGCGACCGCCAGATCATCCTGCAGGACATGCAGGAGAAGCTCGGCCACGTGCAGCGGGCGCAGGCCGACGTGGCGACGCGCGAGGACCGCATTCGCCTCCTGAAGGATCAGATTCAGGCCGACAACGACGAGGAGATGTCGTTGGTCAAGCAGGCCCGCGATGCGGCCCAGCAGATCTGGGACGGTCCGGGTGCGCAGCTGGAGGCCGATTATCAGTCACGCCTGGACGCGCTCAACCGCGCCATCGCGGATCGCGCGAAGGCCAATCATCTCAACTACTCGCCCGACCCGAACTACTATTCTCCCGAGGTCTGGGCGAACGCCTTCCGCCTTTCGCTCTACCAGGTGCCGGCCGGCGTCGATCCGGTGAAGGAAAGGGCGTGGCTCGACGACCAGATGAAGGCCTGGCACGCCTTCACCAAGGTGATGGACCAAAAGCAGAGCGACCTGCGCGACCAGGCCACGCAGTTGAGGCTTTCCCCCGCCGCCAAGGTGGCGGACCTCAAGGGGCAGGTGGACGAGTTGCAGCAGCGCATCGACGGCACTTTGGCGGAGGAGGAGCCGCTCAAGGCCGAGCTCGAGCAGGCGCAGGCCGATCTGCGGGCCGTGCAGCAAAAGGAGGCCGGTCTGGATGCGATACCGTACCAGAAGCTCGACGCGCTGCCGGAGCAAAACCTGATCAAGCGGCTGCCGCTGCGTCACAACGGCCGCTTCAGCTGGCGCGAACTGGAAAAGGAAAGCACCTACGGCGCCGGGGAGAAGGAGCATGTCTTCTGGATCTTCGCGCGCGCCTTCCGCGCGGATGGCCGCCAGTACTGGTCGCTGCACCGCTTCACCGTGGACAAGAACTCGACCACGGAACTGATGATCGAACCCTCCGGTTTTGTCTCGACCCGGGCGATCCTGCGGCCGGATCTGTCGCCGGATGAGCAAGCGCAGTAACGTCCGCGCGGGGAGCGGAGCGCAACCGGCCCTCGCCTGGCGCTGGTCGCGCACGATTACGCGCGAGAAGGAGGCGTCGTGGACGGAGCAGCTCGGCGGCGCGGGCGAACTGAATTGGATGGTGATCGAGACGCCTGGCCGGCCGCGGCTGCGGCTGGAGGCTTACTTCGTGGTCGAGCCGGCCGCGCAGGATTTCCGTAAACGCTGGGGCGGACGCGTCGAACGCTTCGCGCCGAAACCTCCCGCCGCGGCCTGCCCCATCCGCGTCGATGCGCGCCTGGAGATCAGGCATGACGAAAATGAACCTCGCCGAGAGGGCCGGCTGATCATTCCCTTCGGGATGGCCTTCGGCAGCGGCGAGCATGCGACCACGTTGATGCTGCTGCGCGCGCTGGCGAGCGCGCGGGACGTGGCGGAGAAATCGATCCTCGATCTTGGAACGGGCAGCGGCGTGCTCGCGCTGGTGGCGCGGGCCTTCGGGGCGCGGACGATCACCGGAACGGACTTCGATCCCGCCGCCATCCGCACGGCGCGGCAGAACGAGCGGCTTAATTTTTCCACGCGGCGCATCCGGTGGGAGATCGCGGATGCCCGGAAGCTGCCGGCCCGGCCGCGCTATGACTTGATCGTCGCGAATCTGTTCAGCGGGGTCCTGATCGGGGCGGCGCCGCGGCTGGCGCGGGCGCTGGAACGGGACGGCGAGCTGTGGCTGAGCGGCGTCTTGCGCGCGCAGCAGGAGGAGGTCGCGGCTGCGTGCAAGGCGGCGGGCCTGCGCCACCTCAAAACAAAAATGCGCGGCAAGTGGGTCATGCAGCAATGGTCGAAAGAGGACGGCAGCCGTTGATCGCCAGGCGATGGGTGTTGAGAAAGCGTATCGCTTTTCGTCCGTCGCCCGGAGGTCGACGGCTACCGGATGCCCTACCTAGCTCAACGTCGGCGGGTGGATGAAGACCACCCAAACGAAGTAGCCCAACCCGGCCAGCGCGAAGACGAGCAGGATTGCGTTGATGAGCGGCCAACGGGAACGCTCGCCGCCGCGGACCTTCTTCTTGATCGGCGAAGCATTCGTGAAATCGGCCGGCAGCCCGTGGGTCACGCACTCGGCAAGATTCACGCGCTCGGAAAGGCTCGGCATCGGCCGGCCGGGCGGCGCGTGCTCGGAATCGTAAAGCAGCTCAATGTTGCCGAAGCGCACGACGTCGTTGCGGCGGAGCTTTTGGGAGGTGATCTTCTCGCCGTTGACCCGCGTGCCGTTGGTGGAGTCGAGGTCCTTGAGCAGGTAATCCTGCTCGTCCAGCGTCAGCACCGCGTGGTGGCCCGAGACACTTGCGTGGGCCAGCGTGATCTGGTTGTCGTCGAGCCGTCCGACGGTCATTTCCGGCCCGATCAGCTCGAAGGAGGTCCCAGCGAACTCCGGCGATTGTGCAACCAAACGGGGCATGATGGTGAAAGCTACGAACTCTTGCCGTCCCGATCAATCATATTACCAAATTCGCGGAAAAAGTAATCGGCGTCATGCGGGCCGGGCGCCGCTTCCGGATGATACTGAACGGAGAAAATCGGCGCCTCGCGGTGCCGCAAGCCCTCACTCGTCTGGTCGTTTAAATTGATCTGCGTGGTCTCCACTTCGCCGGCGGGTAGGGACTTCAGGTCGACCGCGAAGCCGTGGTTCTGGGAGGTGATGCTGATCTTCCCGGTGGTCAGGTCCTTGACCGGCTGGTTGCCGCCGCGATGGCCGAACTTCAGCTTGTAGGTCTTGCCGCCGAGCGCGTAGCCCAGAATCTGGTGCCCCAGGCAGATGCCGAACATCGGCTTCTTGCCGATGAGCGCGCGCACGGTCTTGTGCGCGTAGTCGATCACCGCCGGATCGCCGGGGCCATTGGAAAGAAAGATGCCGTCGGGATTGGAAGCGAGCGCCTCGTCCGCCGTCGTGGTCGCGGGAACCACGCGCACGGCGAATCCATGCTGGCGCAGGCGCCGCAGGATGTTGCGCTTCAGCCCGAAGTCGAACGCGACGATGCGGTGCTTCACCGGCGGCAGGGGCGCGTAGTAATCCTCGCCGGTGAGAGGCGGCGCGCCGGGCGGCCGCTTGCCCTGG
>CAZZYY010000166.1:3163-6187 GCA_964658475.1 uncultured Candidatus Methylacidiphilales bacterium | reverse complement strand
TACCCGATGGTGTAATGGTAACACAGCGCCCTTTGGAGGCGTTATTCATGGTTCGAGTCCATGTCGGGTAGCTCTCTTGGACGCCATTGGACAACGGACGTGGCCCGGGGGGGTTCTGCGATTTCACGTGCGCCCGGCCGGTTTTGGCCCACGGCCTCCTCCTTGCCGGGCGCCTGATCGTTTGTGGGGACGCCCCGATTGCTGATTTTACCATTCTGGCGTTGCATGCCTGAAAATGTAGGCTTACTTAACAGGGATCGGGTAGCAACCGGTCGGCCGTATGGTCGCTTTTCTTGATCGTGAACACTCGATCGCAAGACCGGGTTATAACCGCTGGCTCGTGCCGCCGGCGGCTCTCGCGATTCATCTGAGCATCGGCCAGGTCTACAGCTTCAGCGTCTTCAAGCTGCCGCTGACTAAGCTGATCGGGATCACCAAGCCGGTCCCGGCTGACTGGACGCAAACCCAGCTGGCCTGGATTTTTTCCATTGCCATCGTGGTGCTCGGCCTTTCGGCCGCAGTATTTGGCAAGTGGATGGAGCGCCATGGCCCGCGCAAGGCGATGTTCGTGGCTGCCTGCTGTTTTGGCGGCGGATTTCTTGTGGCCGCGCTGGGCGTGCGGCTGCACAACCTGGCCATCGTTTATCTTGGGTATGGGGTGCTGGGCGGCATCGGGCTGGGCTTGGGCTACATCTCGCCCGTCTCCACGTTGGTAAAATGGTTTCCGGATCGGCCGGGCATGGCGACGGGGCTGGCCATTATGGGCTTCGGCGGCGGGGCCATGATCGGGAGCCCGCTCGCGACCAATCTCATGGCCCACTTTGCCACCGCCACGTCCGCGGGCGTGGTGGAAACGATGGCGGCCATGGGCGTGATCTACTTTCTTTTCATGATGTTTGGTGTCTTTACGGTGCGGCTGCCCGCGCCGGGCTGGAAGCCGGCCGGCTACGTCCCCGCCGCGTCCCCGCGCAAGCTCGTGACCACCGCGAACGTGGCGGTGGGCGAAGCCTGGAAAACGCGTCAATTCTGGCTGCTGTGGATCATTCTTTGTTTCAACGTCACGGCGGGCATCGGCATTCTCGAACAGGCCTCGCCGATGATCCAGGAGATGTTCCTTTTGCCGCACGCACGGGCGGGGCTGGCGGCGACGGACACTGCCGCGCTGGCTGTCGCGACGAAGAGCGCAGCTGCCGCGGCGGCGGGCTTTGTCGGGCTATTGAGCCTCTTCAACATGGTCGGGCGCTTCTTCTGGTCTTCGCTCTCGGACTTCACAGGGCGCAAGGCCATCTACTTCGTCTACCTGCTCCTGGGGCCGATGCTTTATTTCCTCATTCCGTTGGCGGGGCGGATGGATAGCGTGGCGCTTTTCGTGGCCCTTTGTGCCGTGATCCTGAGTATGTATGGCGCCGGGTTTGCCACCATTCCGGCCTACCTGCGCGATCTCTTTGGCACCATGCATGTGGGCGCGATTCACGGCCGGCTACTCACCGCCTGGTCGGTGGCGGGTGTCGCCGGGCCGATGCTGGTCAACACCATCCGGCAGCATCTGGTGGACCAGGGGGCCAAGGGCGTGGAGGTCTACGCGCCGACCATGTACCTGATGTGCGGGCTGCTGCTGGTCGCGGCCGTGTGCAACTTCCTGGTCACGCCGGTGGACGCCCGTTATCACTGGAAAGGCGCGCCCGAGGAGACCAGCGCCGCTAGGCTGAAAGGAGCGCGCGCATGACTCCGCCGCCCCCCTCCACCGAGCCGCCCCGGCCTTCGTCGGTGGGGTTGCTGGTCTTCGCGTGGCTGTTTGTCGGGCTGCCATTGGCGTGGGGCGT
The DNA here is from genome assembly GCA_964658475.1 of uncultured Candidatus Methylacidiphilales bacterium. Taxonomy (GTDB): domain Bacteria; phylum Verrucomicrobiota; class Verrucomicrobiia; order Methylacidiphilales; family UBA1321; genus JABDGH01. The sequence continues at coordinate 4,364 of CAZZYY010000166.1, read as the reverse complement.
GGCCCAGACGTTTCTCAAGGCGATGGTGCTTTTTCACTAGGGCCAGTGGCGGGCCCGCTACTTTTGACCGCCCCCCGTGACGCCGGGAAAGACAGCCGGGCGATATCGCGATTTGCGTTAACTTCTCGTGAACGTTTTCGCCTCCGACGATGACGCGAAGACGAGTGGACATAAAGGTGGTCCCGCTTGGTCGCCAGCGGGGAATCGAGCATCGATCCGTTCGGGCTCTTGTCCCCTAGGCCGAGGCCGGGGAGGCTTTTCTAAGCGGAGTGGTGTAGTCTCTCACCGCACTCGCGACCATGAAGGATGTTTTCGCCGTTATCATCGACCCGATCACCACGGTCCTGAATTATCCGATCCCCATCGGCGCAACGCATCTCACGCTGGGCGGAATCCTGCAGCTGGCGGTGCTCTGCGGCTTGGTCGTGCTGGGCGAGCAACTGCTGCGCAGGAAGATCACGATGCGCCTGCTCAAGCGCACGCGGATCGATGCAGGGCTGCAGTACGCCATTGCCCGCATCAGCGGCTACGTCATCATCGCGTTTGGGTTCTACATCGCGCTCAATGCGGTGGGCGTGAACCTGAACTCGCTGGCGGTGGTGGCGGGTGCCATCGGCATCGGTATCGGCTTTGGTCTGCAGAATATCATCCAGAATTTCATCTCCGGGATCATCATCCTGACGGAGCGGCCCATTTCGCTCGGCGACCGGGTGGAGGTGGGCGGGGTGGCCGGCACCGTTTCGCGCATCGAACTGCGCAGCACGGAGATCATCTCAAACGACAACATCTCCACCATCGTCCCGAACTCGAACTTCATCACCAACCCCGTCACCAACTGGAGCCACGGCGACCCTCGCGTGCAGATCCGCATCCCGTTCGGCGTGGCGTACGGCACCGATTTGGAGAAGCTGAAGCGCCTCGCACGCGAGGTCGCGGAGGAGTGCCCCGATGCGCTGCGCGACCCGCCAAGCCGCCTCTTCTTCGTCGCCTTTGGGGACAGCTCGCTCAACTTCGAGCTGGGGGTGTGGACGCAGACCATGACCCATTCGCCCCGAAGCTTCATCAGCGCACTCAACTTTGGCCTAGAGCGCAAGCTGAGGGAAAACCAGATCGAGATACCGTTCCCGCAGCGTGATCTTCATTTGCGCAGCGGCTGGCCTAAGACCTAGTTGCGGGGTTGTTTTCTGTAGCGGCGGTCATA
>CAZZYY010000166.1:0-3153 GCA_964658475.1 uncultured Candidatus Methylacidiphilales bacterium | reverse complement strand
CTCCCTTTCTTTGCGACCGATTCCGCCGCTGCTGCGGCTCTGGCATCGGGCCGATGCCGGTTACCTCCGGAGAGTTTCGTTCGGGCCTGGATTTGGGCTCGCGAGACGTTGCGAGAATCGTTCGTCTAGGCGTCAGCGGTCATAGACCGCCGCTACAGAAGACAGTCATCTGACGTTGAAGCCGACGGGCAGGCGCATGTAGATGCCGAGCGGATCGTTGAATTCCTGCACCGATTTCAGTTCCGCCTTGATCTTGAGGAACTGTCGCGTGAAAAGATCGAGCTTTGGGGTCTTCTCCAGCGGCGCTTCCTGGTTGCTGAGCAGGAGCGCGAGCGTCTCGGAGAAGTTGAGCTGGTGCGGCACCTCGCGCAATTCGTAGCTGGTGCCGAGCTTGGCCTTATCGGCGGCGTAATCGATCGCCTTCTGCATGCCGCCGAGTTCATCGACGAGATGCAGGTTCAGCGCCTCCGAGCCGGACCAGACGCGGCCTTGGGCGATCTGCTGCAGCTGATCGATCGGGATGTTGCGGCTGCGCGAGACCTTGTCGAGGAACTTGCCGTAAAGATCGTCCACCCGCGCCTGGGCCAGCGCGATTTCCTGCGGCGTTTTCGGCCGGGTGATGGTGTCGAAGTCGGCGTAATTGCCTGTCTTGGCCACGTCGAAGGTGACGCCGTAGGCGTTGGCCAGCTTCTGCACGTCGAAGAACATGCCGAAGACGCCGATGGAGCCGGTGATGGTATTGCTCTCCGCAAAGATGCGGTCGCCGAAAGTGGAAACCCAGTAGCCGCCCGAGGCCGCGTAATTGCCCATTGAGATGATGACGGGCTTCTTTTCCTTCAAAGCGATGACCTCGCGCTGGATGACCTCCGAGGCGTAGGCGCTGCCGCCCGGGCTGTTCACACGCAGCACCACGGCCTTGACCTTGTCGTCGCGGCGCAACTGGCGCAGCTCCGCGGCAAAGCGGTCGCCGCCGATGTTGGTGGTGTCGCCCCAGCCGTCGACGATCTCGCCCTCCATATAAAGGACGGCCACAATGTTGGAATTGCTCCGCTCGCCGACCAGCTTGGGCGTGCTGCTGTGCTCAATATAGTCATCGATGGCCACCTGTTTGAAGGGCAGGGGAACATCGGCGTAACTGCTGGAAGGCGCGATCTTGCCCAAGTCGTCGAGCACGTCGCCGAAGTAGGCCAGCTTGTCCACCAGCCGGGCGTCGCGCGCGTGCTCGGGCAGGATGAAGCCGTCCGTATCCACCAACTGCTGCAGGGCGGCGGGATCGACCCCGCGGCTGTCTGAGACGGCGGTGAGGAAATCGCCCCACACGTCGCCGAGCAGTTTCTGCGTTTCCTCGCGGTCGGCGTCGCTCATTTTGTCGAGGATGAACGGCTCGACGGCGGACTTGTACTTGCCCACGCGGGTGACCTGCACGTCGATGCCATACTTCTGGAAGATGTCGGCGAAATACATCTTCTCGCTGGCCAGGCCGGGCATCTCCATGTCGCCGTAGGGATTGAGGTAGATGTAGGAGGCGGCGGAGGCGACGTAGTAGTCGCGGGTGCTTGGCGACTCCAGGTAGGCGTAGACCTTCTTGCCCGACTTGCGGAAGGCGAGGATGGCGTCACGCAGCTCGTGCAGGCTGCTGTAACCCGTGCCATAATCGGCGGGAGTAAAGGAGCCCTTGAGGAGGAGCGCCTTGATCCGGTCGTCCTTAGCCGCCTTTCCCAGCGCGGTCACGAGCTTGCGGAGCGTCATGCTGGCGGTCGTGTCGTTGGTGAGCGCCTTGTCCAACAGGCTACTACTGGTGGCATGCTCGGGGGAATCGGTGACGTTGATCGACATGTCGAAGACCAGCACCGAGCCGCGCTCAATAAAGGCCACGTGCTGCGACTTGGAGGAAAAGGAGGCCGAGATGACGATCAGCAGGAAAAGGAGGACCAGCGGGATTCCAAGCACGACCAAAAGGGCAGCCAGATTGGCAAAAAAAGAGATAAAGAACTGTTTCATGCGGCAAATCAACGACGTATCCGTCAAGGCTAGAACGGGTGGGGGAAAAGACAATGAGTTTACCGGTAATGAAAGCTTCCCCGGGAGGCGCGAGAAACAGCCCTTTACGCCACCGGAACCGGCTTCGCTCTGGTTTAAGTCGAAAGCTTAGCGCGAAGATTTTCCTCTCGAGGCGACGCGCTTGGCGGTCAACCGGGCTGCTTATGGAGAGGTGGTTGGGCATGAAAAACCAGTTGCCAAATACGACGACTTCCTTATTTTCGAGCGGATGAAGAGAATGAATATGAACAAGACAATCAAGATTGCGGTGGCCGCGCTGGCTGTCGCCTGCCTGCCCCACGCGGTGGCCGGCACGGAGGTGAATGACAGCAAGGACATGAAGGGCATGACCCCGCCCGAGTGCAGCGAGAAGGACTGGACGATCGAGCTCGGCTCGGGCGTCGAATGGTCCAACGTGCGCGCCGGCACCTACGCCGGCTACACGATGGAGCCGATCGAAATCACGGCCGCCCTCAAGGTCGACGACGTGAGCCTCGACAACTTCATGGGCGGCTGGCTCCGCGGCTATACCGAGTTTCTCTTTCGCGGGCAGTACGACGTGATCTCGCTCGGGCCGGAAAGCCGCTACGCGGGCATCCTGGTGGGGCCGCGCTATAACTTCGTCCAGCCGGGCTGGAAGATCATTCCCTACGTGGAAGGCACCGTGGGCATCGGGTTTGCGAACTCGCGTCCGGAGCTGGGCGGTCTGGGTCAGGACTTCAACTTCACCTTCGAGACGGGTGCGGGCGCCAAGTACCAGATCAACTGCGACTGGTCCGTGCGCCTCGGCGTCCAGTACCAGCACATGTCCAACGCCGGCCTCTCCGCGCCGGTGAAGAACAACCCGATTGACGCGCTCGGGCCGATTCTTTCGGTCGGGTATTCATTTTAGGGCGGTTTTTCGCGGAATTGAAAAGGCGTCCGGGTGTAAGCCCGGGCGCCTTTTTTTGTGTCTGACGCGGCCAAGGTGAAGCAGAGATGCGAGCAGATGCGTCGGTGGTCGTACACCGCGACTTGCTCTGTAGAAAAGACCACGGACAGCTGGCGAGCGAAACTCTGTCGGTAGCCGGGATCGGCCCGATCCCGGAGCGAGCAACGCGAGCGGAATGCCTT
>CAZZYY010000165.1:0-6318 GCA_964658475.1 uncultured Candidatus Methylacidiphilales bacterium | reverse complement strand
CCCTCGGCCTTGACGCCAAGCCAGGCTTCGATCGCGGCGGCTCCGGCCATGAGCGCGGCCGCGCCGAGATAGCCCCAGAAAAGCGCGGCGCGCGAGCCGGTGCCGACCAGCGCGCCGAAAAGAAGCGGTGCCGCCGCGCCGCCGATCAGTGTGCCCGCGGCATAGAAGATCGCGATGGCCAGGGCGCGGATTTCCAAGGGAAAAATCTCGCTCACGGTCAGGTAGGCGGAACTGGCGGCGCTCGACGCGATAAAGAAGGTCGCGCTCCAGCAGAGTGTTTGCGTGGCGGAGGTCAAGAGGCCGTCGCGAAAAAGCAGCCCGGTCACGGCGAGGAGCACGCCGGAGAGGCCGTAAGTCAGCACGATCATCGGCTTGCGCCCGATCGTGTCGAAGAACGGGCCAAGCACGATGGGGCCCAGGGCATTGGCCAGTGCGAACGGGAGAAGGTAAAGCGCCACCGAGCCCGGCGGCACGTGATAGAAACCGGTGAGAACCAGCGCGGCGGTGAAGAAGATCGCATTGTAGAAGAAGGCCTGCGCGCCCATGAGCGCCAGCCCGAGCACGGAGCGGCGGCGGTGCGTCTGCAGCATCGCGCGCGCGATTTCCGAAATCGGGGTATGATCGCGCGCCCGCAGGCGCAGGGGCGGATCGGTGATCTTGGGCAAGGGGCCGCAGCGGGTCGCAATGGTGTGCTCGATGTCATCGACCACCGCATCCGCCTCTCCCGTCTTGCCGCGCAGGATGAGCCAGCGCGGGCTCTCCGGCACGAAGCGGCGCAGGAGAAGGATCGTCAAGCCGATGGCCCCGCCCAGGCCGAAGGCGAGCCGCCAGCCGAACTGCAGCGGGACAAGACGCGGATCGAGCAGCCCGTAGACCGCGCCGGAGCCAAGCGCCGAACCGAGCCAGAAGCTCGAGTTCACCCCCAGATCGACGCGCCCGCGGAAGCGCGCGGGAATCAGCTCGTCGATCGCGGAATTGATTGCCGCATACTCGCCGCCGATGCCGGCGCCGGTGATGAAGCGGAAGACGAGGTAGCTCCAGAAATTCCATGAGCAGCCGCTCAGCGCGGTGCCGGCGAGGTAAACGCCGAGCGTGAGGTAGAAGAGCCGTTTGCGGCCCCAGACATCGGTGGCGTAGCCGAAGCCCAGCGCCCCGCTGACCGCGCCGAGCAGATAGGCGGTCGCGCTTGCGCCGATCTGCGTATCGCTCAGGCCGAGCGTGGCGGGGTCCTTTAGGATGGCGCCGAGCGAACCGGCGAGCGTGACCTCCAGCCCGTCGAGAATCCAGGTGACGCCGAGCGCAAAGACGACGAGCACATGCCAGCGGCTCCAGGGGAGGCGGTCGAGTCGCGCGGGAACCTGCGTTTCGATCACGCGCGGTCCCGCCATACGCATCAACGTGGCCCCGGGCGCGGTCGCACGCAAGTAGGTTGACCCCGTGCCGGCGCGCGCGACTGTGGAGCCGTGGGAGCTCGCGCGCAAAGCTACGATGCGGTGGTGGTCGGCTCCGGCCCGAACGGGCTGGCCGCGGCGGTGACCCTGGCGCGGGCGGGCCGATCGGTCTGCGTGATCGAGGCGCAAGCGGAGCCGGGCGGCGGCGCGCGTTCGGCGAATCTCACGCTGCCGGGCTTCACGCACGATCTCTTTTCCGCCGTTCATCCCCTCGCCCTCGAGTCGGCCTTCTTCCAATCGCTGCCGCTGGAGCAGTACGGGCTGGAATGGGTGCAGGCGCCGGCGGAGGTGGCCCACCCGCTGGACGGCGGCGGCGCGGCTCTGCTGCGGCGGTCGGTGGAGGAGACGGCCGCCGGACTGGGGCGGGACGCGGTGCGCTATCGCCGCGGGGTGGGCGCGCTGCTGGCGGACTGGACCTACTTCAAGAGCGAGTTTCTACGGCCCGTGCGCTTTCCGCGGCATCCGCTGCGGCTGGCAAGGTTCGGGTTGCCGGCGCTGCTGCCGGCGCGGCTTTTGGCCAAGCTCGCGTTCAAGGACGAGGCCGCGCGGGCGCTCTTCGCGGGAATCGCGGCGCACTCCTCGCTGCCGCTGGACGCGCTGGGCACGAGCGCCTTTGGGCTCATGCTGCTGCTGGCCGGGCACAACGTGGGATGGCCTCTGCCGCGGGGCGGAGCGGGCGCGATCTCGCAGGCCCTGTTGCTTTATCTCCAGGCGCTGGGCGGTGAGATCGTGACGGACACGCCGGTGGAAAGCCTGGCGCAACTGCCGACGGCCCGGGCCGTGCTCTTCGATGTGGGGCCGGGGCAACTTGCGGGCATGGCGGGCGTGGAATTGGGCTCCTCCTTCACGGCGAAGCTTCGGCGGTTTCGCCGCGCACCGGGCGTTTTCAAGCTCGACTGGGCCCTGCGCGGGCCCATCCCATGGAAGAATCCCGAAGTCGCGCAGGCGGCCACGGTGCATCTTGGCGGAACGCTGGATGAGCTGGCCGCTTCCGAACATGCCCCGGCGCGCGGCGAGATCAGCGAGCGGCCCTTTGTCCTGCTGGTGCAGCCCAGCCTTTTCGACGCGACCCGCGCGCCGGCGGGACACCACACCGCGTGGGCTTACTGCCACGTGCCAAACGGATCGGCCGTGGACATGACCGCGCACCTCGAGGGGCAGGTGGAACGGTTCGCGCCGGGTTTCCGCGACCAGATTCTCGCGCGTCACGTGCTGAGCCCCGCGGGACTCGAACAGCGCAACGCCAACCTAGTGGGCGGCGACATTAGCGGCGGATCGGTTCGCCTGCCCCAGCTTTTCCTGCGGCCCACGGCGCGTCTTTACCGCACCGCGCGTCCGGAGCTCTTTATCTGCTCGGCCTCGACGCCACCCGGCTCGGGCGTGCATGGCCTGTGCGGTTATTACGCGGCCAACGAAGCACTCACGACCGTGCTGAAGTGATCGCAGGTTGCCAAAGAAGCCTCGTTTCCTGTTCGGATCTAGCAGGCCGAGACTAACCCTATTGCCCCGCGTCCAACCGGCGTCTGCCAGGGTAGGCATTGAACCCGCGCCATAGGGGGGGCGAGTGGGTAGTTTCCAGTGGCGGTTAACAAAACTATCCGCTAATCTTTATTAGCTCCCTAATTGTTTAACGAATGCTACCTAGCGAGAAATTGCCGCAAAATCCCTCAGCTATTGAGGCGATTCAAGCCCATCCTACTCGGGTGGCTGCTTGGGAAGCCCTCGCCGACCGGGTAAAGGGACAAAATGACTCTCTCAGCATTCGCACCTTGGAGGTCGTACTTCAAGGGCTTCATGAGTTGGAAAAACTGTCTGAAAGCGGTACACCGCCGCAGCTTTCAAACACCTCGATTGGCATGTTCGCGCGCTTGGCCAAGGCGTACAACAGCCCAACCCTGCTTAAGGAAGTTGGCCTGATTTATTTGCGCGAGCTTCACCTGCCGCGCCCGGCCCTGCAGCATTTCGAGAGGGCGCTTCGCCTGGGAGGGCCCGAGAGGGAGTTGCGCCCCCTGACGGAAGCCGCCGCGATGGCGGTTCAGAAAGAGAGTCCCGCAAACGATGCCCAGGAGGACGCGGCGGCGGGCATCACGACCTCGCAGCAAGCGGAGGCGAACAAGCCAGCCGCGATCAGCGCGACCGGGCGGCTCTTTCTGCCGGCGCTGAGCAACACGGTCTCCTTTCGCCTGGTGGAAAGCGAACCGCCGCGGGACGATGACGCCGACAAGCTGCTTCCCGTCACCGCGGAGGAGTGCCTGGTCGAGGCGCAGAAGGCGATCGCGCATCGCCGTTTTCGCCGCGCGGAGATCCTGCTGGAAAAGGCGGACGTCGATCCGCCGGACAAGCACGCCATGTGGCAGGCGTGGACGGACCTGGGGCAGGCTTGTTACGTGGCCGGCCAGATTGCGCAGGTTCAGACCGCGTTTCTGAAGGCGCTGAAGTATGGGCCGCAGGACATGGCGTCGCACTTCAACGTCGCGCTGGGGCTGCATCTCAACGAAAAGTACGAGGAAGCGCTGACCTCCTATCTCAAGGCCAACCAGATCGAGCCGAAGCACCCGAAGGTCTGGTGCAACCTGGGCGTGCTCTACTTCCAGATGCAGCAGTACACGCTGGCGGAATCGGCGCTGCGCTACGCGACCCTGGCGGCGCCCGACTACGCGCGGGCGTGGGACAACCTGGCGGCGGCGCTGGGCGCGCAGGACAAGCTGGACGACGCGCTGGAAGCCTGCCAGCACGCCATCGAGCTGCGGCCCGATTATCCCGAGGCGCATTTCAAGATGGGGGTGATCCACTTTTCGCGGAACGAATTCGGCGCGGCGCGGCGCGAGCTGCAGCGGGCGGCCCTGCTGCCCCATCTCGCCGCGTATTCCGACTGCCTGCAGGCGATGATCCACGCGCGGCTGGAGCAAACCGAGGCGGCGGAAGCGGCGGTGCTGCGCGCCGTCCACACCGACTCGAAATGCGACCTGCTCTGGATGGCGTGGAACGACCTGGGCCTGGCGCATTACGCGGAGGGAAATTTCCAGGCCGCCGCGGTGGCCTACGGGGAGGCCACCATGATCAAGCCGGACGAGGCGGAGGCGTGGTTCAACCTGGGCGTGAGCTACCACCGCACGGGCGACCTGAAGGCGGCGCGCGATGCCTACCAGCAGGCGGTCGATTTGCGTGAAAGCATGTCGGGCGCGTGGCATAATCTCGGCATCGTATGCGGCCAGATCAACGACGATGCGGCGGCGATGAACGCCTTCCGGCAGGAAATCGTGTGGGCGCCAAGCAACGTCCGCGCGTGGTACGACCTCGGCGTCACGCTGGAAAAACTGGGCCGGCGCGAGGAAGCGCGGGTGGCCTTTTCCCGGGTCGACGCACTCAGCCCGCGCAAGCTGGCCCGCACGGCGCGCGTTCCGCTGCCGCCTGCCGCCACGGCCGAAGGTCCGAGGGCGGAAGAGGGTCCCGCCACCACGCGGCTGGAAGGCGTGGCCCAGACGGAGATCGAGCCGGATGCGCCGCAGCCGGAACCGCCCGTGTGGGTCGCCGATCTGTGAGTCTTCGCTGGATGGTGCTGGTGGCGCTGATGGCCGCAGGCGCGTGGCTGGCCGGGCACGCCAGCGCGCAGGTTAGGCCTCCTGACGCGAAGGAGCTGCCTCGTTCGCTCGAGCATCAGACGTTCGATTTGATCAATCAATACCGCGAGCGGGAAGGAATGCCGAAGCTGGCGTGGGACCCGGCCATTGCAAACATTGCGCGCCTGCACAGCCGCGACATGGCGACGGGCGAGGTGGGGTTCGGGCACGGCGGGTTTGACGGACGGATGGAGACGTTGCGCGGGATGTTCGCCGGGATGCGGGGCGGCGGGGAAAATGTGTTTTATACCGACGCACGCCCGGGTGTGGCGGCGGCGGCGGTGGCCGCGTGGCTGCAGAGCCCGCCGCATCTCCACAATATCCGCGGCGATTACCAGCTCTCCGGCCTGGGCCTGTGGAAGCGCAGCGACGGTGCCTATTTTTTCACGCAGATTTTTGTGAAGGTGGAGCGCGAGACGGCGGAGGTGCCGTAGTCAGGAGCGTCGCGCATCCGGCAACGGGCGTCCGATCCACCGGTAAACGCAGGCGCGGAGGTCGCGCAGCGTGCGGCGGAGGGTGAGCGCGTCCGGACACAAGGCGCGAATCGACCAGCCGCCGGCGCACAGGCGCGTGGCGGCGACATGCGGTCCCAACGCGGCGATCTCATGAGCGAATTCCACCGGCCACGTTTCGCTTTTCGGCGAGATGACCAAGAGGCCGGCGTAGTAACTGGCAGGATGAAACGCGCGCAAGGGTGCGAGGCTCGGGCCGTGGGGCGCGAGGTTCGCGCGTTCGCGATGGATGAGACGCCCGCCCAGCCGGACGTCGGTGTGCCAGGAGAATTGGGTGAAGGCGAGGGATTCGCCGGAAGCGACGCGGCCGGGTGCCAGGGTTTCGAGGTAAAGCAGCTCGCCGCCGGGATGGACGTCGATGCGCGTCTGCTGCCGGGCGCGGCTGTCGCGCTGGGGGATGGAGATTTCGGGAAAGACGTCGAGGAACGCGCCGGCGCGCACCTCGATCTGCTGCTCCAGCCGCACCTCGCGTCCGGCGGAGGGATGGAAACGCGCGGCGGAGGGGCTGGAGAGCAGAACGCGCGCGGCGGGTTCCACCACGATGCGCGTGGTGAGCGTGTCGCCACCAAACAGGCCCGCGGTCTGATTGATGACGTTGATGAGCAGGAGGCCATTGTTCCAATAGGTCTTGCTTAGGTGGAAGGGCGCGGCGAAGGACTGGTGCGCGGGGTAGGTCGCACCATCGGCGCGCGCGGCGTGGTGGTGCACACCGGGTCGGCCGCGGGCTGGGCCGCT
>CAZZYY010000164.1:0-6367 GCA_964658475.1 uncultured Candidatus Methylacidiphilales bacterium | reverse complement strand
ACCGGGGTCAGGCGAAGTCGAGGAGGACGGGGCGGGAATCGGCGCATCCTGGGCGGACGACGGGACGACACTGCCGGCGCTTATCACGCAAAAAGCGATAGAAACGACAACGGCGCGCACTTTCTTCAAGTGACAATGTGTTAGCGCCCGCGCGTGACCGTGCCAATCCTAAAGGAGAAGGAAGCGCGCGCAGCCGGGCCGAGGCCGCTTGCCTGTGCGCGCGGGCCGAAGCGAGCCGCCTAGGCCTTGGTCTTGAAGAGAGCGGCGACGCGCTTCTTGTGGCGCGAGGCGGTGTTCTTGTGGACCACGCCCTTTTTGGCCGCGCGATCGATCTGGGAATGGAATTCCGAGAGGAGTTTGACGGCCTCCTCCGGCTTGCCCGCCTTGGCGAGCGCGCGGATTTTCTTCTCGGAGGTGCGGACGGCGGAGATCTGGATGCGATTGCGGGCGCGGCGGCGCACAGCGGCGCGGGCCTGCTTGGCGGCGGAACGGGTATTGGCCATAAGAGCCGGGTAGGTTGCGGGAAGTGCGGGGGGATGTCAACGCTGGAAAGGATGCCGATGGGCAAGCGGTCCGAGGTGCGGGGCGGCCTCTGGCAGGGCCGAAGGCGAAGAATGCTGTTGAGAGTGCTGCTGCGCAGCGATGGCTGCGGTCGGCTCTCCGGTCCTACTCCAGCACCAGGCCGACGGGCAGGTTGAATCCGCGCGCGAATTCCGCGGCGTGCATCCGTTTCTTGCCTTCGAGCTGGACCTCGCGCAGGAGCAGGCCGCCGACCTTTGCCGCGACGAGGACGCCGTGCTTGTCCACGCGCAGCACGGTGCCCGGCTTGCCCCGGGCCGCGCGCGAGATGATGGTGGTGAAAATCTTGAGCATTTTCTGGTCACCCCCGCTCTGCGGGATCCAGGAATAGGCGGAGGGCCACGGCGTCATCGCGCGGATATGCGCGTCGATTTCGCGCTGCGGGCGGTCCCAGTCGATGTGGCCGTCCTCCTTCTTTAGCTTTTTGGTTAGAGTCGCCTTGGTCGTGTCCTGCTTGATTCGCGGCGCCTGACCGGTCCCCACCAGCGGAATCGACTTCAGCAGAAGCTCCGCGCCGATCTTGGCCAGGCGGTCGTGCAGCGTCTGGGCGGTCTCGTGCCGGCGGATCGTCACGGCTGCCTGCATCAGGATGTCGCCGGTATCGAGCCCCTCGTCCATCCACATGATGGTGATGCCCGATTGCTTCTCGCCCGCGGCGATGGCGGAATGAATGGGCGAGGCGCCGCGATACTTGGGCAGCAGCGAGGTGTGCAGGTTGAGGCAGCCGTATTTGGGCAGGTCGAGGATCGTCTTCGGCAGGATCTGGCCGTAGGCCGCGACCACGATCAGGTCGGGTTTGAGGTAACGCAGTTGCGCGACCGAGGAGGCCGCGCCGATTTTCTCCGGCTGGTAGACCTTGAGCTGGAGCCGAAACGCCTCCTCCTTCACCGGGCTGGCCGCGAGCTTGAGCTGGCGCCCAACCGGCTTGTCCGGCTGCGTGACAACGCCGAGCACGCTGTGCGCGGGGGACTGCGCCAGCGCGCGCAACGCCGGCAGCCCGATCTCGCCCGTGCCGATGAAAACAACACGCATGGGGTTTCAGCGCAGGCCCGCCCGGGCCGCCCGGCGTGGCGCGCGCAAGGCCGCGAGCCGCTTCTCCGCCAGCGAAACCTCGCGCTCGCCCAGCGACTCCGCACAGCCGGTGCAGAGGTACTCGTAGAGCTCCTTGTCCGGCAGGATAAGCAGCAGCCGCTCCCGCACGGGCATCGACTTGGCGCACTTGCGACAATAGAGTTGCGAGGCCTTGAACGATTCGAATTGGTCCATATCCGAGCCCTCCATCTCACCCGAGAAGGGGCTCGCCGGGCAAGCCAATAGGCCCACGGAGGAGGAAATGGCCCATGCGGTGCGCCTCCTCCGCGCCGGCAATGTGGTCGGGATGCCGACCGAAACAGTCTACGGGCTGGCGGGCGACGGGCTCAACCCCGCCGCGCTGGCCCGCATCTTTGAGGTGAAGCGGCGCCCGCTCTACGATCCGCTCATTCTCCATTTCGCCGGGGCAGAGGCGGCGTTTGCGGTCGCGCATGACGTGCCGGAATCGGCGCGGGCCCTCGCGGGGAAATTCTGGCCGGGGCCGCTGACGCTGGTGCTCTCGAAACGGGAACACGTGCCCGACCTGGCCACCAGCGGCCTGCCGAAGGTCGCCGTCCGCGTGCCGGCGCATCCGGTCGCGCAGGCGCTGTTGCGGGCCTTCGGCGGACCGCTCGCGGCACCCAGCGCGAATCGTTTCGGCCGTATCAGCCCCACCGACGCGGAGGCCGTGCGCACCGAACTGGGCGACGCGGTGCCCCTGGTGCTCGACGGCGGCCCGTGCCGGGTGGGGATCGAATCGACGGTGCTCGAGATCAACGCCGGGGAAATCCGGCTGCTGCGGGCAGGCGGCATTGCCGTCGAGGAGATCGAGCGCGTGGCCGGGCGGGTCAGGCAGGCCAACTTCGCGCAGAACCGGCCGCTCTCCCCGGGGCAGATCGCCCATCACTACGCCCCGCGCAAACCGCTGCGACTGGTGGCGCCGGGCGAGGAACCGCCGTACGAGCCGAGCGCGGGCTGGCTCGCCTTTGGCGCCGTCGGTCGCGACAGCGTGCGCGTGGTCGAAAATCTTTCGCCCAGGGGCGACCTACGCGAGGCGGCGGCGAATTTCTTCCGCGCCCTGCGCACGCTCGATGAGGATCCGCGGGTGGAGACGATCTACGCGACGAACGTTCCTGCGCGCGATCTCGGCCTCGCCATCAACGAGCGCCTGGAACGCGCCTCGACAAGGTAGGGTTCTCCGGCGTCTGGCCGGGCGCGGCTGGGCCTGCCGAAGACGACCGCCGCTACAGGGCCGATGTGCGCTGCCAGAGGCTGGCTTCGGTCACCGTCCATTGCGCCTTGCGGTGGTGATCGCGGATGACCATGGGCAGGTTGAAGGTGGGCGCGAGGGTGAAGGCCGGGGCGAGATGGGCGCGCAGCGAGGTGAGGGTGCCCTGGCCCTGGTCGAGCCATTTGCCGCGCGGCGTGTATTCCTCAAGCCAGGTGTAGGGCGAGGTGAGCACGAGCCAGCCGCCGGGCGCGACGAGCGCGGGAAGTTGCGCCAGGCATTGCGCGGGCTCGGGCACGCGGTCGATCAGGTTGGCCAGCAGGATGAGGTCGAAGCGGCCGAGGTCCGCCGGCAAGGCGCAGGCGTCGCCTTGCCGAAACTGCACGCGGTCGCGCGGCAGGCCGGGGGGAAGCTCAAGATAAAATTCGTCCACGGCCGCGCCTTCACGGGGGGCGCGGATGGTCATCGCGCCGTCGCGCTGCATGGCCTCCGCGGCCGCGATGAAGCGGGCGGAGAAGTCGAGGCCGACGACCTCGCCGAAGGTGCGGGCCAGCTCGAAGCTGCTGCGGCCGACGGCGCAGCCGAGGTCGAGCGCGCGGGCCGTGCTTTTTAGTTCCAGCCGGCTCAGCGGCTCGGTCACGCAACGCACGGGGAACCCGCACGCGGCACGCGCCTCGGGCAGCAGCGGGCAGATCTGTTCGGGCGTGCCGTAGTGGAACAGCAGGTATTGCGCGAGCGCCGCGTCGGTTTCGTAGAAGGAGGTGCTCATCGCGTCGCGTCGTTGATCGATTTTTCCACTTCCTCGATCGGCCCGTTGATCGCGCGGTTGGCCATGGGGATGATCTGCAAGGCGAGGAAGAGGACGAAGCCGATGACGAGAATCTTCGGCACCCACTCGGCCATCCGTTCCTGGCGGATCGTCCAGGCGCGCGCCGCCTCGGCCTCCATGGCGCGGAACATGGTCTCGTACTGGCCGGAGACTTCGCCCGTCTCGACCAAGTCGACCCAGTCGCGCGGCAGCTGCGTCCAGCGCCGGACGAGGGCGGAAAGATCGACGCCCGAGCGCATCTCCCGCTCGCCTTCCTCGGCATGCTGGCCGGCCTCCAGGTAGCCGGAGGCGCGCCAAGCGTCGGCCACGGCGTCGGGGAAGGGGACGCCGGCGGTGAATTCCATGCGCAGCGCGGTGATCCAGCGATAGGCATACGCAGCTTTCAGCGTTCCGCCGATGAGAGGAACCATTTGCCAGAAGCGCTGCGCCACCGGGCTGTGCCACGAGAAGCGCACCAGCAGGTAGGCTATGAAAGCGGCAAGGTAAAGCTTGGCCAGATTGAGAACGATGTTGCCGACCACGATGACCATGCCCTGCGGCAGCAGGAAAAGCGCGCCCACCACGATGGACAGATGCGCGAGGCCGGCGGGATAGTAGAGCTGCCGGATGACTGCCTGGCCGAACTGGAGTTCGCGGTTCCAGAACTCGGCCAGCAATTCGTAAACGGAGTCGAGTTGCGCGCTGCGCTCACCGGCGGCGACAAGGTGACACTCGAAGGGTGAGAAGCGGGCGGCGACGAAGGCCTCGCCGAGCGGCTGTCCCTGCTCGATTTGCGCGGCGAGCGTGCGCACCTCGGGTTCCGGCATACGTTCCGCCAGCCGCTGGAGGCTGCCGCGCACCGGGACGCCGGAACGGGCCAGCGCGGCCATCTGCTGGTAGAATTTGATGCGTTGACGCAGGGTCATGAGAGGCCGGAACCAACGCTAGCGCACGGAAGTCGCGACGACGAGCGTGGGAGATGGGCGCCGGATTGGTGTGCTTGCGTCGGCGGACAGGCATGGCCGGTCACCATCCGGCGCCGGGAAGGGCCGAGAGAAGACAGGTGGCCGGCGTCTCCGAGCGCCGGGCGGGTGCGGACACGTGTTCTCTTCGGACCGGCGCTCGGAGAGCGCCGGCTACCTGTTGTCCTGGGCCATGCCGGGCCTGTTGGGAAGGAGGGCATAGCTCCATGTGGCAGCCGCAGCGGGAGAATGACTCTGGAAAGGCAGGAAGGCATTCCGCTCGCGTTGCTCACTCCGGGATCGGGCCGATCCCGGCTACCTTGCGCAAGGTTGCAAGGCGGGCACGAGGGTCTTGCGCCCCGAGCGCCCCGGCGCGAAAAGCCGACGTGTCGCGCAGGGGGTGACAGCAGGCGCTTCTTCGGTAAACTGCCGTGGAGCTATGCGGCACGTCTTTCCCGGCCTCGTCTCGATTCTCTTGTTGCTGACGGTGGCGGCGCGGGGCGCGGTCTCGCTCGGCATCGACGAGCTGGAGAAATCGCACTTCGCCATCCTGCAGGGCAAGAAGGTGGGGCTGATCACAAATCCCTCCGGGGCCGATTCGCACGGACGCTCGGCCATCGACGTGCTGGCGCACGCGCCGGGCGTCCATTTGCTCAAGCTCTTCGGGCCGGAGCACGGCATCGACGGGCTTACCCCGGCGGGCAAGAACCTGCGCATGACGCGCGATCCCCGCAGTCATCTGCCGGTCTATCCGCTTTTCCAGACCGCGACGGGCGATTTCCGGCACCCGACCCGGGAGCAGTTCGACGGCCTGAACGTGGTGGTCTACGACGTGCAGGATCTGGGCAATCGCTCCTACACCTTCATCAGCACGCTGGGCAACGCGATGGACGAGGCGGCGCAGCTCGGGATCGAGTTCGTCGTGCTCGACCGGCCGAACCCGCTCGGCGGCGTGCGCATCGAGGGCCCGCGGCTCGACCCGGCGCTCAAGTCGTTCGTCGGCCAGTATAATATCCCGCTCGTCTACGGCCTGACGCCGGGCGAGCTGGCGAAGTGGATCAACGCGCGTTACCTGGCGCGGCCCTGCCGGCTTTCGGTCGTGCCGATGAAAGGCTGGACGCGCGGCATGGTGTGGGAGGACACGGGCCTGAAGTGGGTGGCCACCTCGCCGAACGTGCCGACGATTCGCGCGGCGCGCGGCTACACCGCGACCGGCATGCTGGGCGAGATCGGCATCGAAAGCGGCCTGGGCGGGCCGCACCCGTTCGAGATGGTCTCGGGCAGCGGCTGGAACACGGGCCTGCTGGCGGCGCGCTTCAATGCGCTGCGCGTTCCCGGCGTCCACGCCGTGCCGGAAAGTTACCGCACGACGGACGGCTCGGCCTACGATGGCGTGTGGCTGCAGATCGATCCGCGCAACGCGGGGAACCTGACGGCGATTTCGTACCAGGCCATCCAGGTTTTGCAGCGTACCGTGGGCGGCTTCGAACCGTTTGCGCGCTCGCCCCACCTCTCCTACGGCGAGTGGAAGGACCAGCTCCAGATGTTCGACAAGTGCACGGGAACCTCCCGCGTGCGGGCGCAGCTGGAGGACGGCGTGCCGGTGAACCAGATCATCCGCTCGTGGGCGCCGGGCATCTCGCGCTGGGCGGTGGAACGCGCGCCGTTTTTGCTTTACGGCATGACCCGCGCGGCGCCGGTGACCATGGCGGCGAGCGA
>CAZZYY010000163.1:0-6392 GCA_964658475.1 uncultured Candidatus Methylacidiphilales bacterium | reverse complement strand
TTTACCTTTCCGGCGCCGAAGTCGGCAAGGTCACGACCGACCCGCAGCCGATTCCGGATTCGCAGGAGGTGCAGGTGAGCCTCAAGATCGATCAACACGTCCACATCCGCGACGACGCGCAGTTCACCATCGGCAGCGCCGGGTTGCTCGGCGACCGCTACGTGGAGGTCACACCGCAGACCTACGGGCCCGATACGCCTGACGAGAAGAAAGGCAAGTTCGTCACCGACGGGCAGAAGCTCCAGGGCACCGCGCAGGCCAGTATCGAGAGCCTGACCAACAGTGCCCAGCCGCTCATCATCAAGGCCAACCAGATCGCCGACCAACTCAACGACATGATCACCAAGCTGAACAAGGACGTCCTTTCCGGCACCAGCACGGAGGACATCAAGGAAGCCATCGTCGACCTGCGCACCCTGGTCAAAAAGGGCAATACCCTGGCCGACACCGGCGACACGATGCTCAAGAACGCCAACGACGTGCTCGTGGACGTGAAGCAAAGCAAGGGCCCGCTTGGCCTGGCCATCAATGATCGCGAATCAGCCGAACGTTTGAAGGCCACCTTGAAGAACCTGCAGGACCTAAGCGCGAACCTGAAGGAGCACGGCGTACTTTTCTATCACGACACCAACGACTCGTCCGATAAGAACAAGAAGTAGTTTTTTTCAAAAAGAGCAGCCATGAGCGACTCCCTTAGCGCGGTGGTGGTGGCGGCGGGCCGAAGCCAGCGCATGGGCTTCGATAAGCTGCTTACGCCGCTGGCCGGCCGGCCGCTCCTCCTCCACACGCTCGACCGCCTTTTTCGCACCGAGGCGCCGCGCGAGATCGTGCTGGTCGTCCGTCCCGGCAGCGAGATGGAGATGCAGCAGGTCATCGCACCGCTCGGCCGCAGCACCGCCATCCGCCTCGTGCCCGGCGGCGCGCAGCGGCAGGACTCGGTCTGGAACGGCCTCCACGCCGTCTCGCCGGAATCGGAGTTCGTTATGGTGCACGACGCCGCCCGGCCGTTCGTGACCAAGGAGCTGATCGATACCGTGCTCGCCGCCGCGAAATTGTCCGACGCCGCCGTCTGCGGCTCGCCCTGCAGCGACAGCCTCAAGGAAGTGGGCGAGGACGGCCTCGTCACGCGCACGGTCGATCGCTCGCGCCTCTGGACCGTGCAGACGCCGCAGATTTTCCGCACCCAGTTGCTGCGCCACGCCTACGAGGGCGCGCTGGCCACCGGCGCGGTCTTCACCGACGACACCGCCGTCGTCGAGGCCATGGGCCATCCCGTGCGCATCGTGCTCTACCACGGCATTAACCTCAAGGTCACCACGCCCATCGACTGGAAGATCGCGGAAGCCTTCCTGCAGGGCGACGTCGCCGATTCCCCCGGCGGCACGCTGTTGCGGAAGCATCTCCACGACATGAACAATCATCTCACGCCGCTCATGGGCTACGCCTTCCTCCTCGCCAACGAGCTGAAGGACGACGAGCGCCTGAAGAAATTCGCCACCAGCGTCCAGACCGCCTCCGAACGCTGCCAGATGACCACCGCGGAAATGCAAAAAATCGTCCGCGAGATCTTCCCGAAGAAGGGCGAGTAGTTTCGCCTCCCTCTCCTGTGGCGGCGGTCTATTAACGTCGCATCCTGCGCACAAAAGCGCGCCCGCGATAGCCCCGAAGGAAATCCGTCCGCAGGGCGCGTTGCGTCGATACGTGCGACGGTCGCAGGCCGCCGCTACAGAATTATCTCACCCGCATCTCCTCCTGCCGCTCGGAGAACACCGAGCGGATGATGTCCTCGATCGGCACGTCCTCCACCGTGAAGTCGTCCACCTCCAGCGCGGAAATAAGATCGCGGCTCGCCGCCACGATCCGGTCGCGCGGAATCTTCAGCCGCACCTCGGTCGGCGTTTGTTCGAGAATTTCGCCGAAGCTGGCCAGATCGCAGGGGCCCAGCCCCTTGCGTCGGGTCAGCGTCACGATCTTGTGCGTGGCCAGCCGGTCGATGATGTCCTGCAGCGCGCCGTCGAAGAAAACCTGACCGTGGTCGATGATGATCACCCGCTCGCACAGCTCCTCGATGTCCTGCATGTAGTGCGAGGTGAGCAGCGTGGTGATGCGGTTGCGCGCGGTGTACTCGCGCAGGAACTCGCGCACCTTCTTTTGCGAAAGCACGTCGAGGCCGATCGTCGGCTCATCGAGGAAAAGCACCTTCGGCCGGTGCAGCAGCGCCGCGATCAGCTCCATCTTCATTCGCTCGCCCAAGGAAAGCTCGCGCACCATGGTGTCGAGCTTGTCGCGCACGTCGAGCAGCTCGGTCAGTTCGTCGATCGTCTTCTGCGCCGCCGCGCGGTCCAGGCCGTAGATCACCCGATTGAGCTCGAGCGACTCGGCCGCGGGCAGGTCCCACCAGAGCTGGTTCTTCTGGCCGAGGATGAGCGCGAACTGCCGCTTGAACTCGTTCTGCCGTTTCCACGGCACAAAGCCGAGCACGCGCGCCTCGCCGCTGGTCGGAAAAAGCAGGCCGGACAGCATCTTCAGCACGGTCGTCTTACCAGCACCGTTGGGCCCGAGGAACCCGACGAGTTCGCCCTCCCTCACCTGCAAGCTGACCGCGCGCGCGGCCAGCGTCTCCTTGTAACGCCGGTGCGCCAGGCCGCGGATCGCGCCGAGAAAGCCCGGATCTTTCTGGTAAGTGCGGTACGCCTTGGTCAGCTCGCGCACGTCGATCGCAATGTTCATCAATCGATTTCCGAGGAGGGAGACGGAGGCGGATTTGGAGCAGGTGCCGCCGGCGGAGCGGTCACCGCGGGCATCGCCGCGGGCGCTTGCAGCAGGGGGGCGGATAAACGCGCTGGCGCAGAAGGCGTGAGATCCTGCCGCCGCACCGTCTTGAGCACAGTTACATGCAGGTTTTCCATCAGCTGCAGGATGGGCAGGTTGAGATCGACCATCGGGTCGATGTCCGCCAGCGCCGATTTCAAGATGGCGATGTGGCCGATGTCAAAGCCGCCCAGCGCCGCGTCCATCGGCACCCACCGATTCGGCCCGACCATCGCCTCCGCCCACATGTGAAAGCCGAAGAGCCCGGTGCGCGCGTCGACCGCATTGGAAATCACCGGCCGCGCCTCGCCGGGCGGAATGTAGCCCAACCCGAGCACGCAGCGCGTGGGCATCCCCACCGCTCGTCCCAGCGCGGCGCACAGGACCGCGTGCTCCGTGCAATCGCCCTCGCGCGACCGCGCCGTTTCCTCCGCCGAGGCAAAGCCGACGTTCAGGTCCTTCTTCGTGATGTAGAGCTCGACGAAAGTTTCGATGCGCTGCGCCGCCCGCACCGGATTGGTCTCATCCCCCACGGCCCGCCGCGCCAGGCGCCGGATGATGGGCGAGCCCGATTCCAGGTAGGCGGATGGCCGCAGATAGGGCCGCAGCTCCGGCGTCTCCGCGTGCGGCAGCGTGTAGGCCGCGTCGGCCGCAGTCCAGGGCGGCACGGTGACCTCCACTTCGCTCAGCCCCGGCTCGGATTTCAACACGCGCTGCTCGCCCTCGTTCCATAATTCGATCACCGGGCTGCCCGCGCTGGTCGTGAGGCGATAGACTGCCTGCGCCTGGTCCGGGAGGTCGGTCAGCGCCCGTTGCGGCGCGATGAGCGAGCTGGCGAAGATCTCCGCGCCTTCCGGCTGCTGCATGCATGCCGCGCGCGTGGCCACGACCTGCTGCATCTGGCCGAGGCCGGGAATGTCCACGTCGGTCTCGACATCATTGTTGTCCGGGTCGACCCAGGTGACCGAGGTGACGCCCGGCATGACGGGAGTTTTGCTGCTGATCTTCCAGAGCGGGCGCGTGACCCCGCGCACCGTATGATTTTCCAGGTCGACCACCGTGCCGCTTTCCACCACGACGGCCCGAGGGTAATCGGTGGTGAACGTGTTCAGCGTAAACGGCGTGCCGGCCTTCAGCGGCAGCGCATCCACCTGGCGCCGGATGGCCTCCGGCCCGAGCGCGGCCAGCGCCGGAAGATGATAGCGCTGCACCTGGCCGCGGCTGCTGACCACCAGGTCGTCGCCCTCGCGCACGCCCCGCATTTCAATGTTGGAGCCCATGCCGGAGGAAGCCTGGTCGAACGCGAGCACCGCGCCGTCCGCCCGCTCCGTGACGTGCGAGACCTCGGTCATCTTCAGCGAGGTGCCCAGCCGCTTGACCACGAATTGCTGCTGCAGCTCGGTGACATACCCGGTGCCCTGCGGCGTCCGGACCGGCGTGGTGATCGTGCTGCCAAAGCCGCACGGTTTGCCGTCGAGAAAGAAGAGCGACCATTCCTCAAAGGTCGGCTTGGGCACGGGCTTCGCCGCCGGGCTGGCCGGAAGCGCCCGCAACGGCGCGAGCACGGCCAGACCCAGCGCCACGCTAATGAGTGCTGCCGGAAGGCGGGGGAGGCGTCGTCGCATCGGGAGGGGTCGGAGGAGTCGGCGGAACAGGCGGCGAGGGTGGTACCGGAGCCACGACCGGCGCGGGAGCCGGCATCACGCCTCCGGCCGGCGGAACGCCAGTCGGAGAGGGCAGGGGCGCCGGCGTAACCGGCGGAGCAGCCGCGTGCGGAAGCAGCCCGCTTTGCTCCAGCAGCATCACCGAGCCGCCCAGCGCGCCGGCCATGAAGATTCCCTGGTTGCCCACCCCGGAAATCGAGTAGCCGGTCAGCCCGTCATCGTCGCTGCGGACGACCAACGACCAGGTGTCCATCGGCGCCAGCCACGCCAGGTTCGCCGGCAGCTGGTTGCCCTGCACCAGCGCGGCCAGCTGCGGGTTCATCATCGCGCCCATGGAAACGTAGGGCAGCGCGGTGCGGTAAGCCTGGTCGAGCAGCTTGGGCGCATCCAGGAAGATAAGCTGGCTCGCGCCGTCGCGTTGCGCGCCGATTTGCCGGTTGAAATCGTCGTTGTGCAGAAGGCCCCGCGACTCGTCCCGCGCCAGCGCGCGCACCGCCTGCGTCTCGTTCAGGAAAAAGCCGAAGTACGGACCGTCCTCGGTGATCGTCGGGCTGACCGGCATCGGCTGCACCATCTTCAGCGTGGCGAAGTGGTGCCCGTCGGATTCCATCTCGTTGATCACCGCGCTGGTGGCGAACTCGCGTCGCGTGTAGTCGATCAGCGCCGCCACCGCCGGCTTGAAGTCGTCCGGCTTGTCCACCTTCACCAGGACGCCGAGTTCCGGATAGAGCGAGTCGGCCGGCCACTCCAGCTGCAGGGAATACTCGCTGCCCAGCGCGTTGATGACATTCTTTTCCACGTCGATGTTCCCGGCCTGCGCCAGCGCGGTCAGCTCGTTGACCATCCCCTGCGCGGGCGGGTTCGAGGCCAGTTGGGCCTGGAGGTTTTTCCACGCCTGCGGCCAGTTCACGCTGGTGCCGAAATAAAAGCGCGTGTCGGGGCCGGT
This sequence comes from uncultured Candidatus Methylacidiphilales bacterium, assembly GCA_964658475.1. Taxonomy (GTDB): domain Bacteria; phylum Verrucomicrobiota; class Verrucomicrobiia; order Methylacidiphilales; family UBA1321; genus JABDGH01. Next base: position 971 of record CAZZYY010000163.1, on the reverse strand, counting down.
AAACTTCAGCGTCTCGAACGGGCAGGGCTGCGCAGCCATCCCGGTCGCAAGCTGCTTCTGCTTCGGTTCCAGCAGGGAAAAGTGGTCCGCGATTTCCCCGTTCTGGAAGCTGGTGCCGATGGCCAGCCCGCCGATGCCGGTGAGCTGCTGCTTGAGCGCGCCGCCCAGCGCCGGATTCATCGTGCCCATCTGGGCGGTGAGCAGGTTGATGAATTGCGCGTAGTTGAGATAAAGCAGCGTCTGCGCGCTGCCCACGCGATCGCGCGATTTCGTGAAGTCGGCGTTGTCCGCCAGGCTCGGCGTGGCGGGTTTGCCCTGCATGCGCTCGAGCCAGTCCTGCAGCGCGGCTTCGCCCCAGGTGGTCACGATCCAGCCACGGTAACGCGCGACGCAAAGCCGGCCCGGCTGGTTCGCGCTCTGGATCCACTGGTAATCGACCCCCAGCAACGTGTCGCGGCCCGTCTTCGTTTCTTTCGCCAGATCGGGATAGGCGGCGCTGACCTGTTGGACAAATTGGTCAAAGTGGTCGAGGCCCGGCTTGGGATGCATCCCCGCGATGAAGCCGGTCTCCGCCGGATGCGCCGGGTCCACATGCGTCACCGCCAGGAACAACTGTCCACTGAAATCGGGCCCGAGCACGCGCAGCAGGGCCAGGTTCCTGTCGCCGATCAGCCGGGTGATCGAGTCGAGCAGCGGCTTGGCTTCCGGCGCCTCGATCAGCTGCTTGACCCGGGAGGTCTCATAGCCGGTGCCGAGGACCGCGCCATTCGGGATGAGCGCAAAGGCGAGCGAGTCGCCCGGCACCAACTCGGCCGCCGCCCGGCCATTGGTGCCGAAGAAGTACCAAGCTGCCCCCAAGACGGCGAGGAGGAGCAACAGGGCAAGAACCAGCGCCAGCCGTCGGAAAAGCGTCATAGGCGGAAGAGTCTGCGGTCGGAGCCGCACTTTGGCAAATGAGGAGTGGGAAGGGG
>CAZZYY010000162.1:0-6417 GCA_964658475.1 uncultured Candidatus Methylacidiphilales bacterium | reverse complement strand
CGCAGGATTCTCGCTTCTTCGCCGGCGGTCATCGACCGCCGCGACAATGAAACCGGATCTCGTTACGAGCATCAGACGCGAGATAGTGGAACAGCTCCTCTGTTTCTAATTCTCATGTCCTTCGTGTTTCTCCCATCTAAAATCGGCCTCGCATGACCCCGCTCCTCATTCCGCCGCGGCTAGCCTTGGGCGACACGATTGGGTTGGTGGCGCCGGCAAGCTCGACGGAGAAGCCGGAGCGGATCGACGAGGTGATCGCGCACCTGAAGGCGCAGGGCTTTTCCGTCAAGCCGGGGGCCAACCTGCGCCGGCGTGATGGTTATCTGGCCGGGACGGATGCGGAGCGCGCGGCGGACCTGCATGCGGCTTTTCGCGATCCGGAGGTGAAGGCCGTCTTCGCGCTGCGGGGCGGGTATGGCTCCTGCCGGCTGCTGCCGCTACTTGACTACGCGCTCATCCGCGCGAACCCGAAGCCGTTCCTGGGCTACAGCGACATTACCGCGCTGCACCAGGCGCTGCTGGTCAAGGCCGGGCTGGTGACTTATCACGGCCCGAACGCAAACGAGGCCTTCCAGCCGGGCAACAACGCGGCGCTCAAGCGCGCGCTGATGGATCCGCCCGCGGAAAGGATGCTTTTCTCGCGCGAGAAAAAGGGCGGCGACACGATCCGCTGCGAGGTGCCGGGCCTGGTGCGCGGGCGGGCGCTGGGCGGGAACATGACCTGCCTGCTGCGGCTGCTGGGCACGCCTTACGCGCCGGACTTCACCGGGGCGGTGCTGTTTCTCGAGGACATCGGCGAGAAGGCCTATCGCGTGGACGGGATGTTCACCCACCTGCGGCTGGCCGGGGTGCTCGACCAGATTGCGGGCCTGGTGCTGGGCCGGTTCGATCATCCGGATGCGGAGGAGCAGGCGCGGATCGACGCGCTTTTGCAGATGGGGGCAAAGCGGATCGGGAAGCCCTGCATCAGCCAGGCGCCCATCGGCCATTTTCCGCAGCAGACGGTCATGCCCATCGGCCAGCAGATCGAGCTGCACGCGGAGGCGCGGCGGGTGACGGACTTGGGCCGGGTCTGAGCTCCGGCGCCTCGTCCAAGCGATCGCTGCGGCCCTTCAGTGGGACGAGCGAACCGGCGCGGCATCGACCGGGCTCAACGAAGGTGGGCGATCTTCCTTGGCGCGCCCCCAGGTCGGGCTGGGCTTCGGGCCCATCTGCAGGATGAGCGCGCCGCCCCTGGCCAATTCGGCCTGGGTGAAATAGGCGCGGCTCAGCGGGTGTCCGTCGAGCGTGGCGGATTGGATATAGATATTCTCCTTCGAGTTGTTCCGGGCGGTGATGGTGAAGGTGCCGCCCGGATAATAGTGCGGATCCAGATGGATCACGGCGCGATCGAGCAGAGGGCTGCCAATAATATAGATTCCGCTGGCAGGATTCATTTCATAGAAGCCCATCGCGCTCAGGACGTACCAGGCCGACATCTGCCCGCAGTCGTCGTTGCCGCACAGTCCGTCGGGCTGGTTCGTATAGAGCGTGGTCATGACCTGGCGCACGCGCGCGGCGCCTTTCGCCGGTTCGCCCGCGTAGGCATAGAGGTAGGGCACGTGGTGGCACTGCTCGTCGCCCTGCGAGAACTGGCCGATCATGCCGGAGATATCGATGAGCTTCTTGTGCAGTTCGGAGCTCTGGTTGAAGAGGGTGTCGAGCTGCGCGACGAAGCCCGCATCGCCGCCCATCAGGTTGATCAGGCCCTGCGGATCGTGCGGGACGTAGAAGGCGTACTGCCAGGCGTCGGCCTCGGTATAGTCCTGGGTCTCGGGCAGGAGCGGATCGAACGGTTCGACGAACTTGCCGTCCGCGGTCCGTCCGCGCATGAGCTTGGTGGCGGGATCGAAGAGGTTGCGGTAATTGGCGGCGTAGCCGAGGAACTGCTCTTCGTCGCCGTGCTTCCCCAGGGCATGCGCCATCTGGGCGATGCACCAGTCGTCGTAGGCGTACTCGAGCGCGCGCGAGACGGTCTGTTGATGGTCGCGCCCGGGTCCGTCGGTGATGTAACCGAGGGCATGAAATTCCTTCTGCCCGTTGCGATCGTTGAGCGCGGTGGCGCGCATCGCGGCGTACATGGCGGCCACGTCGTAATCGCGAAAGCCCTTGGCATAGGCATCGGCGATGATCGGCATGGAATTGTAGCCGATCATGCAGGCGGTCTCGTTGCTGCAGAGGGGCCAGATGGGGAGCTCGTGCTCGCGGCCGAGCTGGTACTGGAGGAGCATGGACCGCAGCAGGTCGTTGACCCGTTTCGGCTGGATGAGGGTGGCCAGCGGATGCCAGGCGCGGAACTGGTCCCAGATGGAGAAGGTGGAGTAGTAATTGAAATCCGCGGCATGCGCCTGATGGTCGGCGCCCTCGTAACTCCGGTCGGCGTTGTTATAGAAATGGGGCGAGAGCATGCTGTGATAAAGCGCGGTGTAGAAGGTCTCGCGCACGGCGGGGTCCGGCGTGGAGATCTCGATCGTGGAGAGCTCGCGGTTCCACGCCGCGCGGGTGGCGGCGACGGTCTGGTCGAAATCCCAGCCGGGAATTTCCGCGGCCAGGTTCTTGCGCGCTTCGTCGATGCTGGTCGGGGAGACGCCGACCTTGATGAGGATGGTTTCGCCCGGCTTGGTCTTGAAGGTGAGAAAGCCCTTCACCACCGGACCGGTGAGCGATGTCTGCACGGCGGCGTCCGGGCCGGCGGCGGTGAAGCCATAGGAGTCGAACGGACGGGAGAACCTGGCGACAAAGTAAAAGGTCTTGTCGCGCGCCCAGCCGACGCTGCGGCGATAGCCGGAGAGGGTCGAAGCGTCCTCGCGGGTGAGCATGGCCTGCTTGGTCCTGTTCTGGCTGCCAATGCCGCGATTCAGGTCGATGATGACGTGAGCGGCGTCGGATGCCGGAAAGGTGTACCGGTGCATCCCGGCGTGGGCCGTGGCCGTGAGTTCGGCTTCAATGCCAGAGTCGGCGAGCCGCACGCGGTAGTAGCCGGGGCTGGCCTCTTCATCCTGATGGGAATAAGCCGAGCCGTAACCGGAGCCGGGCGTTTTCGGATCGCCGGGCTCGAGCTTGATCCCGCCCAGGGTGGGCTGAAAGAGAATGTCGCCAAGGTCCGAGCCGCCCGTGCCGGAGAGGTGGGCATGGCTGAAACCAAGGATGCGCGGGTCGGAGTATTTATACCCCGAGCTATGGTCCCACCCGAGATTTCCGGTGTCCGGGCTGAGCTGGACGAAACCGAATGGATAAACCGCTCCGGGATAGGTGTGGCCGGGCGCGGCCGTGCCGATCATGGGCCGGACGGAATCGACCGGCGCGGGGTCTTTCGCCGCGAGCGAAAGGGTCGCAAGCTCCAACAGGCCGAGGCACCAAAGGGAAACGAGCCGCGCCACTGTTCGTAAACCCGCCGGGAGTGGAACGGTTGCGTGGTGGAGAGCGCGACAAGCGGCTTCGCAGCGCCCGGCCGTGCGGCTAAGGTAACGGCATGGACGATGAGCCGGAACGCGGGCGCGTGAGCATCTTCGTGAACGGTCGGGCGCGGCAGGTGCCGGGCGCGCTTACGTTGGGCGAACTGGCGGCCGAGTGCCGGCTGGAGGCGCGCCGGCTTTTGGTGGAATTGAACGGGCAGACGCTCGCCCGCGAGGCGTGGCCGGCGCAGCCACTGCGCCACGGCGACCGCGTGGAATTTATCCGGGTGGTGGCAGGGGGCTGACGGCGGGAGCGAAGCTCTCCGGCGGGAGGTCGGCGCTGAAGACATCGTAGGCGGGGCCGAACTGCGCGAGGCATTCGAGCGAGAAGCAGCGCAGGAAGATCAGCGCGGGCAGCAGGATGACGCTCCCCAGGTACGGAAGGGCCGCGAGGCAGCAGGTCAGGCAGCAGGAAAGAACCGCCACGAGGGCCAGGCCGATCCAAAGCGCGATGCGCAGAAGGACGAAAATGGCCACGCTCGCCGGCTGGGTGCGGATGAGGAACCAGGTCTGCACGAGGGCCTCGCGCACGGTTATGGGGTGCCGGAACATGAGCGCCACGCCCCATTCGCGAAAGAGAAAGAGGAACACGCCGATGGCGATCGAGAGGAGGAGATAGACCAGGCCGAATCCGATCAGCCCGAGCATGGCCGGGAAGGCCGGTACCAGCGGAAACAGGGGGACCGAACGAAAGAACGCCGAGATGACCAGCACAACACCGACCGCGGCGAAGAGCAGCATCAGCGTCAGGTTCACCACGACGCAGATGAGATGGAAGACAAAGACCTGGTTGGCTGGGCGCGCGTAGATCCGCCAGGGTTCGGCGATGGCGGGGCGGTTGCGCACGATGTTGTCCAGAAAGAGGAATTGGCCGCGCGCGCCGAGCCAGCCGAGGAGGGCGATGACCGCAAGGGCAAAGACAAAGACCAGGGCCACCAGGAGAATCGCGGTGGCCGCATGCAGGGCCGTGAAGGCGGAGGCGATCTGGTTAAAGCTTTGGTGAAACTGTTGCTGCTGATGCTGGGGCGAAAAGCTGTTCTGCGAGGGAACCTGAAAGTTCAGGCCGCCGTTGCCGCCCGCGAGCAGGCCGGCCAGGAAGGCGCTGAAGCCGATGACGAACCATTTCCCCAGATCGAACGGGCGGAAGAGGATGATCACCATGCGTTCCCACGCCCGGTCGAACGATCGCGAGAAACTGATCACCGCCTGAGCGTAGGAAGGAGGGCTGGATTGGCAAGCTGGCTGGAGGGGGAGCGCAGTTTCGCGAGAGGGGGGCGTGGACGGCTTTGTTGTTCCAGACCAGGCGTGGAGATAAACCGTTTTTGCGCCTTATCGCCCCCCTCCCGGAGGGTCGACAGCCCCAGGTAGCCGCCATCGGCCTCGATGGCAGTCGCGGTGGCAAACGCCGGATGAACGACAACCGTCCGCTCCGCAACCCCAAACGCCTTCGCCCGAAGCGAGCTGGCTCCCGCGAACGATCATCGACCACCGCAAGGCGCGGAGGTAAGCTCCGCGTGATGGTGCGTCGTCCTTGGTATTCGCCGCTGCGACTGGCGCAGCGCGGAGCGATTTACGCCGTCGTGGCGTATGTCGTCTTTTGCGGCCTTCTCTATCTCACGCAGGATGCGCAAATCTATCCATCGGGCGACGGCAAGCTGAGCACCGCTCAAGCGTTGCGGGATGCCGCGGCCTACCGCCTCGTTCCCTGGACCGACGCCACGCCCGGCGGGCCGTCGCCGCAGGGCTACGTGCCGCGCGATTTCATGGCGCCGGCGCCGCGCGGAACGATCGTGGTCTTCCACGGCAACGGCGATACGGCGTACGACCGCAGCTACTACGTGGATGCTTTTCGCGCGCGCGGCTTTCGCACCTTCCTCTATGAATATCCGGGCTACGGCGGGCGGCCCGGCCACCCGCGCGAGGCCACGATCGTCCCGGATGCGCGGGCGCTGATCCGCGAGCTGGACGCGAAGGAGCTTGGGCCGGTCTACGTTTGGGGCGAGTCGCTCGGTTCCGGCGTGGCGGCTTCGGTCGTGGCCGACCCGACGCTGCCAGTGCACGGCCTGGTGCTGATGATGCCGTGGGACACGCTGGCGAACGTGGCGCTCAGCCGCTTTCCCTACATCCCGGTGCGGCTTTTTCTGCACGATACCTACGACACCACGGGAAACCTGGCGCACTTTCATCATCCCATCTGCGTGCTGCGCGGCGACCGCGATTCGATCATCCTGCCCGCGCTGACGCTCAACCTCTTCGCGCACCTGCCCGAGCCCAAGCTGATGATCTTGCAGTCCGGCTACGGCCACGGCGACTGGCCGGCGGAGCCGAACCTCGCGTGGTGGGACGAGGCGCTCGACTTTATCGCGCCGCGGGCGAAGCCGTAGCCGTGTTGGTCGCGCCCGGCGTGTAGGACATCTGCGCGATCTCCGCCCTGGTCAGTTGGCGGGTCGGCACCTGGATGAACGTCTCAGTTGTCCCGTCCGACCTGGTCTGCGTCCACGCGCCGAAGCGCGGGAGGTCCGGCCAATCCAGGCGGAAGGGCTTCGTCCACGGCAGCGCCCAGGCGATATTGTAGTTGCCCGCCCAGGTGAAGAAGACAAAGAGCACCACATAGGAAAGCGCGCCGATGCCGAGAAAGCGGACGAGCCAGGGCTGAAGCGGGCGCACGAGATTACTATTCGCCGCGTGCGCGGTTTGTCGAGGGGCGGCTGGATTTTGTGCGGCCAGGGTTGCCCGGGATCGCGCAGCGGACGGATCTCGCACTGTCGAAAGATCGCGAACCGCGTGCGGGCAGGTTCCGCCGGTAGCTGGGATCGGCCCGGTTCCACAGCGAGTAACGCGAGCGGAACTGACCTCCTATTTGCAGAACCGATTCCGCCGCTGCTGCGGCTCCGGCATCGAGCCGATGCCGGCTACCGGCGGA
>CAZZYY010000161.1:0-6431 GCA_964658475.1 uncultured Candidatus Methylacidiphilales bacterium | reverse complement strand
CAACCGACCGGCACTCGGAGAGCGCCGGCTACCTGGGGTCTCTCACCCCATGCCCAACCCGCCGGCTCAAGCGGTCTTCCGGCTTAGGACCGACCCCGGCAGCATGAAATCAGAACCGTAAATTCCTGCGGAGCACTTCGCCCCCTTAGGACCCAGCAACTTTATTCATGTTGACAAACGAAGGCCGACGTTATACGAAAGTATCATGCGTACGAGCAACAGCCGCCAGATGGTGCTTTCCTTCATCGAGCAGTACCAAGAGCAGCACCAGCGCCCGCCCACCATTCGCGAGATTCAGGACCATTGCGGGTTCAAGAGCCCGCGCGCGGTTTCGTACATCCTGGAAAAGCTGGAAGCGGCCCGGCTCATCATCCGTCAGGCCCATTCGCGCGGCATCCACTTGACCAAGCCGAGAAAGACGGTCACCCAGCCCGGCATCCAGCTTCCGCTCTTCGCCTCCATTCCGGCCGGCATGCCGCAGGCCTTTGACGAGTCGGAGGCCGCGGAGACGCTTCGGTTCATTCCGACCACCCTGGGCATCTCCAATCCGAAGCGCGCATTTGCCGTGCGCGTCCAGGGCGACAGCATGGTCGACGCGGGCATCTTTTCCGGCGACATCGTGGTGCTCGAGCAAAAGGAAGCGCGTCCGGGCGACATCGTCGCCGCGCTCATCGACGGCGAAAACACACTTAAGCGCCTGGTCAAGGACGGCGCGAATGTCTACCTCAAGGCCGAGAACATTCTCTACCCCAACCTGCATCCCGTGGAGAAGCTGGACATCCAAGGCGTGGTCGTCAGCGTCCTGCGCACCATGCCCCCGCCGGTTGCGGCCTAGGTTTAAGCTGAGCTGAGGTTTACCGCCGCGCTACTCCTCCTCCGGCGCGGGATCCGGCGGCGCTTCCGCCAGCATCTTCCTCGCCTGCTCCAGTTCCTTCAGCGTCGCTTCGCGGCGCTGATAGCGGCGCTCGATCGCATCGACAAAGGTCTCCAGGTCCTCGCGCGTCGGCACACGGTCGTATTCCCAACGGCCGTGCTTGCCCTCGGCAAACTGAAGCTTGAACTGGCCGGAGAACCAAGTCACCCGGACGAAGTAGACGCTGCCGTCGTCCCGCTTCGTTTTCCAATTGATGTCGCGACGCATGGACTAGCGGGTCCAGAGTTCCTTGACGTCCAGTTGATCGAGCCGATCCACCACCCAATCGGCCTTCGCACCGACCAGCGCCGTGCGCGGGTTCGTCGTCGTCACCGTCGCGACCCGCATCCCCGCCGCCTGCGCCGCGGCCACGCCCACCAGCGCGTCCTCGAAGACCACCGCCCGGCCCGCTTCAACCCCCAGCTTCTTCGCCGCGGTGAGAAAGACTTCCGGGTCCGGCTTGCCCCGCGTCACGTCCTCCGCCGCGACGATCGCCTCGAAGTACGATCCGAGCCCAATCGCATCCAGTGAAATCAAAATGTTCTGCCGATGTGTGGACGAAGCGATAACGCAGCCGACGCCCGCATCGCGCAGCATTTTGAGCCACGTCTCCACCCCGGGCAGCGCCACGATCCCGCGCTCCACCACCACCTCGCGGTAAATCGCCTCCTTGCGCAGCGACAGCCGCTGGATTTCCTCCAGCTCCGTCGTCCACTTCAGCAGCTCGGGAATGATCACCTCGTTCTTCATCCCGAATCCCGCCTTGAAGTGGCCTTCGAACAGCGGAAGTCCCGCCTCCGTGGCCAGCCGTTCCCAGCTCCGTTCATGATGCTCCGCGGAGTTGATGATCACCCCATCCCAATCAAAAATCGCGCCACGCCGGCTCATGCCGGGCAGTAAAGGCCGCCGCGCGGAAATGTCGAGCGGGCTTGCCGATGCCGCGCCCCGTTCCTACGATGATCGGCCGCGCCCCATGCCCCACGCCTCTTCCGCCATCTCCCCCGGATCGGTTTTCATCAAGGGCGGGCGGATCATCGATCCCGCTTCCGGGCGCGACGAGGTGGCCGACCTGCTGGTCGAGAACGGCGTCATCTCCAGTGTCACCTCGGCGCCGGCCGGCGTGCCGGTGATCGGCGCGGAGGGAAAAATTGTGGCCCCGGGCCTCATCGACATGCACGTGCATCTGCGCGAGCCCGGCGGCAGCCAAAAGGAAACGATCGCCAGCGGCACGCGCGCCGCGGCAGCCGGCGGTTTCACCAGCGTGCTGGCCATGCCCAACACCACGCCGGTCGCCGACGGCCCCAACACCATCGCGCTCATGCGCCAGCGCGCGGCGGAGACGGCGCACGTCAACGTCTTCGTCAGCGGCTGCATCACCGTCGGCATGAAGGGCGAGCAGCTCGCGCCCATCGGTTCGCTCTACAAGGCCGGCATCGTGGCGCTGACCGACGACGGCCACTGCGTGCAGAACAACGAGCTCATGCGCCGCGCGCTCGACTACGCGCGGATGTTCGACCTCCTCACGCTCGACCATTGCCAGGACTACAACCTCTCCGCCGGCGGCGTCATGCACGAGGGCTACTGGAGCACCGTCCTCGGCCTGCCCGGCTGGCCGCGCCTCGCGGAGGACATGATCGTCGCGCGCAACATCCTGCTTTCCGAGCTCACCGGCGCGCGCGTCCACGTGCAGCATCTCTCCAGCAAGGATTCAGTCCGGCTCGTGCGCGAGGCCAAGGCGCGCCACGTCCGCATTTCGGCGGAAGCCATGCCGCATCACCTCGCGCTGACCGATGCTGCCGTCGAGGGCTACGACACTCGCTTCAAAATGAACCCGCCGCTGCGCGAAAAAATCGACCAGGACGCGCTCTTCGCCGGCCTCGCGGACGGCACGATCGAAATCCTGGCCAGCGACCACGCGCCGCACGCCAGCTACGAGAAGGAAGTCGAGTTCGCCGACGCGCCCTTCGGCATCGTCGGCCTGGAAACGGAACTCGGCCTTTTCCAAAAGCTCCTCATCGAGCGCGGCGTGCTCGATTGGCCCACGATGCTGGCCAAGCTGACCGTCAACCCCGCGCGTCTGCTCGGGCTCGATCGCGGCACGCTCGCGCCCGGCGCCCCGGGCGACGTCACGATCATCGACCCGGCCCTTCCCTGGCAGGTCGATTCCACCAAGTTTCAGTCGCTCAGCCGCAACACCCCGTTCGACGGCTGGGAACTGCCCGGCCGCGCCACGCACACCATCGTCGGCGGCTCGGTCGTCTGGAGTCTCAAGACCGGTATCACGTAGCGCTTAGCTAATAAGACGCCGCGCCATCGCCCCCAGCAACAGATTTGGCAAAAGCGGCAACTTCGGCTAGTTTACCGGGTTAGAGACCTCGTATGCTTGCGACTCTGCCCGCGGCCCAATGGAACGAGGCCACGGCTGCGCACCTGCTCAATCGCGCCGGCTTCGGCGGCAGTCCCGCCGATATCGAGAACCTGCACCAGATGGGCCTCGAGAAGGCCGTGCAGTCGCTGGTCAACTACGAGCGTTTTCCCGACGACACGCCGCCTCCGGATTGGGCGCAGAATCTCGACGAAACCGGCATTGCGCAGCGCCAGGCCATCCTCAACAGCACGCTCGATCCCGATGCGCGCCGCGCCTTGCAGACCCTGCAAAACGGCGAGGAGAACCGCCAGATCTCCGACCTCCGTTACTGGTGGATGCGCCGCATGGCCCTCGGTCCGCGCCCGTTCCAGGAAAAGATGACCCTCTTCTGGCACGGCCATTTTGCCACCAGCTTCGAGAAGGTCCGCTCGCCCTACCTCCTTTGGCTCCAGAACGAGACGCTGCGCCAGAACGCCGGCGGCAACTTCCTCACGCTGCTCATCGCCGTCGCCGAGGATCCCGCCATGCTCGAGTACCTCGACGGCGACCGCAGCTACAAGAACCATCCGAACGAGAATTTCGCGCGCGAGGTCATGGAGCTTTTCACGCTCGGCGAGGGCAACTACACCGAGCACGACATCCAGCAGCTGGCCAAGGCCTTCACCGGCTGGGGGCTGACCAAGAACCGGCTGCGCTACGAGTACCACCTCACTAATCACGATCCCGGCCCGAAGACCATCTTCGGCCAGACGGGCAACTACACGGGCGAGGAGGCCCTGCAGCTCATCACCCAGCAGCCCGCCTGCGCGCCCTTCATCGTCTCCAAGCTCTGGCGCTACTTCGTGCAGGACCAGCCTTCGGACGCGGTGGTCAAGGCGCTGGCCGATTTCTTCGTCGCGCGCAATTTCGAGATCCGGCCGCTCATGGCCCGCATCTTCCACTCCCAGGAATTTTACGCGCCCGACGTCGTCGGCTCGCAGATCAAGAGCCCGGTGCAGTGGCTCATCTCCGCCTCGCACCAGCTGGAGGCCCCGCTGCCCACCGAGCCGATGTCCCTCGTCATGCTCCTCCAGCTCGGCCAGGAACTCTTCCAGCCACCGAACGTCAAGGGCTGGGACGGCGGCGTGGCGTGGATCACGACCAACTCGCTGCTCGATCGCACCAACTTTGCCGCCGCGCTCGTCGAGGGGCAGCGCATCCCCCTGCCCTCGCTCGTCGGCCAGATGAAGGGCTTGGCCAATAGCATCGAGGATCGCGGTCTCCTGCAGACCGGCCCCGCCCCGGTGCTGCAGCTTTTCACCCCCGAGCAGCTCGCCACCGCCGATTCCTTTCTCAGCGCGCTGCAAGACCGCTTCCTCAACGTCGCGCTCAATCCACTGCGCCTCGCCCCCATGCGCGAGTTTGTGCAGGCGCGCCTGCCGCTGCAGGAACCCGACATCCGCAAAGCCATCCGCCTGCTCATGAGCACGCCCGAATATCAGCTCACCTAGAACGCCCTCGCCATGCAAAATCCGCTCTTCACCACCCGCCGCGACTTCCTTCGCACCACGCTGCTCGGCGGCGCCATCGGCTGGACCGTTCCCAGCTTCGTCGCGAACACCTTCGCCTCGCTCCACGCCTCGGCCGACGGCGCGCTCACTCAGTTCACCACGGGCAAGGACGGCCCGATTCTCATCCTCCTCCAGCTCGCCGGCGGCAACGACGGACTGAACGCGGTCGTACCCTACACGAACGACTTTTACTACCAGGCGCGGCCCACCCTCGCGGTCAAGCCGAACGAGGTCCTCAAGCTCAGCGACACGCTCGGGCTCAACCCGTCCCTCACCGGCTTCAAGAGCCTCTACGATGCCGGGCACCTCGCCGTGATCAACGGCGTCGGTTATCCCAACCCCAACCGCAGCCACTTTCGCTCGACCGAGATCTGGCAGACCGCCAGCGACGAAAATCGCTACCTAACCGACGGCTGGATCGGGCGCTACTTCGACAACGCCTGCTCCGGCTGCGACCCAACCGTCGGCATCAACATCGGCGACCGCCCGCCGCAGGCTTTCTCCTCCCATAACCCGACCGGCATCACGCTGCAAAACCCCGCCAGCTACCGCTTCATGGGCGCCGGCCTGAACGACGACGAGGAGACCGCCTATCGCAGCATGTACGGCGAGGCGCCCGCCACCAGCAGCGCCGCCGCGGGCGACAGCGTCAGCATGCTCAGCGGCACCGTCACCCTCAACAACGGCCAAAGCGCGCTCGACTTCCTGGAGCGCACCTCGATGGATGCGCAGGTCAGTTCCGACAAGATCCGCGACATCGCCGGCAAGGTGAAGAACATGGCCACCTATCCCGCCGGCGGCCTCGCCAATAACCTGAAGCTGGTCGCGCGCCTGATCGCCGGCGGCCTGCCCACGCGCGTCTTCTACGTCTCGCAGGGCGGCTACGATACCCACGCCGGCCAGCGCGGCGCGCAGGACGGCCGGCTCAAGGAACTCGGCGACGCGATCAAGGCCTTCACCGACGACCTCACCGCCATGGGCGAGTTCCAGCGCGTGACCATGATGACCTTCAGCGAATTCGGCCGCCGCGTGACCGAGAACGGCAGCCGCGGCACCGACCACGGCGCCGCCGCCCCCATGTTCATCATCGGCGGCGACAAGGTGAAGAACGGCCTCGTCAGCGCGCATCCCAGCCTCGACCCCAAGGACCTCGACGACGGCGACATCAAGTTCGGCACCGACTTCCGCAGCGTCTATGCGACCCTCCTGCAGGACTGGCTCAAGACGCCCAACGCTGCCACCGCCGCGATTCTCGGCCGCCAGTTCGATACCCTGCCCTTGATTGGGCAGACGGTTTGACGGAATAACCGACCGACCGCGCGATGAAGGAATGAGGAGGGCCTTCGCCGCCTCCCCTCGTTCCCAAGTTTCCCTCGTTCCCCTTCCCCTCGTTCCCAAGTTGTACTTGGGAACGAAATGATGCATTCGACGGCTTAAGCCATCGCGCACGAGCAGACAGAGCTCGTCTCAAGACCTGCCACCTCAGTGGTAGCCGGCGCTCTCCGAGCGCCGGAGCGACCAACGCAAGCGAAACGAAAGTGCAACCTTTCGCCCTCGTCTCCCCCTCCCCTCGTTCCCAAGTTGTACTTGGGAACGAAAC
>CAZZYY010000160.1:0-6451 GCA_964658475.1 uncultured Candidatus Methylacidiphilales bacterium | reverse complement strand
GGTGCCCGGCGCGCGCGCGCCGAAGCTGGTGTCGCGTGCCATGCTGGCTTCGATGAAGCCGGGCAGCGTATTCGTTGACATCGCGATCGACCAGGGCGGCTGCGCGGAAACCTCGCGCCCGACGACGCATGACGACCCCGTTTTCGTCGAGGAGGGCGTAGTCCATTATTGCGTCACCAACATGCCGGGCGCCTACGCGCGCACCGCCACGCAGGCGCTGACGAACGTGACGCTGCCATACATCGAGGCGCTGGCCGATCACGGCCTCCCCGCCGCCTGCGCCAGGAAGCCGGGCCTCGCCGAAGGCGTGAATGTCTTCAACAACGAGCTCACCTGCGCCGCGGTCGCGGAAGCCTTCGGGCTGCCCTGCGCGCCGTTCAATCCCGCGCCATGACGAGCGACACGATCATCGCCCTGTCCACGCCCCCGGGCGTGGGCGCCATTGCCGTGCTGCGGCTAAGCGGCCCGGCCAGCCGCGGGATTGTCGACACGCTGGTTTCACCCCGCATCGATTGGCAGCCGCAGCGGGCGATCTACCGGATGCTGACGCATCGTGGCATGGTGCTCGACGATGTGGTGCTGACCTTCTGGCGCGCGCCGCATTCCTTCACCGGCGAGGACACCGTCGAAATTTCCTGCCACGGCAATCCGCGCATCGCGGAGGCGATCATCCGCGCGGCGCTGGAGCTGGGCGCACGCGCGGCCCGGCCCGGTGAATTCACCCAGCGCGCCTTTCTCAACGACCGGCTTTCGCTCACGCAGGCGGAAGGGCTGCTCGATTTGCTCTACGCGCCGACAGAACGCGCGCTGGCCAGCGCCCGGGCCATGAAGGAAGGCCGGCTCGGCCAGGCGCTGGAGGGCGCGCGCGCCGAGCTGGTGGACCTGCTCAGCCATCTGGAAGCGAGCCTCGATTTCGCCGAGGAAGGCATCGAGCCGCGCCTCGGCCCGGAGTTTGCCCTGCGGCTGGCGGCGGTGCAGGCCGGGCTGGCGGAGCTGTTGCGGTCGGCGCCATTGGGCCGGGTCCTGCAGGAGGGCGCGCTAACCGCTATCGTCGGGGCGCCCAACGTCGGGAAGTCGAGCCTGCTTAACGCGCTGCTGCGCGAGGATCGTGCCATCGTGGCGCCCACGCCCGGAACCACGCGCGACCTGATCGAGGCAACCTGCAGCGTGCGCGGGCTGCCGTTGCGGCTCTTCGACACGGCCGGCCAGCGCGAATCGTCCGATCCCGTGGAGCAGGAGGGTGCCCGGCGCGCCCGGGAGCTTCTTCCGCTGACCCAGCTTATTCTGCGGGTGGTCTCCGCGCCGGAGCCATTTGCACCCCCCGCGCTCGATTTGCCGGAAGGCGTGCCCGTCCTGCTGGTGGCCAACAAATCCGACCTGGGGCGCAATACGTCCATTCCTGATGACGCCATCCCGATCTGCGCGCTGACCGGTGCCGGACTTGACGCCCTGGAGAAGCGCATTGAATCGGCCCTGACCGGCAATGGCGAGCGCGACGCCGTGTTGACCGTGAACGCGCGCCAGGACGCCACCTTGCGGCGCGCCACCCAAGCACTGGATCGGGCACAATCATCGATAAATCAAGGCCTCGGCCTGGAACTTGTCAGCATCGAGCTGCGCGAAGCGCTGGAAGAACTTGCGGAGGTGATCGGCGAGACAACGAACGAGGACATCCTGACGCGGCTTTTCCAGAACTTCTGCATCGGAAAATGAAGCCGCCCGGCGGTGCTTCCTGACCCGGAGACTTCTGGAACGCCCGTGTATGAATCCACGCCCCGCGTGAGGTCCTCCCCGCCGCATGTTTGCCTCGCCGTTGCGGTTATTTGCGCCCTTGCGTTTTATCGGGTGCACTGACAGCTTATCGGCCATGTTTTTAGCGGGAGTAAGGCGTCTGGGCCTGGGGGCTGCGATGGGATGGATCGCGGCCGCGACGCTGCCTGCCCCGGCCGCGCTTCGCGGGGCCGCGCCCGTGCCGGCGGGGCCTTTGACCCCGGCGCAAACGCTTACCGCTCCCAACCTGGCCAGCCTGCGCCACTACACGACCGCCAGCGGTGCGCCTGCCCTGCCGACGCCCAATCCCTGGTACGTGCTCGAGCCCTATCAAGGCACGATTACCCGGGCCGATTTCGAAAAGCGGCTGCACGACTTGTACGATCCGTTCGGCGCGTTTCCTCCCTTTTTCGACATCAACGACCAGCGGGTGGTGATTTATCCCTCCATCAAGGACCGCCGGGTGCCGCAGTTCACCCTTAACTTTGCCCCGCCGGGCGCCACGCCGCCCGTGGGCCCGCGTTGGTTCCGCACGCCGGAGGAATTTCGCGCGGAGGCTCGCCCCCTCAATCAGCCGCTGGAGGGCCTGCGGGTCGCAATTGACCCGGGGCACATCGGCGGTCCGTGGGCGGAGCTGGAAGAGCGCAGCACGCGGTACCATGGCAGCGCCCCGGTGCGCGAGGGGGATCTGAACCTGATCACGAGCCGCATTCTCAAGCAGGAGCTCACCGATTTGGGGGCGAGCGTCTTCGTCGTGCGCGATTCGACGGACCCGGTCACGCCCTACCGCCCGCACGATTTCCTTCCCGAGGCGCGTGAGATGCTCGTGAACCGCTCGTCGAACGCCTCGCGGCTGCGGGCCTTCCCGCCGGACAAGCTGAACTTTCTTTTCGGTTACCGGCTGAACGAGCTGGCCGACTTCCTCTTCTTCCGTTGCTCGGAGATCGTGGAGCGCGGCAACCGCATCCGGAACAATTTCGTGCCGGACATCACCGTCACCCTATACATCGATGCCACGCCGGGCAGCGGTCGCGGCCGCCTGACGGACGCGAACGCGAACATCTTCTTCGTGCACGGCGCCTACACGCGCGCGGAGATGGCCGATGCGGAGATGCAGCGCCGCTGCGTTTACAAGATGCTGGAGGGCGGCAGCGCGATCGAGGCGGAGGTGGCGTCCGACATCGCGCTGACCTTCGCGGAGAAAACCGGTCTCGGCCCGGTGAAGTACGGCGACTCGGCCACGACGCGCGAGGTGTTGCCGGGAAACCTTTACGTGGTCGCACGGAACCTCGCGGCCAACCGCGAATACGACGGGCCGGTAGTCTGCACAGAGCCCTACTTCATGAATAATCGCATCACCTATCAGCGACTGCTGGCGGGCGATTACGATGGCCAGCGCACGTTCAACGGCAAGCCGTACGCCAGCATCTTTCGGGAGTACGCCGGGTGTGTCGCGCAAGGATTGGTGAAAGCTTACGCGAAGCCGATGAACATCGCCGGCGCGCCTGTGACAAAATAATGCCTAAGCAGGGCTTAGGATCGAAAACCTGCTCGTAACGAGCGACTTCGCTCTTTTTTTTCAATTTTGAACTGTTGTTCGGGTTGAATACTCGTACGCTGCCCTGACGTGTTGAATGAACGTCGGGGCCCATCCCGGGATATGCCATCCACCTTGCAGCTTGCCGATCTGGTTGAAGGTACGCGCCTTGGTCATTACGTCATCTCGGAGAAGATTGCGCAGGGCGGCATGGGAACGGTCTTCCGGGCCACGGAGCCGGCGCTGGAGCGTTATGTCGCCATTAAGGTTCTGCGGCCGGAGTACGCCTCGAACCCCAATTACGTCCAGTATTTCCAGGAGGAGGCGCGCGCCGTCGCAGCGCTGCGGCACCCGAACATTGTGCCGATCTTTTACATCGGCCAGGAAGGCGAAGTGGTCTTCTTCAGCATGGCCTACATCGAGGGGGAGACCTTCGACGATTACATCGAATCTAAGCGCTGGTTCGATGTGGAACATGCGAAGTGGTTCCTGAGCCACGCCATCGCCGCGCTCCACTCCGCCCACAAGGCGAACATCGTCCATCTCGACATCAAGCCGGCGAACTTTCTCATCGACCGGGGCAATAACATCATGCTCACCGACTTCGGCTTGGCCGAAAAGATCGTGAAGGACGCGGGCGAGAACGCCCAGCGCGAGGCGTTCGGGACGCCCGCCTACGTTTCGCCCGAGCAGATCACGCGCAGCCCGACCGACCAGCGCACCGACATCTACTCGCTGGGCGCGACGCTTTTTCACCTCATGACCGGGCATCCGCCCTTCAGCGGCGCGACAGTGGAAGACATCGTTTGGGCGCACTTGGAAAAGCCGTTCCCGGTGGAGGTCGCGCAGGCGGCCAACGTCCCCATCGGCTGGATCCACCTCCTCAAAAAAATGATGGAGCGCTCGCCGGACGACCGCTTCGCCGATTACCGCGAACTGCGGTCCGCCCTGGAGAACGTGAACAGCTTCCGGTACGAGACCGGGCCGATCGATGTTCCCCTGCCGCCCAAGCCTCTTTCCAAGCCGCGCAAGGGGCAAAATGCCCATACCCTCCACGGCCTGCGCGCTACGGGCAAGGCGAACTGGGATGTGCTGGAAGCGAAAACCAACAGCGTTATTCGCCTGGGCCGGCAGCAGGTGGTCGATGCTATGGAGCATCGGGCCGAGCCGCTGAAGCTCGACGGACTGGTTCCGACCTTGCGCGACCTCTGCCGCCCAACAAAGGAAGATCCCGCCGCACTGGAAGAGACGCTGGAGCGGGTGCCGGGCTTCGATCCCGCGTTGCGCGCCCTGGCCGATTTCATGATGAACCCGGGCGAGGGCGACGTGCGCGCAGCCAGCCTCACGCCCCTCGAGGTGCTCGAGACCGTTGGCTTGGAACGTTCCCGCAACTTGGCGCTCACCTTCTTTGCCCTCAATTTCGATCTGCCAAAACATCCCAACTTCGACTGGACGCCCTTGTGGCGTCACTCGCTGGCCACCGGCGTGGTGCTCGATTTTCTCTACGATGCGCTCAACCTGCGCCGCAGCGGTTTCGAATTTATCACGGGTACCTTTCACGACATTGGCAAGCTGGTGCTGGCGGAGGTTTATCCGTTCGCCTACTTCACCACCATGAACCGCTCGATGCAGGAAGAGCTCTCGCTGGTCAGCTGCGAGCGCGAGATCTTTAGCATCGACCATGCGGAAATCGGCGCCCTGTGGCTGAAGCGCCACGGACTGCCCGCCCCGCTGGTTGAAGCGGTGGAACTGCATGAGCGGCCGGAGCGCATCCACCGCCGGTCCGTCCTGAATAACGCGCTGGTCTCCACCAATCACCTAGTCAAGCAGATCGGCATCGGCTACAGCGGCAACTCGCTGCTCGATCCCCGCCCCTGGGAAGAGCTGCCCGCTACCAGGAACATGTTTGAGGCGCGGGGAAACCGCGATTACCCGTACGAGTCGTTCACCCTCGACATCCTCGACCAGTTCCAGAGTTTCCCGGATTTGGTGTGAGGACCATAGACCGAGTCAGGGGCGGACAAGTCGCGGGCGTCCCCGGTCTTGTCTCCTTAAGTTTCGTCCCATCAACCCGCCACGCCGGACGCCAGCGTCGGCTGGAAATGGGGCGGCTCGGGTTCCGGCGTGAGCAGCGTGACGTCGATTTCCTTGAGGCCGGCGGCGGCGAGCCAGGCGTGCAGGTCGGCCTCGCTGAAGCCCAGCCAGTGATCGCCGTAGAGCTCGCGCGCCTGGTCGAAGTGGTGCTGATTGAGATCGAGCACGACCAGCCGGCCGCCTTTGCGCAGAAGCCGAGCCGCGGCAGCAAGCGCCGCCTGCGGGTTGACTGCGTGATGGAGCGCCTGGCTAAGAATGACGAGATCGACGCTGCGCGGCGGGATGGGCGGCTCGGCCAGGTCGCCCAAACGGTATTCGAGATTGGCGATGCCTTTCTTCTTTGCCTCCGCGCGGCCGAACGCAACCATCTTGGGTGAGTTGTCGACGGCGATGACCTTTTCCGCGCGCCGCGCGAGAAGTTGCGAAAGCCAGCCTTCCCCCGCGCCCAGGTCGGCCACGACTACCCGGGGCACCAGTTGCGCGAGCAGGGGCCCGATTTCCGTCCAGGTGCGGCCGGGACAGAAGCTCTTGCCCAGCCGCCCGGCCACGCGATTGAAGTAGTCGCGGGCGACGGTGCGGCGCTTCTCCAGGACCAACTTGAGGCCCGCGGAATCGCCCCGGGCGGCGGGAACTTCGCGCAGCGTGGTCCACGCCGCCTCGAGAATGTGGCGCGTTTCCT
Organism: uncultured Candidatus Methylacidiphilales bacterium; assembly: GCA_964658475.1. GTDB lineage: Bacteria > Verrucomicrobiota > Verrucomicrobiia > Methylacidiphilales > UBA1321 > JABDGH01. The sequence continues at coordinate 371 of CAZZYY010000160.1, read as the reverse complement.
CAGCCATCTTGGCCACGAGCGAATAATAGGTGCGCTTGCCTTCACGGCGCGGTTCGACCAGGCCGCCTCGGCGCAGGTGGGCCAAATGAGTGGAGATGCGCGACTGGCCCAGGTGCAGGATTTCCTGCAACTCGGCGACCGAAAGCTCCTCCTTCTCCACCAGCGCCAGGATGCGCAGCCGCGTGGGATCGTGCAGCGTCTGCCATAAGGCGCGAAAGGACATGCCCCATTACATCCACGCATCGGGATGCGTCAATCTTATCTGCGCCCGAGGTTTCCTAAAGCGGCGGTTGCTCTGTAAAATTCTCCAGGATCGGACTTTCATTCGAGCCGGGACCGATCCGATGCTGAAACGACCGGGCTCGGCCCGG
>CAZZYY010000159.1:0-6535 GCA_964658475.1 uncultured Candidatus Methylacidiphilales bacterium | reverse complement strand
GACGGCGTGGCCAACGCGATCTTCGGCGTGGTCTCGATCCTCGTCATCACCGACCTCACGCGCGGCACCGGCCGTTTTAATCTCGCCGCGGGCGCGCTTGCCGCCATGGTCGGACTGGGTGCGGCTTTCAGCAATGCCGTCGGCGGCGAGATGGTCAAGCACACCAGCTTCAACGGCTCATTCCTCGGCCTGGCGGGAATCGCGCTGGTGGCCGTCGCCGTCCTGGCATTCGGAATGCCGGAAACGTTGCGCGCCAAAAAGCGCTGACCGCGGGCCGTTCCCGCATTGCCCCGCAGGGCGGGATTCTCCTAACGTCGTCCTCATGTCCGGCGCCTCGATGCACGAATTGCCGCCCGCGGAGCGTCCGCGCGAGCGCCTGCTCAACAAGGGCGCCGACAGCCTCCGCACCGCCGAGCTCCTCGCCATCCTCCTGCGCACCGGCACGACAGAGCGCCCCGTGCTCGAGCTGGCCGGCTTTCTTCTCCAGCACTTCGGCTCGCTCGAGGCGCTCAGCCGCGCGCCGATCGGCGAGCTCACGCGCATCAAGGGCATCGGCGAGGCCAAGGCCATCGAGCTCAAGGCGGCCTTCGCGCTCGCGGCCCGGCTCAACCGCAGCGAGGCCGAGGCCCGCGCCATCAACACGGCGGAGGACGTGGCCGCGCTGCTCGGCGACGAGATGCGGCTCCTCGACCACGAGAGCGTCCGCGTCGTCTGCCTCAACACCAAGCACAAGGTGCTCGCGGTCGAGGAAATCACGCGCGGCACCTTGAACGAGAGCCTGTTCCACCCCCGCGAGGCGTTCCGGCCCGCGCTGGCCCGCCAGGCCCACGCGGTCATCCTCGTGCACAATCATCCCTCCGGTGATCCCCGTCCCTCCGATGCCGATTGCCACGTCACCCGCCAGATGAAGCAGGCAGGCGAGCTCCTGCGCATCGAGCTGCTCGACCACGTCATCCTCGGCGCGCCGCGCGACGGCGACGACCGCGCTTGGTTCAGCTTCAAGGATGGAGGGCTGCTGTGAGCCAGGCGATTCACGCCACGGCGCTGATCGACCGCACGGCGCACCTCGGCCCCGGCGTGCGCGTCGGCGCCTACGCCATCGTGGAGGCCGACACGTTCCTGGGCGAAGGGTGCGAGGTGCAGGCGCACGCGGTCATTTGCCGCGGCAGCACGCTCGGCGCGCGCAATCTCGTCGGCTACGGCGCGGTCGTTGGCGCGGAGCCGCAGGACCACTCGTTCAAGGGGGCTCCCTCGCGGGTGGTGATCGGCTCCGGCAACCGCATCCGCGAATACGTCACCATCCACCGCTCGGCAAAGGAAGATGGCGCCACCATCGTGGGCAACGACAACTTCCTCATGAGCGGCGTCCATCTCGCCCACGACACGCGCGTGGGCAACGCCACCATCATCGTCAACAACACGCTCCTCGCCGGCCACGTGCAGGTCGACGACCGCGCCTTCCTCGGCGGCGCCACGCTGGTGCACCAGCATGTGCGCATCGGCTCGCTCGCCATCACCCGCGGCGGCACGCGCCTGACGAAGGACGTGCCCCCGTACCTCATGGCCGTGGCCATCAACCAGGTCTCCGGCATCAACCGCCTCGGCCTGCGCCGCGCCGGCTTTAGCCAGGAAACGCGCCGCACCATCCAGGCGGCCTACGAGCTGATCTATCGCGCCAACCTCAACATCAGCCAGGCCCTGGCCGAGCTGCGCCTGAAGTTCCACCAGCCGGAAATCACCGCCTTCGTCGACTTCATCGCCGCCAGCCAGCGCGGCATCTGCCGCGAGCGCCGCCTGCGGGATGATGACGAGGAGTAATCCGGCAGGAATGGTGGCTGGACGGCTCGGCGCTCAACACGATCCTCGATGGTGGCGGCGACCTGACCAACATGGTCCACGACTTCGGGGTATAGAAACGGAAGGCAGGGGATTGCGACCCGATCCAGTGCTCGAGCGATCTGGGCTATACCTTCGGAGTTCGTCCGGGCTCAAGTCCGGTAGCCGGCGCTCTCCGAGCGCCGGTCCGAGTAGAACACGCGTCCGCCATCGACCGGTGGTCGGCGAGCGCCGGCTACCTGTTGGCTCTCGGTTCTTCCCGGCGCCGGTGGTGACTTGAGAAAACGGCGGTGTGGCACCGTTGCACGAATCGGCGCAACGCGCCGCACGGACACGTTCTCGTGAGTCGCGGGCTTTCGGAAGTCTCGCCGGCGCGCCCAGGCGCGCAGAAGACGACGGTCCTGGATCGCCTCTGCACTTGAGGCGTCAGGCCAAATCTGCCAGCTCGATCCTTTGCTGATAAGCGTCGAAGACGTTCTCCTCGAGGCAGCAGAAGATGACGCGCTGGGGTAACTCGTTCCGCGCGAGAAAGCCCAGCACAGTGGTAACCGCGATCTCGGCCGCGTCGCGCACCGGGTAGCGGTAGGCCCCGCAGCTGATGGCCGGAAGGGCGATTGCCTTGAACTTCTCCCGCGCCGCGATGGCCAGCACATGCTCGTAGCAGCTGCGCAGCAGACCCGGCTCGCCGTGCAGGCCGTCGCGATAGACCGGCCCGACAGTGTGAATGATGTGGCCGGCGGGCAGCCGGTGGCCGCGGGTCAGGCGCGCCTCGCCCGTTCGGCAGCCCGCGAGCGCGCGGCATTCCTCCTGCAGTGCCGGGCCGGCCGCGCGGTGGATCGCCCCGTCCACGCCGCCACCGCCCAGCAGCGTGGTGTTCGCGGCGTTCACGATCGCGTCCACCTTCAGGGTGACGATGTTGCCGGTGACCAGCTCGAGGCGGCGAAGTGGCGCGTCCATTGCTTAATATACGGGCTCCCGCGGCGGATCAACCCGCAGGGGTCATTGACATGCCTCGTTCCATCTTCACCTTAGCAGCGGGATGAAAGTCTATCACTGCGTTTGCGGCCAGCTCATCTTCTTCGAGAATGTGAAGTGCATGAACTGCGGCCGGACGCTCGGCTTTTTGCCGGACTTCATGGTCATGAGCAGCCTGGAGCCGGACACGAAGAGCAGCACCTTGTGGTTTTCCACGGAAAAGGAGGCGGAGGACCTGCTCTATAAGAAGTGCCAGAATTACGAGAACGAATCGGTCTGCAACTGGATGATTCCGCCCAGCATGGAGAAGGAATCTTTTTGCGTCTCCTGCCGGTTGAACGAGATGATCCCCGATCTTTCCATCGGCCAGAACCGCACCCTCTGGGCGGCGACGGAGGGGGCCAAGCGCCGGTTGATCTACAGCCTGCTGGAGTTGCGTCTGCCGGTGGAAAACCGGAAGGACAATCCGTACGGCGGGCTGGGCTTCAAGTTTCTGGGCAACACCCTGAATGTCGACGGCTCCGAGACGCCGGTGTTGACGGGGCATGAGGACGGCATCATCACGCTGAACATCGCGGAGGCTGACGATATTTACCGGGAGAAAACGCGGCAGGCCATGAATGAGCCCTACCGCACCCTCGTCGGCCATTTCCGCCACGAGATTGGCCATTATTATTGGGACCGCATCGTGCGCGATACGCCGTTCATCGACGGTTTTCGGCGAATATTTGGCGACGAACGCGAAGACTACGACCAGGCGCTCAAGCGCTACTATGCCACGGGCGCGCCGGCCGACTGGCAAAACCGGTTCATCAGTGTCTACGCCACGGCGCATCCCTGGGAGGACTGGGCGGAAACGTGGGCCCATTACCTTCACATCTCCGACACGCTGGAGGTCGCGTCGAACTTCGGGCTGATCAGCAAGCGGCTCAAGCTCGACTTGCACGCCACGCCGGGCGGAGGCTCCCAGTTCGCGCCGAAGCCGAAGACCTTCGACGAGGTGATCGAGGCCTGGGCGCAATTGTCGGTCGCGCTCAACAGCATCAACCGCAGCATGGGCCTTTCCGACATCTATCCCTTCGTGCTTTCCAAGCCGGTGGTGGAGAAACTGCGGTTCATCAGCGAAGTGATTGCGGGCAGCGAAATGAAGACGGTCTGACGGGGGAGGGTGCCCCGGCCGCGGCTGGGCCGGCGCTTCGCCCACCCGCGGGTGAGAGGCAGGCCGAGCAACTTTTTCGCTCGGGAACGGTTTCACCTAGCCAAGGCTCCAGGCCTCCCGCCGGGCGGAAGGCCAGGCCTCTGCCGCCCCGGAGAGCCTGCAACATGTGGAAAACGATCCAAAGACAGCTTTGCCCAGGCGCCTTCACGAAGGAGGCGCGAGGCTGCGCGTGGACCATCGCGGCGCTCGGAGTGGCGTTCGCGCTGGCACCGAGGGCCGCGCTCGGCGCGACCAGCTCCGGCAGCGCCACCACCACGAATACCGTCACGGTCTGGGCCTCGGCGGTGAACATTCCCACCAATGCCGCGCCGGCGACGGTTCCGCCGACGGCCTCAACCACCATTTCCGCCGCCAGCAACCAGACGGTGCCAGACGACGACGAGGGCGACACGCCGGGAATTCCGCCGGCGGAGACGGCACCCCCGGCAACGCGCCTGACCTGGGAACAATGCGTGCGCATCGCGCTGGCGCACAATCCGGACCTGGAAGTTTTTCGCGACAATGTGCTGAACAGCGACGCCACGCGGCGCGGCTCCTATGCGCTGCTCTACCCGCAGATCGCGCTCTCCTTCGGCGCGACGCGCAACTACGACCGGCCCGGTTTCGGCGCGCCGAGCAACTATTCCAACGAGTTCACCGGCCAGGTCTCGCTTACGCAGACGATCTTCAACGGCTTTCTCACGCAGGGGAACATCGCGCAGGCGCGCGCGGAACTGGCGCTTGCCTTTGCGAATCTCGACTCGCAAAAGGCGTTGACCAGCTTCGACCTGAAAACGGCTTTCGCGCAGGTCATCTACGCCCAGCAGGACGTTGCCGTGGCACGGCGCGTCATCGCCGTGAACCAGCAGAACGAGCGGCTGGTGAAGCTGCTCTACGACAGCGGCAACGAGGACCAGGGCGCCTATGAACTCACCCGCGCCAATCTCGACCAGTCGATCTTCACCTACAACCAGGCCATCCGCAATGTGGAGGTGTCCGACGAGCAGCTCGTCACCATCCTCGGGCAGGACGTGCCGCGGCCGCTTGAGGCGGTGGGCGAGCTGGTGACCAACCCGCTGCCGATCAAGCCCGACTTTCGCGCGCTGGCGGTGCAGACCCCGGCCTACTTCCAGCGCCGCGCGCAGGTCGATGCCGCGGCGGCCGGCATCACCATCGCGCAGGCCGCGTTCTATCCCACGCTCGGCGTCGATGCGACGGCGTCGCGCGGCGGGGCCTTTCTCTTCCCGCGCTCGATCAGCGCCTCGGCCGGCCTGTCGGTCTCCTACAATCTCTTCGATGGCGGGCAGAATTACTTCAACGTGCGGGCGGCCCGCGCCTCGCTCCTTTCGTCGCTGGCCAGCCTGCGCTCGGGCACCAACGACGCCGCGCTCTTGCTTGCGCAGAACTTCAAGGCGCTGGTCGACGCGGTGGAAAACCAGCGCATCCAGCAGGAGCAGCTTGATGCCACGCAATTGCGCTACACCATCGCGCAGGGCGAGTACCGCACCGCGCTGATTTCATTCCAGGATTTCAACGACATCACCAGCGCGTATGTCGGCCAGTTGCAGACCACGCTTTCGGCCAGGCAAAGCGCAGTCAACGCGGAGGCGAATTGGGAGCAGGCGCGCGGGCTGGGAGCCCTACCATGAAGAACAAAATGCAGCTCAACTGGCGGTACGTCATCGTCGCCGTCATCGTCCTCATCGGCTGCGTGTCGATCTACCTCGCGCTGACCTGGCGCGCGGCCCAGCCCGCCTACGATTATCTCCAGGTCGATCGCGGCATCATGCGCGTGGACCTGCGCGAGAGCGGCGTGGTCGAACCCGAGCACAAGCTCGAGATTACGCCGCCCATCCCCGGCCGCATCGACCAGATTCTCGTGGCCAACGGCACCCTGGTAAAACAAGGCCAGGTGCTCGCGGTCATGAGCTCAACCGATCGCGCCGCGCTCATCGACGCGGCCCGCGCGGCAAGCGCGAAGGAGTACGAGTTCTGGCAGAAGGTCTACAAGCCGGCGCCGCTGCTCGCCCCGCTGGATGGCCGCATCATCTCCACCGGCGTGGTGCCGGGCGAGGTGGTCGTCACGGCGCAGACCGTCTTCACCATGTCCGATCACCTCATCGTCCAGGCCAACGTGGACGAGACCGATCTCGACCAGATCTGGGTCGGGCAAAAGGTGGCGATCACCTTCGAGGGCTTCCCCGACGCCAAGCTGAACGGCACGGTGCACGAGATCGCGCAGGATTCCACCACCGTGAACAACGTGACGACGTACCTGGTGAACATCTACTTCGATGAAACGCCCTCCTTCGTCGTCAGCGGGCTCTCCACCAACCTGTGGTTTCACGTCTCCGAGCGGGAGAACGTCCTGCGCGTGCCGACCGATGCGATCACGCCCGAGGGCAAGGTGCTGGTCGTCCCGGGCCCGGGCCAGGACCCGGTACTCCAGGCCGTGCGCGTCGGCGCGACCGACGGCATCTACACGGAAATCGTTTCCGGGCTCAAGGAGGGTGACTGGATCGCGCG
>CAZZYY010000158.1:5495-6564 GCA_964658475.1 uncultured Candidatus Methylacidiphilales bacterium | reverse complement strand
GACACGCGTCCGTGACTGACCGGCGCTCGGAGAGCGCCGGCTAGATTAGTTCCACGAGATGACGAAACGAAAAGTGAAGGTCTCTACGGAGCAACGGTTCCTCGCTGGGCGAATCTTGCGGGCGCGACTGCCATTGGCCCGATGGCGGCTACCTTCGCCCGTCGATCAATTCCCAGAACTCGGGCGCCTTCTGCAGTTGCTCGTCCTCCGCAAGGGGCAGCTTGGTGCGGAAAAGGAAATCCTTGAGCGTGTTCTTGTGCAGCACGCGGTGGATAAGCAGCCCGGCCTCGATCCGCTCGAAGTAGATGCGGTAATCCTTCGTGCGATAACGGTAGAGCTCGCGCTTCTCGCGGCGCAGCTTGCCGAACTTTTCCGCATCGGCCTGGTCGAGGTCGGCGGGCAGGAAGTTGAACTCGGCCAGGATTTGCAGCTGGAGCGGCTTGGGCAGCGCGGCGATCTCCGCGGCGCTGCGGTCGTTGAAGACGATCTGGAACATGGGGTGCCGGCAAGCTTAACAGGATTAACTGGATTGGGGGAGCAGGAAGCAGCGACCCAGAAGACGCCCGCTAAAAGCAGGACGCAAGTGAGGGTTGCCGTGCGGATTGTCGAGACTCCCTATCGAACGCCAGCTGAGTTTACACGCAAGTGACTTCACGCGCGTGTGTTCCAGAGGAGGCGTTGAGTCGGCCTAATTCCAGCTTATGGTGAGGAGTGACGCCACACGTCTGGTTTCATCTGAAAGGATGAAGGAACCAGCCGTCCGGACGTCCAAGAAGAAAGACAAACACATGAAAAAACTGATCTTGTTATTGGCACTTTTGGGTGTGATCGGGTTCGGCGCGGCGACCCAGGCGAACGCGGGCGTCCATGTCGGGATTGGGATTGGGGTGCCGGGCTATTACGCTTACGGGCCAGGGCCTTACTACGGCGGCTATTACGGGCCTTATGGCTACCCATATTACGGGTACTATGGTTATCCCTATCCGTATTACGGCTACTACGGCCATCCCTACTACCACGGCTACTATGGTCACGGGTACTACGGCCACGGCGGTTACTATCGCCGTTG
>CAZZYY010000158.1:0-5485 GCA_964658475.1 uncultured Candidatus Methylacidiphilales bacterium | reverse complement strand
CTTTCCCACTGAGGCGTGACGACGAAAAACCCGGTGGGGCCATGGCCTCACCGGGTTTTTCTTTGAGGTGACGAAGCGACTAGAGGGAGAAGCTTCCCCAGTAATTCAGCTTGGGTTCCTTGGCCTTACGACGCCGTTTCTCGCTCGGCTTTTCGTAATTGCGACGGGTGCGGGCCTCGCGCAGCGTGCCTTCCCGGTCCAGCTTCTTCTTCAGACGGCGCAGTGCCTTGTCGACGGACTCGCCCTTTTTTAAACGTACTTCACTCAACGTAATTCACCTCGATCCGGTTGTTTTAGGCCGCCAGACCTTCCGGGTCCAACGGGCACCTAGTCTAATAGCCGGGGCAGGAGTGTCAAAGAATTGAAGATTAAATCTTCAACCTACTGGACCGGAGTAGGTTGCGCCGGGTAGTCAGGCACGGGAACGCTGAGTTCGTGGAAGAGAAAGCCCCAGATATCGGCCGCATATTCGATGGTTTTCTTCACCTGATCGCCTCCGCCGTGGCCACTTTGGGGCTCAATGCGGAGCAGAATGGGATTCGGGCTGCTGGTATCCGCCTGGAGTTCCGCCGTCATTTTGCGCGCGTGCATCGGATCGACGCGGTCATCGTCGTGCGAGGAGCAGAAGAGGACGGAGGGATACGCCGTGCCTTTCGCGACACGGTGATACGGCGAGTAGGCGAGCAGCGCGCGGAATTGCGCCTCGTTGTCGGGTGAGCCGTATTCCGGGATCCAGGTCTTGCCGCTGCCGAACTTCACGTAGCGGATCATGTCGAGCAGCGGCACCTCGCAGACCATGGCGCGGAAGAGGTCAGGCCGCTGGGTCAGCACCGCGCCAACGAGCAAACCGCCATTGGACCCGCCGCGCAGGGCGAGCCGTTGCGGCGCGGTATAGTGCTGCGCGACGAGGTACTCGGCCGCCGCGATGCAATCGTCGAAGACATGCTGTTTCTTGAGCAACATGCCGTCCTGGTGCCACTGCTCGCCGAATTCGCCGCCGCCGCGCAGGTTGATCAGCGCGTAGCCGCCGCCGGCCTCGAGCCACGGATAATAGCCGGGCGAGAAGAACGGCGTCTGGCTCAGGCCGAAGCCGCCGTAGCCGTACATGAGAAACGGCGTGCTGCCGTTCATGGGCATGTCCTTGCGATGGACGAGGAACATGGGCACGCGCGTGCCGTCCTTGGATGTGAAGAACTTTTGCTCCACCACGTAGGGCGAGGGATCGACCGGGATGTTGATCCGCGCCCAGAGCGTCTGCGCGGGATCGGAGATCTTCGTCTCGAATATCTCCGGCGGCGTGGTGAAATTGATGAAGCCGTAATAGAACGTTTCGTGGTCCGGCTCGCCGGCCAGCTCGGAGACCGAGCCGAGGCCGGGCAGCGGGACGGTGCGGACGAGCTTGCCGTCGAGATCGTGGATTTCGAGCTCGTCGCAGACGTTGGCCATGTAGTCGAGCAGCAGCTTGCCGCCGATGATGGACATGCCGCTGAGCACGCGATCGGGCGACTCGGGCACGATCTCCCGCCAGTGGGCGCGGGTGGGGTCGGCCATGGCGACCTTGAAAATGCGGTAGCGCGACGCGTCCTCGTTGGTGGTGATGTAGGCCTGGTCCTGCCAGATGTGAGTGGAGTAGAGGAACGGTTTGCCGACCACGAGGGACCTCCAGCCGTGGAGCAGCGCGACCGTAGGCTCGCCGTGCAGTGGCTGATACCAGACATCGTTGCGGTCCCAGCCGTTCTGCTGCTCGAAGACAATCCACTTACCGTCGCGCGAGATGCCCGCGCCGATGAACTTGGTCGGGTCGCCGGTCTTCTCGTGGATGACCGGATCGTTCTTCGGATCGGTGCCGAGACGATGGTAGCGCACGACGGCGAGGCCGGGGCGGTCGGCGACCTTGCCGGGCTCGGCCGGCGGCAGCCACGTATAGACAAAGCCCTGGCCATCCGGCGTCCAGGAGGGGTCGGCGTACTTCGCGCCGGTGATGACCTCGCCGGGAAGGTCGCACTCGGTAGCGACGTCACGGACATAAAGCGTAGCTTCGTCGGCGTTGTTGGGCCGCAGGGTGTAGGCGATCTTGGTACCGTCGAGCGTGACCGAGGTGCTGCCGAGCGAGGCGTTGTTCGTCCCGACATACTGGTTGGGATCGATCAGGACGTGGTCCACGTCGTGGGGATCGAGTGCGCTTTTCCAGTAGAGCACGCCCTTCTCCTGCAGGGCCGCGCGCTTGGAGTAGAAGACGCGGTCGCCGGCGCGGCTGGGCGCCGAGATGGTGTCGATGTGAAGCAGCTCGCCGTAGCGCCGGGCCAGCGCGGCGCGGCCGGGGAGCGCATCGAGATAAGTGCGCGCGAGATGATTCTGCGCGTCCATCCACGCCTTCACCTCGGGCGAGCTGCTGTCCTCCAGCCAGCGATACGGATCGGGCACCTTGGTGCCGAAATAGGTGTCGGAGGCGTTGTCGGTGCGCGTGGGCGGATAGTGGAGCGGGAGCGTTGGCATGGCGGAGACGGGCGGGGCGTTGGTGGCAGGAGCTTCGTCTGGAGGCGGCAGCGGAGCCGGCGCCTCGGTCGGCGAGTGGTACATCACGCCGGTGAAGATCAGCGCCGCGGCCAAAAGAAAGATGGCGGCAAAGACGAGCGGCGTCCACCGGCCGGAGGATGACGGTTCGGGAGGAAGCGTGGTCATGCCGGAGGCTAAGTCGCTGCAGGAGCGGCGCAAGGGAATTGGCAGCGCCGCGCGCAACCTCACCGTTTCTTCAAATGGCGGACCAGCTCTCGCCCTTCGCGCCCGGGAAAACTTTCCTGCGGAACCCATTCGTCCAGCACGTCGAACGAGGGCCCGAAGAGTTCGGACAATTCCTCGCGCGAGACGCGAAAGGGTGGGCCGCTTTCCGAACCGGGATCGAGGTAAAAGATGGCGAAGATCTGGCCGGCGGGACGTAGGGCCCGTGCCGCGGCGCGTACATAGTCGGGACGTTGGGCAGGTTCGATCGCGCAGAAGCAGGTGTGCTCGACTAGCCAGTCAAACGAGTCGGCGAATGAGGCTGGCAGGTTGAAGAAGTCGCCTTCGACAAAAGTGAGGCTGGAGCCCGGCGCCGGCGCGCTGGGAAGTTGGCGCGATCCCGAGATGGCGGCTGGTGAGATATCCAAACCGATGACGTCTGTTCCTGGCTGAGCGGCAAGGGCGCGAGCGTCATGGCCACGGCCGCAGCCGGGCACGAAGACGCGACCGGTGATGGGCGAGCGGCGCAGGAACTCGACCAGGGGCGGGGCGGCCATGCCTTTGTCCCACGGCGTATCTCCCGCTTCGTATCGGCGCTGCCATTCGAGATCGGGGTTCATGGGGCGAAGATAGAATCAGCCGTTGTCGGCGCAAGAGGCTCAGATCTTAGCGTGGCGTTCGAGGCCGCACGGTTTAGGAACAGACAACCGTCTCTAAGTAGATGTGGTCTTGATCACGCTGAGTTGCTTCAGCAGCTCTGTCCGTAGCTTCGGCACAGCGTGATGCAACGCGTGGAAGGCACGCGGCAGGTCGCCCGCCGTCCCGAGTCCGGCGAGGTGGATGATGCGCTGCTCGAAGCGCTCGACCGCGCGCCAAGTGACGTCGGTTTCGCCGAGGTACGAGATGGCTTTGGCGAAGAGCGTGTACTCGCCGGGCAGCGGCGTGCCGGGTTCGGTGATGGCCTCGATGAGCTCAGCGAAATATTGCGCGGTCATGAGGTTCGCGTACGACTTGCGCAGGCCGAGGTTCGGCTCGACCACGCGCGCCTCGCGCAGCGTGTGCATCTCGCCGGATCGCGCCGGCTGGTAGAGGAAGTCGTCCAGGTAGAAGAGATCGAGCATGCCGGTGAGCGGGCTCTTCGGGCGATTGGCGCCCTTGGCCACGAAGGTGAGGCGGCCAGCCTGCTCGGTGAGGCAGCGGACGATGAGGCTGGTGTTCCCAAACGGCAGCCGCGCGATGACAAAGCCGCGGGCGCTGCGGGGCTCGGTCATGCGGCGTCTTCGGGATCGTCAGGGGCTTCCTCCCGAATCGAGTCGATGTCGAAGTCCTTGGTCAGGCGGTGTTCCGGGCCCAAGGAGGACAGGATGCTGATGTCGCTCTGGTCTTTCGGACGCACTGAACCCCGCTTCGTCTCGATCAAACCCTGTCCCGTCAGGAAATGGATGGTTGCCCCACCGCGCAGTTTGAACGGCGCAGCCAAAGGCTTGAGATCGGCGTAGGTTTTGCCGTTCATTTGGACAAACATATCCAGCATGAAGTCTTCGTAGACGCGAATGGCACCGGGCTCGTTCGTGAAGTCCTCGACAGTAAAGGTTCCGCCAGCACCTTCACCAAACTTGGACAGCACCTCGAGCAATCGCTCGATGTTGGGCCTGGAATTATCGACGAGGATATCGATGTCCTCGGTTCCCCGCGGATGGCCGTTGAGGTGGACGGCGACGCCGCCGACCACCAAAAACTCAACCTTGGCGGCGGCGAGGTCGGCCAGCAGATTTTCGAACAAGGTGATCCTCGGTCGAGGGTTTGATTCCAAGACTGGCGTAATTTTCGTTCAGGCGGCGGATGCGCTCGAAAACCGAAAATGGACGCTTTCGTCCGACGCTTTTGCGGATCAATTCGTCGTGCTCGGCCATGGTCAGGACACAACATCCTCTGCGGCGCAGGGAGGCGCAAGCTTCGTTTGCGCGGAGAGGTTGATGCTAGAAAGCCCGGCCGATTCCGGCCGGGCTTTGGCAACCACTCCAACTCTATGAAAGAATCGCGGCGGCGGGCGCAACGGCGGTGGCCGTCTCATCGGCGGCTTGCAGCGCCTTCGTCCAACTGCCGAAGAAGCGGGCTTTGCAGGCGGCGGCGAAGAGCGCAGGCCGGGCGTGGCGGATTTCCCCGCTGCGCAGGTCGGCGTTGGCGGCGCGCAGCTCGCGGATTTCGGCGAGCACGAGCTCGCGGGTCCAGCGACGGCGGCGGCGCACGGCCGAGTAATCAATGCCGGCGCGCTCGACGGCCGTGCCCCAGTTGCCGAAACGGCGGCGGGCGGTGGCAATGAGCGGGTTGGCCGTCTCGTCCATTTTCTTGGAGGAGAGATCAGCACCCTCGGAATTGAGGCGACGGATTTCCGTGAGGATCGATTCGTCGTCCCAGCTGCGGTAGCGATAGATTTCCTCGGGGGCGAGGCCGGAGGCGGTGAGCGCGTCCTTCCATGAGCCGAAGTGGTTCGGGCGGATGGCGGCGTAGACCATGGGCGCGTATTTGCTCAGCATCATGGAGCGGAAGGAGAGATCGACGCCGTCTTTTTCCAGGCGCTGGATAGTCTCGACGATGCGCTCCTTGGACCAGTCGCGGTACTTGCGGACGGAATCGTAGGGGATGCCGGCGGCTTCCACCGCGGCGCGCCAAGTGCCGAAATAGCGGATGCCGGCGGCGAGCAGCTCCTGATAGTTCTGCCGCATGTAGTGGGAATAGAGCGGGCGGCCCGAGGTGTGCCACGTGG
>CAZZYY010000157.1:0-6583 GCA_964658475.1 uncultured Candidatus Methylacidiphilales bacterium | reverse complement strand
AAGCGCGGCCTGCGCGATGCCGCTGCTGAGCGACCATCGCGCGGAGCTGGAGGAATTGTTTCCCGAGGATTGCGGGATCACGCAAGCTCGGGGCGAGGTGGCGCTGGCGGAGGCGGCGGCGCTGCTCATGCGCACGCCGGACCGGGAACTGCGCGCGCAGGGGCGCGAATTTTACAAACGCTTCCTGGCCGGCCACACGTGGGAAGCGCGCTGGCGCGAAATCGCGGCGGGCGCAGGCCGGACACGCCATACCTGCGCGCTGGCCGAGGTCAACTGGCGGCCGGCGGCGCGCCGCCCGGTCGAGACGGCGCCGCAGGTCGCTTGACCCGTCCCGGAGCGCGGCGCATAACCGACGCCGTGGCGGACGCCTCTTCTCTCTCCGCGCCGGCGGAACGTCCACTGGTGCTGGTGGTCACAAACGATTTCAGTCTGGCGGCGGCGAAGACCTCGCGGCATCTGGCCCGGGCGCTGGAGCGCATCGGCTATCGCGCGGTGGTGCGCGACACGCGGCTGAACCGGTGGGGCGCGGCAGCGGCCGCCACGGAAAGCGAGGAGCGGCAGGCGGCGTTCGAGGCTGCCGTCGTCGCGAAGTGGGCGAAGGTGGTGGACGACTATGGCGTGGATTTTGTCGTGAGCCTCGACCTGCACTGGATGCTGTCGCGGCATCTCTTCGTGCCCGAGGAGAGCCGGGTGCGGCAGATGCATTCGTTCTGGTTCGATGATCTGCGGTCGCACCTGTCGAGTGCGCCGATGTTTCCGCTCGATCCGAGGAGCGTGATGAATGCGCCGAAGGTGACCCATCACTGCTACGGCACCGGCCAGGCGGAGGAGCTGCGGCTGCTGGGCGTGGCGCGAGTGAAGCGGACCCTGCTCGCCGCTCCCGCCGAATACCTGCGGGCCGAGGAACCGTGCGCGGTCCGCGATCGGCTGGCGTTTGTCGGGAATCCCGGCTTGCCTACGCCGCCAAGCGCGGCGGCGCTGGCCGCGATGGACCGCGGCGCCAAGCTCGGCGAGCTGCGCGAGCTGGCGCGCGCGGAAATCCTCGACGGACTGGCGGCGACGGAACCGACCGCCTCCTGGATGCGGGAAGCGCCCGGCGTGCGCGACCTGCTCGCCGCGGCGATGGAGTCTCGCCTGGCGTCGCCGCCGGCCGCCGCCGTTGCGCTCTTGGCGAAGGCGGCCCCAACTTTCCCGGAGGCCTTTGAATTTCTGAACCGGGGTGGGCTGATCCTCGACGCCGCGTTGCTGGTCAAGATGGTGAACCGCTACGACCGGCCGGCCCTGGTGCGCCGTTGGTCGCAGCGCGGCTGGCTGGAGGTTTACGGCATGCCGGAGCAGTGGAATCCGTTCGGCGTCGCGTCGCGGCCCACCGTGGCGTTTCCCGACCTTGCGCCGGTTTATCGCCGGCATGTGGCGCACCTGAACGCGGCGAACTGCGCGCGCGACGCGGCGGCCAACGAGAAACTGTTCGAGATTGCGGCCTGTGCGCGGCTTTCACTGAACCTCGCTTCGCCCGACGTGTGCGCGTGCTATCCGGACGGGGAGATCGAGCTCGCGGCGGATGAGGAAGCGCTCGACGCCGCGGCGGAGGCGGTCTTGCGCGATCCCGACACGGCGCTGGCGCGCGGGGAGGAAGCGCGCGCGCGCACGGCGCGCGAGCATCTTTGGGAGAACCGGCTGGAGGCGGCGCTGCCATGAGCGTGCCCCGGGGTGTGCTCATTCTGAGCAACGATTTTCTCACGCCCTTTGCGAAGACGTCGGATTATCTTGCGGATGCCTTCGAGCGCCGGAGAATCCCGGCCTACGTGCGCGACAACGCGGACGCGCGCCTGCTGACCTACCTCTGCTCCGAGGAAATGGCGCCGAAAATCCCGCTGGCGCAGGACGCGGTGGCCGAGGCGTTGCGCGAGCTGATCGAGTACGCCGCGATCGACACGGTGGTGAGCCTCGACCTGAACTGGTTCGTCACGCCGGGGCTGCTGGTCGAGGACCCGGCCATCCGGGCGATTCACTCGCTATGGTTCGACGATTTTCGCAGCTGGAGCACGTCGCCGTTCAATCCCTGTTTCCCCGTCGAGGGCGATGTCTTTCAACAGCACGTCAAGCATCCCAAGGTGACGCACCACTTCTATGGCGACTGCCAGGCCCAGGAGGCGCGGCTGCTCGGGGTAACGCGGCAGCAGCTGACGCGCCTGGCCGCGCCCCGCGCATTTTTGCAGGAGGCGGGCCCTTGCACGCGGCGCGACCGGCTTGCGTTCATCGGCAATCCCGGCTTTCGCGGCACGCCGCACGAGGGTGCGGTGAAGCTGCTGGAAGCCGGGGCGGAAATCGACACGCTGCGCGCCTTTTGCCGCGACGCCATCTTGCTTCATCCCGATGTGCACACCGTGAAGTGGTTTGAGGAGGAGCCCACGGTGAAGAACCTGCTCGCGGTCGCGGCGGAGGCGCGGCGGCAGTTTCCCTACCAACCCGCCCTGCAGATCGTGCAGATGGCAGGCACGCATTACCCGCGCGCCTTTGCGTACATGAACGAGAAGGGCGCGATCCTCGATCTGGCCTTTCTGGTGAAGCTGGTCAACCGGTACGACCGGCCGGCCTTTGTGCACCGGTTGTGGCGCCGGGGCTGGATCGACGTCTACAGCGCGGAGGACGAGTGGAAGCCTTACGGCATCGAGGCGCGGCCATACGTGAATTTTCGCGATCTGCCGGCGCACTACCGCATGTACGCGGGGCATCTCAACGCGCCGAATGCGATCCGCGACGCGACGGCGAACGAGAAACTCTTCGAGGTTTCGGCCTGCGGACGGATGTCGATCAACCTGGACAGCCCGGATGTGCGGTCCTGCTACGGTCCAAACGAGATCCGGTTGGTCGACTCGCTCGCGGCGCTGGAGGAAGCGGCGGCGGAGGTGCTGCGCGATCCGGACGGCGCGCTGGCGCAGGGCGAACGCGCCCGGGTCCGCACCGCGCGCGAGCATCTGTGGGATCACCGCATTGGGGCGCTGATCAACGGCTAGGAGCGACCAACTCCCACCGCGTCGGCCGCATTGCGCTGCATCTCCGGCAGGCACCATTCCATCCTGGCCAGGGCGCGCAGCGTGGGCAAGGCTTGGGCGGGGCATTGGGCCATGCGCCTGGAAAACTGATGGAGGATGGCGTCCCAGGATCGGCCGCTCGTTTCGACCAGCCAGCGGGTGGTGCCGCACATGTGCCGCGCCCTTGCCCTGTCGGGAAAAAGGTAGGTGTCCTGCACGCCGTGGTTGCGCACGTAGACCCCGGGCGTCGGATTGAAAAGCAGCGGGCCGGCGGCGGAAAGCGCAAAGACAATCATGCGATCGTTGTCGAAGATGTTGCCCGTCTCGAAGACGGATGAGGCTTCGCGCAGGGCCGGCGTGCGGGCGACCAGGGTGGAGTAATGCGAGGCCGTCCCGAGCAACTCGGCCATGAGGACGTTCAGCCGGGACAGCTTCCACCACGGCGCGTAGGCGGCGTAGTTGGAACCGAACCAGGGAAAAAGATTGCCGCTGCAATTGAGCATGGAGGACTCCCCGGACACGACAAAATGGCCGCAGCCGTAGACGGCGGAATCGGGATTTGCCTCCAGCGCGGCGAGCGCGTGGGCGAGATGGACCGGCGTCCACCAGTCGTCGTCATGGAGGATGGCGGTGTAGGGCAAACCTGGATCTTCGTTCATCAATCGCCGGCCATGTTCGAGCGGCGTGAGCGTTTCCCGCCGGAAAAGGTAGGTGAGGGGAAGTTGCGGGAAACCTGCGCAAACCGCCTCCGACGCGCGCGAGCCGCCGTTTTCGGAAACGATGACGCGCGCGATGCGTGCCCGCGCGGTCTGGTCCGCGACGGACTGCAGCGCCGTGCGCAGCATCGCGGGGCGGTTCGCGGTGGGAAGAAGGATGGTCAGCATACGGGCCCGGATCCCGGGCGAACCGGTGGCGCCGGCGGCAGGATCCGGGGCGCATCGGCTCGGCCGGACGCGGACACCGGGGGTCGCCTTGGGTAAGCACGGTCTCCCCACCCTCTCGGCACGCGGCCGGGAAATGTTACCGGAAACGAAAACGGGCCCTTCGAGAGAAGGGCCCGTTGGGTGAAGATAAGGATTAACCCTGGCCGTTCAGGAGGCCGAGCAGCGAGTTCTGCGAGGCGTTGGCCTGGGCCAACATCGAGGAGCTGGCCTGCACGAGGATGTTCTCCTTCGCGAGCTCCGTCGATTCGGTTGCCACGTCCACATCGGAGATGAGGCTGTTGGCGGACTGCAGGTTCGTCGTCTCCGTGGCAATATTCTGCACGTAGAAGTTGAACTTGGAGATGTCCGCATTGACCTGCGCGCGGCGGCTGGTCAGCGACTGGATCGCCGTGTTCAGCGCAGTGATGGCACTGGCTGCCGCCGTGGTCGTGCCGATGGTGACCATGTTGCCGCTGGCATTGTTCAGGCCGAGGCTCGTCGAGTTACCAATAGTGGAGGTAGTGAACGAGTCGGTGGTGCCGCTGGCGTCGATCGCGACAGTCACCGAGCCCGCGTTGAACAGCGAGCTGCCGTTGAACTGCGCGTTGGTGGCGATCGTGTCGATCTGGGTGAGAAGGGTGTTGAACTCCGTTGCGTAGTTGGCCCGGTCCGCGGAACCGAACGCACCGTTGGTCGCGCTCTGGGCGAGCTCGGACATGCGGGAGAGTTCCTGCTGGATGGTGCTCAAGAAGCCGTCGGTCGTCTGCGCGAACGAGACGACGTCCTGCACAGCCTGGGTGGCCGCACCGAGACGAGCGATGCTCGCGGTCATGTTGCCCGACACGGCGACGCCCGCCGCATCCGTCGAGGGGTTGGCGAGGCGTGAGCCGGAAGCCAAGTCCGCGATGGAGGCGTTGAGGTTCTGGTCGTTCTGATTGAGGTAGTACGCCGCGTTTACCGCCGCTGCGTTGTAGCCGATAACTGCCATAATGGATTTCCTTTCCTTGTTAAAGGCCGCATCGTGCGTCCTTCCGGTATTAACCGGGCGCCGGGTTTTTATTCAGGACTCCGACCGTCCTGCGACTGGCTTGTTACCAGCGTACCTCACACATCGGGACGGCTTTTCAAAACCTGAGCCGGAGATTTGAAAAAAGTTCCGAGCGCGCAAAAAGCCGCCGCTTTTACCTCGGGGAAAAGGAAGTCCGTCTGGCCCGCTCTATATAGAAGGCGCGGAAGCAGCCACGTCGGCCTAAGATTTTCGCGAAAGCGCGCCGATACGAGAACATCATGCCGGCCCGGACTCACGAAGACGACCTGCGTGCGCGGATCACGCTGCTGCGCCAGGTGACGGAACTTGTCATGTGGGAGCTGGCGACGATTTCCGATCGCAAGTGGGAGGACCTGCCCGAACTCAAGCGGCGCAAGAGTGAAATGGCCGAGCGGCTGCGCGAGTTCGACTGGACGCCCGGCCCCGCGGACGACGAGTCGCTCGAGCTGATGATGCTCAAGTCACAAATCACCGATCTGGAATACCAGTCCAAACAGAAAATTTCCGGTCAGCTCGCGATGGTGCGGCAGCAGCTCAACGTCTTGCGCGACCAAAAGCAGGGCTGGCTGGCCTGCGTGAACAACTACGTGAAGAAAGAAAAAGGCCAGCTGGCTTCCGCCTCATGAACGCCGCGCTTTCCCGCAAGATCGCTCTGGGCCTGATCATCCTGGCCGTGCTGGGCACGGAGATTTCCTACCACTTCACGCTCGAGACCCGCTTCGACGCCATCGAGACACGGCTGCAGCAGGACGCGACCGCCGTGCAGCAGATGCAGGACTCGATCGACGCCATGGCGGCATCCAAGAGCGAATCGATCAGCGGGTTGAACCGGCAACTGACGACGCTGCAGTCCACCTTCGAGCCGCTAGGCAAGTTGTCCAAGAACCAGGCCGACTCGCTCGAGCAACTGCGCGCGCAAATCACGGCGCTGCAGCAGGCGCAGGCCGGGCAGCAGGACGCGCAGAAAAAGCTCTCCGATTACATTGCCCAGCTCGAAACGAGCGTGAAGAAGACCCGCGCGGAAGCTGAGGCGGCCAAGATGCCCGTGTCGGCGCCGGTCTCCGTGCCGATCGCACCTGCGCCGGCCCCGGCCACCACCCTCTCGGCGCCCACGGCCCAGCCGACCCCGGCTCCCGCGGCGCCCAACGCTTCGACCACCGACCTGATCGCCACGCCCGGCGCCGTGGCCCATCCGCATGAACTGGCCAGCGAGTCGCCGCGCGCCGAAGTAGCCAAGCTCACGCCTGCGGTGCCAAAGGCCGGCACGGGCGTGACGCTGCGCACGGACGACAGCGAGACGCATAGCCGCCGGGCGTTGCCGGTTGGTGCAGGCTTGCCTGCGGGTGAATAGCCGGGGCCGCGGTTCTATAAGACACTCGCGCGCCTTGTAGAAACGATCGCGGATCGCCGGCGGGCAGGATGGCGCGGGTTGCGGAATGGTTTCCTTTTCCGGATTTTGCCGCTGCGGCGGCTCCGGCTTCGGGTCACGCCAGCTACCCTCAGATGTTTGGTCCGCGCCCTGGTCAGGTAGCCGGCGCTCTCCGAGCGCCGGTCCGAGTACAACACGCGTCCGCAAC
>CAZZYY010000156.1:0-6594 GCA_964658475.1 uncultured Candidatus Methylacidiphilales bacterium | reverse complement strand
AGGCGACCCATGTAGAAGAAGGCGGTGACGTCGGAGCAACGGCCGGCCTGCTGCATGTTGTGGGTGACAATGACGATGGTGTAGTCCTGCTTGAGCTGGTGGATCAGTTCCTCGACCTTGACCGTGGCGATGGGGTCGAGCGCCGAGCAGGGCTCGTCCATGAGGATGATCTCCGGCTCGACCGCGATGGCGCGCGCGATGCACAGGCGCTGCTGCTGGCCGCCGGAGAGGCCCAGCGCGCTGGTGTGCAGGCGATCGCGCACCTCTTCCCACAGCGCCGCGCCGCGCAGGCTGCGCTCCACGGTTTCGTCGAGTCGCGCCTTGTTGTTGATGCCCTGCAGGCGCAGGCCGTAGACGATGTTCTCGTAGATCGATTTCGGAAACGGGTTCGACTTCTGGAAGACCATGCCGACCCGCTTGCGAAGCTCGATCACGTCCACCGAGGGATCATAGATATCGACGCCGGAAATCTTGATCGAGCCGCCCTGGCCGAGGCGCGTGCCATCCACCAGGTCGTTCATGCGGTTGAGGCAGCGCAGCAGCGTGCTCTTGCCACAGCCCGACGGCCCGATGAACGCAGTGACCAGCTTCTTCTTGATTTCGAAATTGATTCCATGCAGCGCCTTGTGCTGGCCGTAGTAGAAATCGACGTTGTTGATGTCGATGATGGTGGGCGGGCCGGAGGGGCCACCCTTGGCAGCGGAAGCGCTCGAGGCGGACGCCGGCGCCGCACTCTCGCGCGGGCTTTGGGCGACGGGGTTGGATTCGTCCATAACGGTGGGATTCATAGTCTCGGGTTGATCGGCTACCATTTCAAGCGGCGGCGGAGGCGGAGGCGCAGCAGCACCGAGGCCAGCGCGATCGTCATGACCACGCCCAGGAAGACGAACGCGGTGCCGTATTGGACGCGCTCGGTGTATTCGTTCTGCGGAATCTTGGTGCTGACCACGTAGATGTGGTACGGCAAGGCGTTGACCGGGTGCAGGACGAAGTCGCGCAGCCAGGCGAAGGGATACTCGACATAGCCGAGGAAGCCGGCGGGCAGATGATCGTCGGAGACGGAGATTTCCCACGGGAGCTTGTCGGAAAGCGCGTAGGCGGCGGTGAAGAGAATCGGCGCCGTTTCGCCCGCGACGCGCGCGACGCCGAGCACGGAGGAGGTCAGGATGCCGGGCAGCGCATAGGGCAGGACGTTGAGCCGGATCGTCTGCCACTTGCTCGCGCCAAGGGCGAGCGAGCCTTCGCGGAAACCCTGCGGGACGGCGCGGAGCGATTCCTCGCTCGCCGTGATGATTACCGGCAGCACCATGAACGCGAGCGTGAACCAACCCGCGAGCATGGAGATGTTCCAGCCGAGGAAATGGACAAAAAGCGCGACGCCGAAAAGACCGAAGACGATCGACGGCACGCCGGCGAGATTGATGATGGCCAGCCGGATGGCGTTGATCACGGGCCCCTGCCGGCTGTACTCGCTGAGGTAAATCGCGCTGAAGACGCCGAGGACCAAGGCGATGGTCATCGAGCCGATGACGAGCAGGACGGTGCCGACGATCTGCGGCCAGATGCCGCCCGCGGCGTAGTTGTAGCTCTCGTGGTCGGTGATCTCGTCGACGTTGATCGCGGAGGTGGGGCGCGTGATGGCAGCGGGTGCGGAGGAAGCCGGAGCTGAATCGACCTTGTTCGATACGTGGAAGGGATTGGGGCCGGGAAACTCAACGTGTTGGGCGGAGGCGGCGTTTGTGGCCGCGGCCGCCAGCGTGACGCCATTCTTCACCTCGGCGGGGTTAACGGGTGTCGTCGCGAGCGTATTGTTCGCCGGCGTAGTTGAGGTAGCGGCATTCGCCACCGGAGCGGCCTGCGGGGCCAGCGGCGCGGTGGCCGGAGCTGCGGGAGCCGGAGCCGCCGAGGTCAGGCGATTGAAATGATCCGCATCCATCTGCATGACCTGACCGTGGTACTTGAAGACGTGGAGCGTCTGCGGCTTGGTGAAAAGGAAATCGTTGTGGATGAACGGCGCCTGCCCATCCACGCGGAACGCACCGAAGACGGCGGGTGCGCCTCGGATGATGATGATCCCAAAAATCAGCACGCCGAAGGCGAGGATGATGTAGGTGAACGCGCGCAGCAGCCAGAAGACGACCCGCTCGTGATAAGTGGAGATGCCCTTGACCTGCCGAAAGGGATGCGTGCGCGCGGTCATCGAAGTTAAAAGTGGAAGGGTGAAAGGTAAAAGGGGAGGCGGGACAAATCGGTACTTTTAACTTTGTACTTCCAACTTTCTCCTTTCTCTTCAGCCCACCGAGATCTTGAACTTCTGCACAAACCGCTGAGCAAAATAATTGATCACAAGCGAAATGAGGAACAGGAGCAGACCGACGGTGAAGAGCGCGTGCCAGTGGATGCCGCCCTGCTCCACCTCGCCGAGTTCCTGGGCGATGATGCCGGTCATGGTGTGCACCGGCTGGAAGACGATGGCCAATCCCTGGCTGAGCGGCGGAATGGCGATGCGGTTGCCCGCGCAGAGCAGCACGACCATGGTCTCGCCGATGACGCGGCCGAAGCCAAGCAGCACGGCGGAGATCACGCCGGAAAGCGAGGCGGGCAGGAGAATGCGCCAGATGGTTTGCAGGCGCGTGGCCCCAAGCGCGAAGGAGGCTTCCTTGAACGAGCGCGGGACGTTATTGATCGCGTCCTCCGTGAGCGTGAAGATGGTCGGCACGGCCATGAAGGCGAGCAGAATGCCGGCGGTGAGGATGTTGAGGCGCTCGCTAAACGGCGCAAAGAACGACCAGCCGGTGACGTGATAGAGCCAAGAAATGGTGGCGCCGTGCCAGAGCTGCCGGATGCCCTCGCCCAGGATGGCGACGCCGAAGAAGCCGAGGACGACCGAGGGAATCGCGGAGATGAACTCGATGGCCGGCTTGATGATCGCCTGCTCCCACGGCGTGGCGATCTGGTTGATATAGATGCCCGCGCCCACGCCGAGCGGCACGCCGATGGCGAGCGCCACGATGCAGATGAGCAGCGAGCCGACGAAGAGCGGCAGGATGCCGTAATGATCCTGCCAGGAGCTGGCGGTGAGCCACTGCCCGCTGCCGAAGAAATCGGTGACGCCCGCGTACCAGGGAAGCGGCGCCGTCGGTGACCAGCGCTCGAGCTTCTTTTGGTAGTGGGGGATCAGTTCGACGAGGACGTCGATCATGGGCCGCACCAGCACCAGCTTCAGCTTCATCCCTTCGTCAAGCGAGGGAATCGGCTGCCTGGCCAGGGCGCTCAGGTCGTCGCGGAACTTGGCGTTGGCCTGGCGCAGGCCGGGCAGCGCGTCGCGCATCGGCTGGACCGCGGCGTTGAGATCGACCTCGGTCCATTTGACGGCGGCAGCCTTGTCGGTCAGGCCTTTGCTGAGATAGAGCGCCTTTTCGGCCTTCTTGTCGCTGACATCCTTGACCTGATCGCGCGTCGCGATGGCGGTGTCGCCCAAGTCCGAGGCGATGCCGCCCAGCGGACCGTAAAGGTTGGAGAGCTGGTCGGCGTAGGCATCGAACGGGGCGAGCGCCGCATTGGCTTCGTCCAGCGTCTTGCCCTTGCGCAGCAATTTCTTGAGCTCGGCCAGCCGCACGTCGGCGAGGTAGGTGCCGATGTCGTCGAGGTCGGTGCCCTCTTTCTTGATGATGTCGACGAACTCGAGCCCGGCCTGGCGGTAAATCAGCAGGGCGCGGTAGTTCTGCCCGAAGAAGCCTTCCGCCGGGTTGAAGCCGACGCTCTGGTCGTAGAGCGAGAGCATGATGAGCGCGAGCACGATGATCGCTACCCACGCATTGGCGCCGAAGAAGTACTTGATCAGCTTCTCGCGGCTCAGGCCTGGAACGAAGGAACGGCCATGGGTCAGCAGCGCCTCGGTGAGAGGACGCTGGTCGAGCCGGCGGATTTGGGTCGAGTCGGGCATGCGAGCTTCCCCGCGCTCAAGGGAGCAGGTGCGAGCGAAAAAACCCGCTGGGCGAATGCTCGCGCAGCGGGCTTTCCTCGCTCGAGGCGCGGGACCTTATTTGAGCGGTGCGAACCCGACTTCCTCCACGATCTTCTGCCCCGCGGAACTGATGGTGAAATCGAGGAAATCCTTCGCCAGGCCGGAGGGCTCGCCGTTGGTGTAATAGAAGGTGGAGCGCGAGATCGGGTAGGTGTGGCCGCGCACCGTGGCAATGGAAGGCAGCACGCCGTTGACCGCGACGGGGTGAATGCCGGCGGCTTTCAGGTAGGCCATGCCGACGTAGCCGATGCCGTTCGAATTCTTGCCGACTTCCGACGCGATCTCCTCGTTGCCGGCCATTTTCTGGGCGGAGGGGGCGTAGTCCTTGGCGCTCATGGCCATCTTCTTGAAGTCCGAATAGGTGCCGGAGGAGGTGTTGCGGGTGTAAACCGAGATGGCGCCCGGCGCGCCGCCGACCGCGCTCCAGTCGGTGATCTCGCCGGAGAAGATGCCTTCGATCTGCTTCTTCGTCAGCGCCTTCACGCCGTTGGCGTTGTTCACGATGATGGCGATGCCGTCATAGGCCACGATGGTGGGCTTGAGCGAGCGGCCGTTGGCAGAGGCGGCGGAAATCTCCTCGGGAAACGCGCGGCGGCTGGCCATGCCGATATCGGCCGTGCCGTCGATGATGGCGGCGATGCCGGTGGTGGAACCTTCCGCGGCGATGCTGAAGCTGACGCCGGGGTGGGTGGCCTTATAGGCCTCGGAGAGCTGGGGCACGAGCTTGGCGCCGAGGGTGTCGGAGCCCTTGATGACGAGCTTGGAGCCGTCCGCGTGGACGAGGCCGAGCGCAAGCAGCGCGAAGAGGGAATAGGAGAGCAGTGTTTTCATGAGGAGGGTTGGAAGTTGAATGGGGTCTTCCGGCGACGACCCCGATACTTCGAGCTACCGCGCCGGAACGGTCTGCACGCTCGCTCCCCATTGTGACAGTTGTGTGACGAACCCGTGACGTTTCGTTCAATTTAGTTTCGCCAAAACAGAGGCTGGAAAGGAGCTGAAGTGACTCGCCCAAGGTTGCCTTACGCGGTGCTGGGCGGAATGATGAGGCATGCCGGGCTTCCTGTCCTTCCGCTGGCTGCTTCGCTCCGCCGGGCTGGCTTGTCTCGGCTTCATCCTTCTCCAATTTGTCCGGCCGAAACTGAGCCATCCGCCCGTGACGGCCGATCTGCAGGCTCCAGCTGCGATAAAGCAAGTGCTGTTGAGCACCGGCTGCTACAACTGCCATTCCAACGAGACGAGACTGCCCTGGTTCGATGAAGTGGTGCCGGCTTACTGGCTGGTGGTGCGCGACGTCCGGCGCGGGCGGATGCACCTGAACTTCTCGACCTTCGGCCAGCTGGCGCCCGCGGCGCAGCGCAGCTTCCTCTACGAAGCGGTGAGCGACATGCAGGTGGGCTCCATGCCGCCGCGCAATTACCTGCTGGTGCACCCGGAGGCGAGGGTGACGCCGGAGGAACTGACGACGCTGAAGGCGTGGCTGAACGCGACGAACCCCTCGCGCGCGGCGACCCCGCCGCAAGTGGCGGCGAGCGACGCGGAGTACCAGAAATGGAGCGCAGGCGCGCTGCACCAGAACACGGTGGCCCCGGCGCTGAACGGGCTGGAGTTCCCCGCCGACTATGCCGACTGGAGGCCGGTGAGCTTCACCGACCGGTTTGATAATCATACCTTCCGCATCATCCTCGGCAACGACGTGGCGCAGAAGGCCATTGCCGGCCAGCAGACGCATCCGTGGCCGGACGGCACGGCCTTCGCCAAGATTGCGCTGGCGCAGCAGGACGACGGATCGGGCACGGTTAAGGCCGGGTCGTTCGGGCAGGTCGAGTTCATGGTGAAGGACCGTGCGAAGTACGCGGCCACGGAAGGCTGGGGCTTCGGCCGCTGGAAAACGACGGACCTGGCGCCGTATGGCAAGACGAAGTTCTTCGCCAACGAATGCGTGAGCTGCCACGCGCCGATGGCCGCGAACGATCACGTTTTTACCATGCCGATCCGCGGTAACCCGGCGTCGGACGAGGTGTTCAACGGACTGGCCGCGCTGCCGACCGGGCTTTCCGTGTCGCCGCTGCAGTGGCGGGTGATTACGACTTCGCTCAACCGGACGCAGGGGACGATGTCCACGCTCGTCGGCAACGATCTGGCCATGACCCATGTGCGGACGGAAGCCCAAGGCCCTTGGCCGGCCGGCGCGCAGGTGGCGCTGGTGACATGGAAGCAGCAGGAGGACAAGCACTGGTTCGGCGGGCGCATTCCGGGCGCGCCCTGGGCGCTGGAAACGGTGACGGTTGCGCCGCCCGCCACGCCAGACGCGCCGGCGGGCTTTATCTATGAGTCGTACGCCGCCTCGTCAGTCGGACCGTTGACGAAGCAGGCGGTCGATCCGGCGACTTCGTCGGCGCGGGCGTTTGCCATCATGGGTCTGCGCGCGGCGGTGCTGCCTTGATTGTAGCGGCGGTCTATGACCGAAGCTAGAACATTGAAATGAGAGTCACTTGAGTGAGTGACCGGTTCTAGCATAACGGAATGCATCGCAAATGCGGATGGGTTGACATCCCGCCATACAGTAT
>CAZZYY010000155.1:0-6640 GCA_964658475.1 uncultured Candidatus Methylacidiphilales bacterium | reverse complement strand
CCGGTCGTACGTCACTGCCCGATTTCAACCCGGCGACTTCCTCGTCTTCGGCCGCGAGACCAAGGGCCTGCCCGAGTCGTTGCTCGCCGCCCACGCCGGCGCGTGCCTCACCATTCCCATCGCCAACGAGCGGGTGCGCAGCCTGAATCTCGCCACCGCGGCCGCGATTGTCCTCTTCGAGGCGCTGCGGCAGATCGGGACCGTGGAGTAGCGGCCGGGGTGCCCTGCGGAAAGTTCCAGTTTCACGACCCTACTCTCAAGGGCTGCAAGATTAGCGTCGGGTGAACCTCCGAAGGTAGCCGGCATCGGCCCGAGGCCGGAGCCGCAGCCGCGGCGGAATCGGACCGGAAAAGGCAGGAAGGCATTCCGCTCGCTTAACTCGCTCCGGGATCGAGCCGACCCCGGCTACCACGCCGAGACCGAGGAGGCGCCCCCACGGAGCCGGTAGACCATCTTTCCAGCCCCAACAGGGCGCCCCCGTTGGGGCTTCAGATCTCTTATTTCGCGCGACCAGGCTCTAGTTGCCCATCGCGTTGCCGAGCGTGCCGCCGGTTTCCCACGATTCCGGCTTGTTCCACGGCGTGCTGGAGACCGCGTTGCCGTTGGCGTCGATGTTGCCCGCCGACGGTGAACTGTCGCCCGTCGCACAACCGACCTGGAGCAGGGCAACCGGAAGAAGCAAGAGCAGAAGACGCAGGCGGGTCATACGCGCTTAATTAAGCACATCATCGCCCACTTGAATATCGGCTTTTGCCCCCGGCAGGATGTCCGCCACCGCCGTATTGTCCTCCGCCGATGTCACCTTCACCTTGCCGAGGAAATCACGCCCCCGATACACGATCAGTTCGCCATTGGGCACCACGCCATTGGAAAGGCCCACATTCAGCACCACGAAGTTCCACGTTCTGTTCACGAACGTGACCTTGCCGCTGATCCCGGGAGGCATGGTCTGCGTCTTGGAGCGGTTGATCGCGTCCTTCATGTCGGCCACCTGCTTGTTCGCCGCCTGAAGCTGGTCCTGCAGGATCTTCTGCTCGGCATTGTCGGCAGCCACCTGCGCGTTGAGCTTGTCCACCTGCGCCATCACCTCATCGGGAGACTGGCCCTTGAGCAACCCGGAGATGCGCGTCAATTCGTCCTGCGCCTTCTTGGCCGCGTCGGTCGATTGCTCCACGGCCGCCTGAAGTTCCGTTTGCTTCGATTGCGCAGCGCTGAGCTGGGACGTCAGGTCCGATACCTTCGATTGAGCATCGGTCAATTTCGCCTGGGTCTGCTTGTCCGCGTCTTCCGCAGCCGCCGCATCCTGCTTGGCCTTGGCCGCCTCCTGCGTTTTGGCCGCCGCCTCGGCCCGACTTTGCGTTATCGAACCGACATCAGCATTATGGCGCTGGATAACCAGATACCCGAAGACAACGGCAACAAGCCCGCCGACGAGCGCCACATAGAGTAAAATTTTTCCAAGTTGGGACATGTGATAACTCGGCTAGGTCGTTGGTGGTAAAAAGGCTCCTAGGGTTTCCCACAAAATGTAATTAAGTGTCAATGGCATTCTTGAACCCTAATGATCGAAATAACAATTTGTCGGTAAAAGGCTTCGGCTAGGAGCGCCGCCACTTCGCCGAGCGGTGAATCTGCTCGAGCCGGCCTTGAAATTGGGTGCCCTCCCGCGTCATTTCCTCCCGCAGCCAGTCGGGCGAAGCCGTTGCGGCGCCAAGGGATTCCACCAGGCGGCGTTCCACTTCATCGGCCGTGATCACGGTCACCCGCGCGGCCTCGCCGGATGAAGCCACCAGACGCTCGATAATGCTGTCGGCCGTTTGGTCGGCAGTCGCGTAAACAGTTACCATGTCTTGAGGATGATGTTGGATTGGCGGGGTGCCGTGCGTGCCGTCGAGCACCAGTGTGACCCGCCACGCCGTGCTGTCGTGCAGGACTTGCAGGCGGTCGGCCAGCGCCTTGCGGGCGGCGGCGCGGTTTTGCCGGTGAAGCGTCCGCAGGTCGGCCCAGCTAAAGATCACGCTGTGGCCGTCCACGACCAGGTAGCGCCCGCTCATGCCGGCCCGCCGGTTGGCGCCTAGGCCTTGCTGGTGGCCACGGCAGCGGTCTTGGACTTGAGTTTCTGCCGCTTCTTGTAATCGAGACGACGCCGGCGCTTCTGAACCTTGTTGGACTGTTGACCCATGGGAGTTTGTTGCGAGAATCGCGCTCTCCGTCAAGCTGTCAAATGGCCCATCCCCGCAATTATCGCATTGGCATCGTCGCCGATACCCATGACCGCTGGCTGCCGCGCGTGGCGGAACTCTTCGCCGAGGTGGACGAAATCTGGCATCTCGGCGACGTCTGCCACGAACCGGTCCTCGACGAACTGCGCGCCGTCAACGACCGGCTCAGCGTCGTGCTCGGCAACAACGATTTCGATCTCGATTATCCCCTCACGCTCGACTTGGACCGCTGCGGCGAGCGGTTCCATCTCGTGCATATCCTCCCCATCCGGAGGCTGCCGCTGTGCGACTGGCTGCTCTTCGGCCACACCCACCGGCCCGCGGACGAAATGCATGAAGGCGTCCACCTCTTCAACCCCGGTTCCGCCGGCCGCGCCAACAAAGGCGCGCCGCTCAGCGTCGGTTTTTTGATCCGCGAAAAGGGGCAGAAGTTTCGGTGCGAGAAGGTGCTGCTGTAGGGGACGCAGGGGCGCTCCGTGCCCGCCATTTCGCCACCAAACGCAGGTTTTGTTCATGTATCGGCGGTCGCTCTATAGAAAATCTCCAGTATCGGACTTTCATTCCAGCCGGAATCGCTTCGATGCTGGAACGACCGCTAAAGCCCTCTCGCCAGGGGGGCAGGGTGCTGGCCGAGACAACAGGTAGCCGGCGCTCTCCGAGCGCCGGTCCGAATAGGACACGCATCCGCCACTGACCGGTGCTCGGAGAGCCCCGGCTACCTGACTTGCCCTCGTTCCCAAAGCGCAACTCAAAACTCTCCATAGCATCTTGGCACACGCACAGCTGACCATTGAGGAATTGCTGGCCAACCTTTGATTGGCGCTCTGCGCCACGGCTCGACACCTCCGCCTCGCCGCGCGATAATCCTTCATGGCTTTAGAGAATCTCCCCGACGTCGCCTCCCTGGAATCGCGCCTGGCGCAGCTCCGGAGGTTTCTTTGACCTGCCCACGCTAAACGCGCAGCTCGCGGCCCTCGAGACCCGCATGGCCGCGACTGCCTTCTGGGACGACCCCCAGTCCGCGCAAAAGACGATCGGCGAAGCCAACGCCATCCGCGCCAAGCTCGACCCGCTCAAGTCGCTCGACCAGAAGATCGCCGACTTGCGCACCCTGACCGAGCTGACCGTGGAGGACGCCAGCGACCAAGCCGTGCGCGAGCTGCAGAGCGAGTACAACGCCACCGCAAAGGAACTCGACGCTCTCGAAATGCGGGTGATGCTCGGCGGCCCCATGGACCGCAACAACGCGATCATCAGCCTCCATTCCGGCGCCGGCGGCACGGAGGCCAACGACTGGGCCAACATGCTCCTGCGCATGTACCAGCGCTTCGCGGAAAAATCGAAGTACACCGTCGAAATGCTCAACATCCAGCCGGGCGACGAGGCCGGCATCAGCAGCGCCACGCTCCAGGTCAAGGGCGAGTTCGCCTATGGCCGCCTCAAGGCCGAGCACGGCGTGCATCGCCTCGTTCGCATCTCGCCCTTTAACTCCGCCGGCAAGCGCCAGACCAGTTTCGCCTCCCTCGACGTCATCGCCGAGGTCGACGACTCGATCGATATCAAGGTCGAGGAAAAGGACATCCGCGTCGACGTCTACCGCAGCGGCGGTCCCGGCGGCCAGGGCGTGAACACGACCGACTCCGCCGTACGCATCACCCACCTGCCGAGCGGCCTGGTCGTTACCTGCCAGAACGAACGCTCGCAAATCAAGAACCGCGCCACGGCCATGGGCGTCCTCAAGGCCCGGCTTTACGAGATGGAACTCGACAAGAAACGGGCCGAGATGGAGAAGCACTACGGCGAGAAGGGCGAGATCGGCTGGGGCCGGCAGATCCGGAGCTACGTCCTGCAGCCGTACCAAATGGTGAAGGACCTGCGCACCGGCGAGCAGACCAGCGACGTGCAGGGCGTGCTCGACGGCGACCTCGACAAGTTCATCGAGGCCTTCCTCCGCGGCAAGAAACGCAGCGACGCGGACGTCGACGAGGAGTAGAGTGCGCCGCGCGATCCTGCTCCTTGCGATCATCACGCTGGCGGCGTTTCCCCTGCGCGCGCGCCTCGGTGAAACGGAACCGGAAACGATCGCCCGTTACGGCCCCGCCACCGGCGCCTACGACGCGGGCACGGTGGGCTATCCGTACCGCACCCTCACCTTCAGCCACGCGGGCTACACCATCATCGCGCAGTTCATCGGCGACACCTGCGCCATGGTCTGCTTCCAAAACTCGACGGCAGCGCGCTGACGCCGGACGAACTGGATCTGCTCCTGAAAGCGCAATCCCAAGGCCAGGCCTGGTCGCGTTCCAATCTCGTCTCGGCCGACGTGATCTTCGACCGCCCCGACGGCGCCATGGCCCGCTACGACACCGCCAAGCATGCACTCGCTTTTCTTTCTGCCAAATACATCGCGATGACCAGCGCCAAAGAAAAAGCGGACGCTAAGCGGCAGTTGGACAATCTGTAGGGCCGCGCGCAGCTCTGCAAAATCCCTGGAACCCTCCGGCCCAAGAATGGCATCCGGCAAGAACGAAACCCTCCGAAGGTAGCCGGCGTCGGCCCGACGCCGGAGCGCGCTCCACCGCGCGAAATTGGCCGCCAGTACACCCCGGCCGGAAAGACATTCCGGTCGCTGCGCTCCCTCCGGCATCGAGCCGATGCCGGCTACCTACGACATTAGCCCCTTTCGATCCTCCACAGCTTCGGTCGAACCCCAACGCGGACGGAAACCCGACGACCTTCTGTAGTGGTGGCCTATGACCGCTGGCTCAACCCACATAATCGTCCTCACCCCCCAAGCCCAACGCACTCCGATCCCGCCAACCCGCTCAAGCAATGCCTTGCGCGAAGCGCGGTAGCCGTCGTCGGCACAACGCCGGTCGCGCCCAAAGGATTTCACTTCGAGAACAAAGCATCCCCCGCGCGATCCTCCATCCGCTCCGGATTGACGTCGGGCCCGAACCTCCCTCGATCGCGTGACAGAGAATGGAACCTTAACCAGCCTGTTTCCACGCGACCGCCGTCCGGCCGATGGCGGCTATCAACAGACGCGAGCTATTCCATCGGCCACTTACTCCTGCGACCAGATCCGCACGGGATTCACTTTTGGCGCGGCCTGTTTGTGGCATAGTGCCGCGATGGACAAGCTCGCCGAAATCAACGCCAGCAAGGAGGCCGAAATCCGGCGCCTCGCGCCCCACGCCGCGGAACTGCGCCGCCAGGCCCTGCTGCGAAATGATTTCCGGCCCTTTCGCGCGGGCTTGCATCGCGGGGGCGAGATGGCCGTCATCGCCGAGGTGAAGAAGGCCTCGCCCTCCGCCGGCATCATCGCCGCCGATTTTAATCCGCTCTCGCAGGCGCGCGAGTATGCCCGCGGCGGCGCGCACGCGCTGAGCATCCTCACCGACGAAAAATATTTCCACGGCTCGCTCGCCTACCTGCGCCAGGTGCGCGAGCAGGTTGAGCTGCCGCTCCTGCGCAAAGATTTCATCCTCGACGAACTGCAGGTCTACGAAAGCGTGGTGGCGGGGGCCGACGCGATCCTGCTCATCGTCGCCAGCCTGGAAGACGAGAAGCTGCGGACGCTCCACGATCTGGCCAAGACCTGCCAGCTCGACGTGCTCGTGGAGGTGCACGATTTGCGCGAGATGGATCGCGCCCTGGAGCTGGGCGCCGACCTGATCGGCATCAACAACCGCAACCTGAAAACCTTCCAAGTCGATCTCGCCACTACCGAGGAACTCGCCGAGGAAATCCCGAACGACACCGTGGGCGTGAGCGAAAGCGGCATCCGCACCGCGGAAGACGTCCGCCGCGTGCGCGCCGCCGGCATCAGCGCGGTCCTCGTCGGCGAGACCCTGATGCGCGCTCAGAACGTGCCCCAGAAGCTCCACGAGCTCATGCTGAAGGACGATTGAGCGCGCCCTTCCATAGCGGCGGCCCAGGCCTGCCGGCTCAGGCCGAATAACCATTCTCGCCCCACAAACCCACCGCACTCCCATCCCGTCGGCCCGCCAAGCATGCCTTGCGCGAAGCGCGGTAGCCGCCGCCCTCCGCCAGATAGCCGGCGCTCTCCGAGCGCCGGTCCGAGTAGAACACGCGTCCGCAACCGACGCCCCCAGCGCGCGGAATCGGCCGCCAGTCCGCTCCAGCTCGAAAAGACATTCCGGTCGCTACGCTCCCCCCGGCATCGGGCCGATGCCGGCTACCTAAAACACCAGCCCTTTCCGATCTTTCACAGCGTCGTTCCAACTCCAGCACGGGCCGGAACCCAGCGGCCTTCTGCAGCGGCGGTCTATGACCGCCGGCTCAACCCAATAAGCATCCTCGCCCCACAAACCTAAAGCACCCCGATCCCGCCGTCCCGCCCAAGCATGCCTTGCGCGAAGCGCGGTAGCCGCCGCCGTCCGTCAGGTAGCCGG
>CAZZYY010000154.1:0-6642 GCA_964658475.1 uncultured Candidatus Methylacidiphilales bacterium | reverse complement strand
CAAATTAGAGCATTTCCGCCGCAGCTGCGGCTCCGGCATCGGGCCGATGCCGGCTACCTTCGGAGGTTTTCGGCTTGGACAACAGTCTCGGTGACGACCGTACGCTTAGTCATCGCCCCAAAAGTAGCGGCCCATGGGGTAGAGGATGGGGGGCTGGCGTTTGGCGGAAGGCGGGCCCGGGTGGGAGGTGAGCTCGGCGAAAAAGGCGCGGAGACGGTCCTGATAGCCGGGCGCCAATGTGGACGTGTTGTGGAAGTCGACCGGGAGGGAGGTGCTGTAGTCCTGCGCGATATCATCGAGCAACGCGAGGGCATCATCGCCAATGTAGATGAATGCGCGCACGGGCAGATAGCTGCGGGGATAGGAGAAGGTGCGGGTGGGCGTCCGGTCGGCGACGGCGTCAATGAGGTAGGGCACGCCGGCCAGCTCCATCTCGCGGAGCTTTTCGGCGGCGGGATCGGGGTGGATGCCGTCGTCGTCGCGAAGCCGGGCGATCCAGTACCTGGCGTAGTCGGCGCGGTTGGCTTGGGCGGGTTCAGGAGAGTGGTCTTCCGGTCCCCTCGCCTGCAGGTAGCGACTGAGCTCGGTGCTTTGCTTGAGGTACACGCTGAGGAGGGAGAACGGCCTGGCCAGGGCGGCCATGGCCAGGACTTGCTGCAGCCAGGGCAGCGCAATGGTGTCGTGATGGAGGTGAAATTCGTTTAGCCCTTCCGCCAAACGGTCCCAGCCGAGCTTGTCGGTGGCATCATCGAGCGCGAGTTCGTCTGTGTCGAAGTCGTCGCACATCGCGTCGTAGATGCGGGCGGCGGCCGCGTTGTCGTGGAGCTTGAGTGCAGCGGCGAGCAGGAATTGCGAGGGAATTGGTTCGCGGAGATAGAGCGAGCCGGGTTGCCGGCTTTCCGGGCTGGTCTCGCTGCCGATGGCCTGCTCCACCGATGTGCGGTCGAGCGCCGGCAGCAAGGGCGCGTTGATATTCATGAGCTGGTGATTGAGGAGGAGGTCGTCGTCGGCCAAGCCGCGCTGGGTAAGCTTTTGAGCCAGGCGCCGCGCGTCATTCGGCAGGGGCGGAATGGGAGGAGCGGCGGCGGGACGGCCGAGCTGCCTCAGGGCAGCCGCGGCAGCCGAGCGCACGTTGCTTCCCGAGGCGCTTAGGAGCCGCTGGAGTGCAGGCACGGCGTCGGCCATCTTTCGCTCTCCTGCGATCCCGGCGGCCTCGATCTCGACGCCGCGGTAGTTGCCGCTCAAGGCACCCAGCACCCGGGCGTGCGCAACAGCGCCAGGCTGGCGCGCAAGGTAGTCGAGCGCGGAAATCCGCAGCTGCGCGTCAGGATCGGAAACGAGAAGGAGCGCCGAGACGGGAACGTTGCGCGGCTCGCCGTCGTGCAACTGCGCCAGGATGTAGCCGCGCACGGCCCTCGCGTCGCTGGCCCCCGCGACGCCAAAAAGGGGCGTGCTTTGAAACGTGTCACCGCCGGCTTGTTCCGCGCGAAGGCTGGCCTGAGCCAATTCCAGCAGAATCTCCGGGCGATCCGCTGCCGCATATTTCTGCACAAGTTGATCCACCTCGCCCACGCTGAAGGTGGTGAGATGAACTTTGCCCGCTTCGAGGCTCTGCCGAAAATCGGCCCATTGACGCGGGGTGAGCGTCTTGAACTTGAGCGCGACGATCGCGTTATAGGAGAGATTACCGGTGGGGTCGTCATCCGTGCCTGGCACGGTGCTCTGCGCCGCGGCCAGCAGCGAGGGCACATCGAGCGCCACATGCTGGCGCGTCAGCAGTAGCTCGCTCGTAAGCCGGGCGAAGATGCCCTTGCTTTCGTCCTGCACCGCTTGATTGAGCGAGGCGGCCAGGGCGGCGTCCGCGGGATCGCTGTACGAGCCGATCTTCTCGCCGGGCTTGCGATTGAGGGCGAAGCGAAACTCGTAACTGATGCCGACGCGGGCGCCGCCGGATGTCGCCCCTGAGACATAATCGTTCAATTCCCGAGCGTCGACAGGACCGAGCCCGGACACCGACGGCCAGTAGCGGAATAGATGAAGCAGCCTCCTGGCAGCGGTCGTTCCTGGAGCGGCCGGGCGTCGGTGGCGCGGACCGTCTCGACCTTGTAGTCGTAGCGGAAGCCGCCGGGAAAGCGGTGGAAGCAGGATGCGCTTCCGAATTCGGCGAGCGGTGGATGGCCCGGCTTGAGCGCATCGATCCTGGCGATCATCTCGTTTGTCGCGGCCTGGATGATACGCGCCTGATCGGAATCGAAGCCGACAAGCGGAACGGTCGCGGCCGGGGCGGCATGACAGGTGAGAGCGAGCGCCGCGACCCAACCGGAGAAGCGCGCGGTCATCGTTTCTGCCGGTGGTGTTTACCCGACGATCCAGCCGCGGGAAAGGTCGTAGGGGTGGAAGGCGATGGTGACATCGTCGCCGACCGAGAAGATGCGGGTCCGGCTTTGGCCGACAGCGCGGTGGCCGTTGGGAAGTTCGACGCGGCAGGCGTTGTCGCGCATAAGTTCAATCACGCGGGCCGGGGCGCGGATTTCGTCGGGGTGCGCAGTTGACATCCAAGGGGAGGCTAACGTGCGGCGGAGACAGGAAAAGGCATTCCGCCGCTGCTGCGGCTCTAGCATCGGACCGATGCCGGCTACCTTCTGAGGGCGGCGGCGGGCGCGCCGAGGGTGGTGAGGATTTCGGGCTCTTCCTCGGTGATGAGGACGGTGTGCTCGAAGTGGGCGCTGGGCTTGCCGTCGGCGGTGACGACGGTCCAGCCATCGGCGAGCTGGCGGACCTGGGCGCGGCCCATGTTGACCATGGGCTCGATGGCGATGGTCATGCCGGGCTTGAGGCGGGCCTTGACTTCGCGGCCGTAGTTGGGGACGTGCGGCTCCTCGTGGAGCTGGCGGCCGACGCCGTGGCCGACAAACTCGCGCACGACGCTGTAGCCGCTGGAGACGACGAATTTCTCGATGGCCTCGGAAATGTGGTGGACGCGATTGCCGGGCCGCGCCTGCTCGATGCCGACGGCGAGCGCTTCCTGCGTCTTGGCCAGGAGGCGGGCGGTGGCGGCGGGAATCTCGCCGACGGGACTGGTGGTGGCGGTATCCCCTACCCAGCCGCGCAGGACGATCCCGATGTCGAGCTTGACGATGTCGCCGTACTGCACGCGGCGCGCGCCGCCGATGCCGTGCACGATTTCGTCGTTAACCGAGATGCAGATGTGGCCGGGGAAACCGCGGTAGTGAAGGAAGGGGCTGCGGCCTCCGCGGTCGCTGATGAGGCGGGCGGTGAGCTTGTCGATCTCGCCGGTGGTGACGCCGGGCACGACGGCGAGTGAGACTTCCTCGAGAATCTCACGCGCCGCGCGGCAGGCAAAGCGCATGCCTTCGATGTCGTCGGCGGATTTGATGGGGACGCTCACGGCGGGGTGGAACTTAGGGGGCTGATTTTGGAGAAAGGGAGAAAAAACGAAATAGAATTCTCTTGGAATAGTCGACGGATTTTGAGCGGGGTCAACTGCGGGGGATGGTCGAGGCGGGGCGGGCGGCGTTTTGGTGCGGTCGTCGGTCTTCCAAAGCATGGAAGGCAGGAAGGCATTCCGCTCGCGTTGCTCGCTCCGGGATCGGGCCGATCCCGGCTAACTCGAAGGGTTTCGAATCGGTTACAAGTTTTGGGGATTATGGTTCCCGTGCGAGTTTGAGCGAAGCGGTGGGATATGATCCGCTTCCCGACATTTTCGAGTTATGCGTCGGCGGTCATAGATCGCCGCTACAGAAAGGCAGTTCCCTGCCCTATTTCGCAATCGCCACCACCGCGCCGGCGATGAAGAGGATGGCGATGATGACGTAGAGCCAGACGTAGTTGCCGGTGGCGGCCTGGCCCTGGGCGGCGGTGAGGTTCGAGGCGCTGCGACCGCGGATGCGGCCTTTCTTGAGGAAGCCGTCGTAATGGCGCTGGAGCAGATAGGTTTCCATTTGGCGCATGGTGTCGAGCATGACGCCGATCATGATGAGCAGGCTGGTGCCACCGAAGAACTGCGCGGTGAGCATCGGCACGCCGAAGGAGCGCTGGATGGTGGACGGCAGAATGGCGAGGACGGCGAGGAAGATCGCGCCGGCCAGGGTCAGGCGCGTCATGGTGTATTCCAGGAACTCGGCCGTCGGGGCGCCGGGGCGCACGCCGGGAATGAAGCCGCCGTTCTTCTTCACATCCTCGGCGATCTGGATCGGGTTGAACATGAAGCTGACCCAGAAGTAGGAGAAAAAGAAAATCATCAGAATATAGATGACATAGTACATCGTGCCGCCGGGCATGAGCGAATTGGCGAACGACAACGCCCAGGGCGCCGTGCCGATGGGCAGGAGCTTGATGGTGAAGGCGGGCACGAGAAGGATCGACTGGGCGAAGATGATGGGCATGACGCCGGAGTAGTTGACCTTCAGCGGCAGGAAGGAGCTCTGGCCTCCGTAGACCTTGTTGCCGCGCACCTGGCGGGCGTAGTTGATCGTGACCTTGCGCATGGCCTGGGTGATGGCGATGGTTCCGGCGACGACGGCGAAGAGGAAAAAGATCATCAGCGGCACAAAGGGAAGCGGGACCGCGTTCTCGCCGTTGTGGGTGAAAACCATCTGGAAGCCCTGCAGGATGGCGGCCGGCAGGCGCGAGACGATGTTGACGGTGATGACCATCGAGATGCCGTTGCCGATGCCCTTGTCGGTGATCTGCTCGCCGAGCCACATGAGCAGCAGCGTGCCGGAGAGCAGGCAGAGTACGGTGGTGAACTCAAACATCGGCCCGGGATATGGGACGAGCGGGCCGTACTGCTGCGTGATCGCGGAGATGGAGGAGAAGAGCGCGCTTTTCTCCGGGTTCTCGAACTGCTTGGAATAAAAGTAGCCTTGGATGAGGCAGATGAGGATGGTCGCGTAGCGGGTGTACTGGGTGATCTTGTGCCGGCCGCCTTCCTCGCGCGCGAGCTTGCCGAGGCTGGGCACGACCGCGGTCATAAGCTGGAGCATGATGCTCGCGCTGATGTAGGGGATGATGCCGAGGGTGAAGACGGCGCAATTCTCCAGCGCGCCGCCGCTGAAGAGGTTGAACATGCCGATGACGGAGCCGGTCGTGTTCGAGCTGCCGCTTTTCTCGATGATGGTGTGGAAGAAGCGGGCCAGGATGTCCGTGTTGACGCCCGGGCACGGGATGGCCGCGCCAATGCGGACCACGACGATGACGGCGAGCGTGAAGAGGATGCGCTGCCGCAGCTCGGGAATCTTGAAGATGTTGGCGAAGGCCGAAAGCATGAGAAACGGGGAGCGTGGAACTCAGACGAAGAACTCAGAACGAATCCAAGTTCCGCCTTCCAAGTTCCGGTGGATTACTGGGCCTTCGGCTTGCGCTTGGCCAGCGCGGCCTGCTTGGCGGAGTTGCGCGCGGGATAGACCTTGGCGGCGACGAGCTCAACGGAGCCGCCCGCCTTCTCGATCTTTTCCTTGGCGCTGGCGCTGACGGCGTGGACCTTGAGCGCGAGCGCCTTGGTCACCTCACCGTCGCCGAGCACCTTGACGCCGCTCCACGAACCGTTGACGAGCCCGGCCTTGCGCAGCGCCGCCTCGTCGATGAGGCCGTCGTGCTTGAGGTCGTTGAGCGCGGCCAGGTTGACCGGCGCGTAGGTGGTTTTGAACTGGGCGTTGTTGAAGCCGCGCTTGGGCAGACGCCGGATGAGGGGCATCTGGCCGCCTTCGAAACCGAGGCGAATGCTGCCGCCGGACCGGGCCTTCTGACCCTTGTGTCCCTTGCCGGAAGTCTTGCCGTGGCCGGAGCTTTCGCCACAGCCGAGGCGCTTGACGCGATGGCGCGAACCGGGACGGGGCTGGAGATTATGGAGTCGGAGGGAGGGCATAGAAGTTGGAAGTTAAAGTGGAGCTGCTTAGCTCGCGAGCGCGGGATCGGTGCCGTTTTCGGGTGCGACGTCGGGCTTGGCGGCTTTGGTCTTGCCCTTGGCCTTGGCAGGTTTCTTCTCAGGCTCGGTCACGCTGGCGGAAGCCGGAGCGGTGCCGTCCGTAGCAGAAGCCGGCGCCGTGGGCGTCTTGACCGTCTTGCCGCGCAGTTGATAGATGGAGTCCTTCAAGCGCAGTTGCTTGAGGGCGTCGAGCGTGGCCTTGACCACGTTCGCGGGGTTGCCGGAACCGAGCGACTTGGCGAGCAGATCCTTGATTCCCACTGCCTCGACGACGGCGCGAACGCCGCCACCGGCGATGAGGCCGGTTCCGGGCGAAGCCGGGCGAAGGAGCACGCGGCCACCGCCGAACTGGCCGATGACTTCGTGGGGAATGGTGTTCTCGCGCAGTGAAATGGGCTCGAGATGCTTGCGCGCCGCCTCGGTGGCCTTGCGGATCGCCTCGACAACCTCGTTGGCCTTGCCGAAACCGACGCCGACCCGGCCCTTGCGGTCACCGACGACGAGGAGGGCGCTGAAGCTGAAACGGCGGCCACCCTTGACCACCTTGGCGCAACGGTTGATGAAGACGACTTTCTCCAGCAGGTCGCTCTTCGGCTCGTCGTTGCGGTTGCGCGGCATGCGATTGCCGCGACCACGGCCGCCCGGGCCGCCGGGACCACGCCCGCGTCCGCCACCAGGACCGCCGCGTCCGCCAA
>CAZZYY010000153.1:0-6646 GCA_964658475.1 uncultured Candidatus Methylacidiphilales bacterium | reverse complement strand
CCGCTGCCGCCAACTGCCAATCGGGATCAGGAGCGACCTTCTTTCGTTTTCGGCAGCTGCTCGATCAGCTTCCGATGCGGTGCCGCAAATGCCAGACCCTCCATTTCCTCGCGCTTAAGATAACGCACATCGGGCGCAACTGGCGCGCGCTTCTTCCAACGTGCTGCCACGACTCGCATGGTCACCGCGTACTTGGTGATGCCATAACGAATCCTTTCGATCTCCTCGCCCTCGATCATGCGGACCGGATCGAAATCGGGAAACCGCCAGAGACCGTGCCATGGTTTTTCCTCCGGCACCTGCTCACAGTAGAAGCGCTCGCCGTGCTGGAGGATCGCGATGGTCTCCTCGCGCTTCACGGTCGCGTCGCGCGTCTTGACCGGGAACTCCTCCGCGCGCGGACGGCCGAGGCAATCGCGCTTCAGCGGGCAGAGCAGGCAGAGCGGCTGGCGCGGCACGCAGATCGTCGCGCCCAGTTCCATCACCGCCTGATTGTGCGTGGCCGGATCCTTGCGATCCAAAAATTCGTCAGCGACACGCTGCAGCTTCTCGCGCGTCTTCGGCACCGCGATGTCGTCCCGGCAGGCCAGCAGCCGCGTCAGGACACGCATAACGTTCCCATCCAGCACCGCCAGCGGCAGGTCGAAGGAGATGCTGCCGATCGCCGCGGCCGTGTACGGCCCGATGCCGGGCAGAGCCCGCAGCCCCTCCCCGTCGCGCGGGAGCTCGCCGTGCACCGCAACAACCGCCTTGGCCAGCGCATGCAGATTCCGCGCCCGCCGATAATAGCCGAGACCCTCCCACGCCTTGATCACCGTTTCTTCCGTCGCCTCCGCCAGCGCCGCCCAATCGGGAAACTGTTTCATCCAGCGGGCGAAGTAGGGAATCACCGTGGCCACCTGCGTCTGCTGCAGCATGAACTCTGAGACGGCGATGGCATAGGGATCGCGCGTATGGCGCCACGGCAAGTCGCGCGCGGCAGTCTGGTACCACACGCGCAGAAACTCGCGCATGCGGCGACCCTGCGCAGGCTTCCACGGCAGCGCCACCGCGGACAGCGAGGCATCAGCGAAAGCGGATTTCGTTTTCACAAGGGGCGGCATGGTTTAAAAACCAATGTGGCCGACACGGGCAGTTTTACCTTCAAGATCGATGCGCAGCAGGCGGAAAAACTGCGCGGGCTGCTGGAGGCGCAGAACTTCACGTTTCGCGAGGTACCCTACACGCTTTTCGGCGCGCAGAAAGACAAGCTGACCGTCAACGCCTACACTTCCGGCAAGCTGCTCGTGCAGGGCCGGGGGGTGAAGGAGTTTATCGAGTTCACGCTTGAGCCCGAGATCCTCGGCGAGGCCAAGCTCGGCTACGACGAGGTGCACAATCCGGAGATGTTTCAGCCGCACTTGGGCATCGACGAAAGTGGCAAGGGCGACTTTTTTGGCCCGCTTGTTATTGCCGGCGTCTTTGTCGATGGCGACCTGCCGCGGCGCCTGCTCGACCTGGGCGTGAAGGACAGCAAGCTTATCACCAGCGACAAGAAAGCGCATGAAATGGCCGACGCGATCAAAGAGTGCGTCACGCTCGACCGGTTCAACGTCATCGTGCTTTCGCCGGAAAAATACAATGAGCTTTACGTGCGGTTCCGCAACCTCAACGCGCTGCTGGCGTGGGGCCACGCCACGGTGATCGAAAATCTGCTCACGCGCTGGCCCGATTGCCCGCGGGCGCTTTCCGATAAATTCGCGCACGAGAGCCTGATCAAACGCGCGCTGAAGGAGCACGGGAAAAAGATCATCCTGGAGCAGCGCACCAAGGCGGAAAGCGACGTCGCCGTTGCCGCCGCCTCGATCCTTGCCCGCTCCGCATTTCTCGGCCGTTTGAAATCTTTGGGCGAGAAAGCGGGCGTCACGCTGCCCAAAGGCGCTTCGGTCGCTGTGAAAACTGCGGCGGCGACAATCGCCAAAAGCTCGGGAATTGCGGGCCTCAAGGCCGTCAGCAAATTTCACTTCAAAACGTTCCGCGAGGTGATCGAGGCGCAGGAGGCAGGCGGGACTTGAAACGTTTTCCGAGAAGGCTCCCGTAGCCTTTGGAGCGGCAGGAGTATCGCTGAGGCGTGCGTCACCATGTATCCTCTGCCGGCGGTCGCAGACCGCCGCAACAGAAGAATTGCAACCTAGGCCGCCGCGCCGTTCGTCGCCGTGCTGGGCGACTCCAGCGGCTCTTTCAGCACGTTGAGGAAACGCTTCATGGCGGGAGACAGCACCCGGCCGGATTTGTAGATCATGCCCAGAGGACGGAAGTAGGGCTGGCCAATGAACTCCACCGCGGCGAGCGTTCCGGCGCGCACTTCCTGCTCCACCGTCTGGCGCGGGACAATCGAGACGCCGGCGCCGATTTCCACCGCGCGCTTTACCGTCTCGATGTTGTCGAATTCCATGACCGGGTTCACCTCCAGGCCCGCCTCGCGAAAAATCTTGTCGACCGCCTTGCGCGTGGGGATATCGGGCTCGAAGCCGATAAACTTTTCCTTCTTCAAGCGCGCCACGGCGATCTCGGTTTCCTTGGCCAACTCGTGTCCAGGGACGCAGATCAGCACGAGCCGATCCTTGCGGAAGGGCTCGACCTTGAGGGTCTTCTTTTGCAGTGGAAAGGCGACCAGGCCGAGGTCGCTCGTCCCCTCGCCCACCTCGTCGTAGACCTGGTTGGAGCGGCGGTATTCCACGTGGACGTTGACGCTGGGGAATTCGCGCAAAAACTTTTTTAAATAGGGCGGCAGCTCGTGCAGGCCGATGCTGTAGACGGTGCTCAGCCGGATCGTGCCGGAGACCACATTGCGCATTTCCGAAAGCTGGTGCTGTAGGGAATCGACCTG
The DNA here is from genome assembly GCA_964658475.1 of uncultured Candidatus Methylacidiphilales bacterium. Lineage (GTDB taxonomy): Bacteria > Verrucomicrobiota > Verrucomicrobiia > Methylacidiphilales > UBA1321 > JABDGH01. Next base: position 3,777 of record CAZZYY010000153.1, on the reverse strand, counting down.
AAAAACGATCTGCTTGCTCGCGTCGTAAAGCAGCTCGCCCTCGCGCGTGAGGCCGAAGCGCTTGTTGCTGCGTTCGATCAACGGGACGCGGAAGCGTTCCTCCATCGCGCGCACCTGCTGGCTCACGGCCGACTGCGTGATAAAATTGAGCGAGGCCGCCTTGCTGAAACTGCGGGATTCCACCAAATCCCGGAACACCTTGAACGATTCCACCTGCATGACCGGTGAGCATAAGCGTACCTAATACCTCGTCAATACTTAAGTTTTCATTATCATGGCGGTCCAGCGGAGATGACACCGCATTCGCACGGCGATAAGATGACGCATGGACGACTTCGCATCGCGCTTGGAAGGAGTGAAGGGGCAAGTTGCCGGGGCGGCGGCTCGAGCAGCACGTGACGCCTCGGAGGTCGAACTCGTGGCCGTAAGCAAGACGCAGACGGCGGAGATCATCCGCGAGGCCATGCAGGCCGGGCTGCACGTCTTCGGGGAAAACAAGGTGCAGGAAGCGGCACGCAAGATCGCGGAGCTGGAACGCGGGTCGTGGCGGCTGATCGGGCACTTGCAAACGAACAAGGTGAAGCTCGCGGTACAGCTCTTCGACTCGATCGACTCGGTGGACCGGCTTGATCTTGCCGAAGAGATCGACCGGCACGCGGAGGCGTTTGGCAAAACGCAAAACGTGCTCCTGCAGGTCAATGTTGCCGGCGAGAGCAGCAAGTTTGGTTGCACACCGGAGAGCGCGCTTGCCTTGGCGGAGGCGATCAACGGCCTTCCGCGGCTTAGCCTGCGCGGGTTGATGACGATTGCGCCTTATGTTGACGATCCGGAAAAATCTCGTCCGCACTTCGCCCGGCTGCGGGAGCTGCGCGACCGGATCGAGACGGAGAGCGGGCTGCGGCTGCCGGTGCTCTCGATGGGGATGAGCGGCGACTTCCAGGTGGCGATCGAGGAAGGCAGCACGAGCGTGCGCATCGGCACGGCCCTCTTCGGCGCGCGGCTGACGCTGAAGCAGCAGCGGCCGGCCGATCCCAGCTTCCTTGAGTCGACGTGAGACGTGGAGGCGGTTCATGGTCGGGGTGTCACTCCATTTTGACGCCGTCGGCGATGTCGAGGCGGGCGGCCTGGCGGGCGGCGCCGTAGCCGGCGAGCATGGCGGCGGCGATGACGGCGACGGGCAATCCCAGGAGCAGCGTCCAGGGCGTGGCCCAGGAGATGGTCCAGCCGAAAAAAGAGACGTTGATGTCGTAACTGAGGACGATCGCAAGGGCCAGGCCGGCGGCGATGCCCATGGCGGCGCCGAGCAGGCCGATGAAGCCGGCTTCCCAGAGCACAAGCGCCTCGATCTGGCGGCGGGAGGCGCCAACCGCGCGGAGGATGCTGATCTCGCGCCGGCGCTCGGAAACCAGCACGCTGAGGCTGAGAAAAATACCGAGCGCGGAGACGATGATGCCGATCACCTGCAGCAGATAGGTGACAGAAAAAGTCTGGTCGAAGATGCGGAAGACCTGCTCGCGCAGCTCGCCGTTGGACTTGATCAAGTAATCGCCGTAGGGGGCGAGCAGGGGGCGCAGGCGTTCCTGCAACTGGACGGCGGTTTCGCCTGATTTCTTGTCGAGATAGAGTCCCAGGCCGTTGATCGACGTGTCGTGCCAGTAGCGCTGGAAGAGCGGCCAATCGACCAGCACAACGCCGCCTTCCGTGGTGTAGTCGAGGTAGACGCCGGCGATGGGAAAGGTGTGCGGGCCGTCGGGGGTGTTAAGAGTGATCTGGTCACCCACGCCGAGGTGGAAGCGGCGGCGGAAGGGCTCGCTGACGAGGACGGCGCCGTGATTCATCGCGGCGTCGAAGGCGGCGTCGGCGTTGCCCTGCGAGAAGGTCAGCTTCTCGATATCGCGCGTGACGCCCATCCGCACGGTGGCGAGCTTGACCCACTGGCCCTGCCAGAGGACGCGCATCTCGCGAAACGAATCGACCTTCACATGCGGCAGGGCGGTGACCAGGCGCTCCACTTCGGGTCGGATGAACTCGCGGTTGCCGACGAGCAGGTTGCCGGCGGGCGCGATGACGAGATCGGACTGGATGGAGCGGTTGAGCCATTCCTCCACCGTGGTGCGGAAGCTAAAAATCATCGTGGAGATGCCGACGACCATGGCGAGGGCGACGACGAGCGAGGCGATGGCGACCGCGTTCCGGTGCAGCGATTGCGCGAAGTGGCCGAGGGCGATCCGGGCCATGAGCGTGGGCGGGCGGAGCGTGCGCGCAAAGAGCACGGCCACGGCGGGGGTGAAAAAGGCGAAGCCAAGCAGCGTGAACAGTGCCGCGCCGAAGCTTAGCCAGGCCGGCCCGGTGGTGAGGCTGATTCGCGCCACGATCAGAGCCAGGACCAGGAGACCGAGAGCGAGTGCGCTCCAGCCGCCGGTACGCCGGGCGCTGGTTTCCTCAAGATGACCGACGGCCAGCGCCTCGACCGGCGGGACGCGGGCGGCTTCCCAGGCGGGGAACCAAGCGGCGAGGAGCACGGCGCCGAGGCAGAGGCCGAGCGCCATGACGATGGCCAGCGGCGAGATGAAAAGCTGGTGGATGCTGGTGAGGATATAGAGCGAGGTGATCGTTTGGGAGACGATGCCGACGAGCTGGCCGGCGAGCACGACGCCAAGGACGAGCCCGAGAATGGCGCCGGCGAGTCCGAGCAGAAGCGCCTCGGCGAGGAAGAGCGCCTGCACCTGCCAGGCGCTGAGGCCGAGGGCGCGCAGCACGCCGATCTCGTGGCGGCGCCGCACGACGGAGGCGGCCACGGTATTATAAATGAGGAACATGCCGACGAGGAGGGAGACGAGCGAGAGCGCGGTGAGGTTGAGCTGGAAGGCGCCGAGCATGCGGGAGATCTGGCGGTTGCGGCGGTCGGGCGGCTGCACCACGGTGCCGGAAGGCAACTCACGGCGCAGGCGGTCGGCGACGGTATTGAAATCGGCGCCGGGACGGAGGAGCGCGGAGATGCGGCTGAGCTTGCCGACGTGCAGGAAATTCTCCTGCACGTTGGCGATGTCCATGACGGCGAGGTGCTCGTCCGCGCCGGGCGCGTCTTCGCCGAACTCGAGGATGAAGCCGAGCCGGAAGGTCTCGATGCCGGTTTGGGTGGCGACGCGGATGGGGTCGCCGAGCTTGAGGCGCAGGCGGTCGGCCAGCTTGCGCGAGAGGGCGATGACTTTCGGGTCGGCGAGGAAATCGACCACGTCGGGGGTCTTCTTGTTGGCATCGTGCAGCGTGAAGGTGCGCAGCGGGCCGTTGGAGAAGATGTCGACGCCGAGGATCTGGAGGTACTGGCCGGGGAAGTCGGCAAGGCTGGCCACTTCCTCGACGGTGGGTGTGGCGGCGATGACGTCGGGATCGTTGTCGACGATGGGATAGGCGCGCTCGTCGAAGCGGAGGCCGTCGCCGATGACCTCGAGGTCAGCCTTGCCCGCGACGATGTCGACGGAGGCGCGGAAGGATTCGAGCGCGCTGTGGTTGACGATGGCGATGCTGAGGAAGACGGTTACGCCGAGGGCGATGCCGATGATGTTGAGCGCGGTGAGCGCGGGGTGCCGGGCGAAGTAGCGGAGGCTGTGGATGAGGAAAAGGCGAACCATCGGCAGCGAGTATCGCACAGTTTTTGGGGGAGCGTTATCCCTGCAAAACTTGCAGGGCCTATTGGGCTTAAAATCTTTTCGGAAAGGCGGATTTTTTTGGGGGTTTGGGGTGTTTTGGGCGATGGAGGGGGGGGGTGATGGCTTT
>CAZZYY010000152.1:2595-6672 GCA_964658475.1 uncultured Candidatus Methylacidiphilales bacterium | reverse complement strand
GCGGGTGTAGTTCAATGGTAGAACGGTAGCCTTCCAAGCTACACACGAGGGTTCGATTCCCTTCACCCGCTCTCCTCTGAAAACGGAGGAGCGTCCACCAAAGTCCACTAGGGCCTGTTAACACTATCGCAGAGCCTCAAAGATGAGGGCGAAGTGAACAAAGGCCATAAACATCACGTCGAGCTTGTCGAAGCGGGAGAAGATACGCCGGAAGCCTTTGAGTCGGCGAAAGAGCCTCTCGACCTCGTTGCGTTTGCGGTACATGGCCCGGTCGTACTCCCACGGTCGCAGGCGTTGCGGGTTGGGTGGAACCCCCGGGGTAAAGCCCAATTCCAGAGCTAACTGGAGCGTTTCATCGCCCTGATAAGCCCGATCCATGATCAAATGGCAGGGGCCGGCCGGGCGAGCCCAGGCGCGCAAAAGGTCGCGCCCAGCCGGGCCATCGCTGGCCTGGCCCGGCGAGTGGGCCAGCGTCAGGGCACATCGAGCATTCGCGGCAACCAAATGAATTTTGGTGGTCCAGCCTCCCCGGGATTTTCCGATGGCTTGCGGCCCGTTTTTTTTAAAGCCCCCGTGCCATCGGGATGCACCTTGATGATCGTGCTGTCCAGTGACACCGCCTCGACCTTAATGCGGATGATCTGCTGACGTTGCAGGTGCTCGAAAAGCCGGGCTAAAACCCCGGCCTTGCTCCAGCGGTTCATGCGGGTGTATATGGTGTGCCAGCTGCCGAATCTCCGAGGTAAACCGCGCCACTTGCAGCCCTGCTCGGCTACATAAAGCATGGCGTTGATGACGGCGAGATTGCTCAGCCTGACGTTACCTCTCTGGCGGGGTAAACACCCTTCGATCTGACGATACTGCGCCTCGGTGATCTCCATCACCGGTTATCTCAACTTAACCGCAAAAGGTCAATAGTGTTAACAGGCCCTAGATCGCCTGCTAGGAGGGCCGTTGTCTTGAACGACTCTGCGCCCGCAAAAGGCGAAGCGGATTAAGACCAAAGCGGATGCAAGGATTTAGCGCTACGGAAGAGAAAAGTGGTCATTTCACAAGGGGCGGGATCGCGGACAAGACATTAAACGATAAGCTATTAATCTCTTCTTCGATCATTTAGAATAGCCTCCCCGGTGGTCAAGTTACTCAAAAGATATCTTAGAGCAGCGGTGCAGAGGTTTACTCCGCGGTTACATGCGATTTACGGAGCTCGTTACATAGCCAGTGCTATCGGTTGCAGCGTATGGAAGCGCATCGTGGTCTTCGATGTAGGAGCCAACGATGGAAGTACCACCATTAACCTGATCAAGGCCTTTCCCTGGATTACTGTTTTCGCCTTTGAGCCAACGCCTTTTCTCGTGACGATAATTCGGGAAAGGACGGCTGGGATTAAGGGTTACCATTTACAGGTAAATGCCGTGGGAGAAGTCCCGGGGGAAGCCACTTTTAACGTGGCAGGATCAGCCGATTGGGGATGTAGTTCGTTGCTTGAGTTTTCCGACGGCCTCGAAAAAACATGGCCAGGTCGAACAGACCTGAAAGTAACAGATAAGATCAAAGTGGATGTCATCCGGCTCGATGATTTTCTGACCCAACACCGCATCGACCAAATTGATTTTCTGCATGTGGACACGCAGGGTCACGATCTTTCCGTCTTGAAGTCCCTGGGATCTCGAATTGGAGTGGTGAAAGCCGGCGTAATCGAAGTGCCCCAATCAGACGAAGTGAAGTTGTACAAAGGGCAACACACCAAGGAAGAGGCCCTCCGCTTTCTCGAAAGTCACGGCTTTAAGATCTGGCGAATCGATCACCAATTGAACGAAGACAACGTTTTCTTTCGAAGAAAAAAATAAAGAAGAGCGTGGATTACGACAGTTGTTCAATTCTCAGCCACTCCTCTGTTGCTCCATGCAGACGAGAATAGGTTTGCTTTTTGAATAGCGCGCCGTGGACGAGAGTCCTAACGATTGGGGCGCGGCTTCTTTCTGCGTGATCCGGCGGCTCAGCCTTTCTAGCAAACCTGCTGAAACGGGATCCGCAGGATTTTGGCCAGCTTCTCCAAGGGGCCGGCGAGGTGGCCGCGGCCGATCGCGCAATGGTGGGCGGGACCAGCGCTCGACCAGGCGTTGAGGAATTTCTTCGCGCCGAGAGAAAACCGGTAGCGGCTGTTCGTGTTGCCGATCTGGAGCACCGGGCCGGTGACCGCCTCGCCCTGCGCGGCCAGGAGCAGCAGTCCGCCCTCGCGATTTTGCACCACGGAAAGAAGCGTCACCGGGCCCGGCGCCACGGTCATCTGGATCGAAAGGCCGCGCCCCGGCTTGCCATGATAGACCGACAATGGCACCAGCCCGACGCGCCCTTCCGCCATGCGAAAATGGGCCGGACCGTCGTGCCCCAGCAGGACGACATCGTCCTTGAAGTCGGTGAGGTAAAACTCGGAGAACGAGCCGCCCGCGCCGAGCAGGTCCATGATCTTCATCGCCTGCACATTCTTGATCTCGCATTCGCCGGCGACCGGGATGTGGCGGCCGGTCAGCAGCGTGTTGCCGGCAATCACCGAGGTGGCCACGTTGCGGTGCGGTGTGCCTTCCTCGCCTTCGTAATAATAAGCGAGCGACCCAAGTTGATGCCGCGCCACCAGCGCATCGAGCGCGCAGGAGGTCGCCGCGGCACGGTCCAGTTCCGCCGGGTCGCACTGCGGCGCGACGTCGAAGGAGGTGCGGAACTCGGCCAGCTTGTCCGCGACTTGCCCGGGGGTCACCCGTTGGCGCAACGCGCAGACCTCGTCCATTTCCAGCAGCTCAAAAGAATTGCCGAACACCGCCGCCTGCTGGGTCAGGTCGCTGTAAACGTCCAGCATCCCGCTGTAGTAGTGGCCCAGAACGCCGACCCGGTTGGTGCGCATCCCGGCCGCCACGCGCGCGGCGGCGATCCATTCTTCGATCTCCCGCCACGCCTCTTCGTCGTCCAGGTAGCCGGTCACGACGTGGAAGGGAATGCCGGCCCGGTTGAAGACGCCGGCGATCTCTGGCACCGAGCAGCTCTGGCAATACTCCAGCCAGCGGCCCGTCATCTGGCCGCGGTCGCCGAGCTGATTGAACGCTACGTAGTCCAGTTGCGCTTCCGGCTGCAGGTTCAACACCACCACCGGCGCGCCCAGCCTTTGCACGACCGGCAGCACGGTGGAGGAAAGCGCGTAGGTCGAGACGTAAAGAAAGACGAGGTCGACTTGCGCCCCGCCGAGTTGCGCGGCCGCCCCGCGCGCCTTCTCGAGATTGTCGACCAGCCCGACATCCAGCACCCGTGCGGAAAAGCCCTCCAGCCGGGCGGCGATGCGAGCCTGGTACTCGCGCAGGTGTTCCCGCAGCTCGGGAAACTGCGGCCAGTAGGTCTCCAGGCCAACGCCAAACAGGCCCAAGTGCACGGAATTCATTGGGCGCATTTAACCGCGAACGTGCCGATCGGGCAATTGGCAACACACCCCGATTGTCGCGTCGACCCTTCCGGCGTAACGTGGGCTCGATGCCAAAGCTTGTCCGGATACCCGAGCCCGCGCTGGCCGCGCTGCTGCGCGAGGCAGGTCGGCCCGAGTCGGTGGACGCCTTTCTCGCCACGGCCGAGATGCACGCTGCCATCGTGCACGGGGAACGGCTCACGCGCCGCGCCCGGGCCGCGTATTGGAGCCGCTTCTGGCTTTTTTTCTCCGCGGGGGTTTCATGGCTCGGTTTCCTCGGCGGGTGGGACTTCGAGGATTTCCTCGCGGCGGTATTGCTCACGGGCATGACCGCGGTCGAGTTCAAGGTCTATCGCTTCTTCCTCGCAGCCGATCCGCGCGGCGCGATCTACGGCTGGTGGAACCAGTGTCTCTTCGCCCTGCTCTTCGCAATCTACGGCGCCTATCACGCCCTGCATCCGACGCTCCCACCCGCTGTCGGCTCCATGGTGGATCCCGACATGGCGCCGACGGTGCTCCAGTTCGAGCGACTATTCTACGCCATCATCGGCCTCGTCGGCGCGACCGGTCAGTTCGCCCTCGCCTGCTACTACCGCGCCGCGCGGCGCTAGGTGTGGAGATGTAAG
>CAZZYY010000152.1:0-2585 GCA_964658475.1 uncultured Candidatus Methylacidiphilales bacterium | reverse complement strand
ACGCGACCGCTCATTCGCGCGTTGTAGTACCCCCAAATTTAATGTCCGGCCAAAAGCCCGACAATGACTCCGGGCACTGCAGCAAGAACAGTGGCAATCACTGGACCTATCTTTGAGCCTTTAGGCGAAAGAGCAGCCACTACAATCCCTAAAAAAGTGATGAGGGGGCTTAGGCAAATAATGAGCACGATCGCCATGATTCCATCGCTGACTAAACCTGGAGCGCGCGACCCAAACTCCCCGAAGCAACTTGGTAAAATGACTAGAGGAACAAGGCTCACGCCGTAGTACCCGTATCTTAACGACTTCATTTCTCTATAGGTAATATAGCCGCTTGTTCTGAGGCGGTCACTTTAAACTAAGACGCCGCCCCGCATTGCCCGTGGGGCGCTTCGGCGCTATCCTGCAGGGTGCCTGCGCTTCCCGGACCTGTCCCATTTTCCGTGCTTGATCTCGCATCCGTGCGCGAGGGTGGATCGGTCGCGGAAAGCTTCCGCCATTCGGTCGATCTGGCCCGGCGCGTGGAGCGACTGGGCTACACCCGCTTCTGGCTGGCGGAGCATCACAACATGCCGGGCATCGCCAGCGCCGCCACCTCGGTCCTGATCGGCCATGTCGCCGGCGCCACCTCCACCCTGCGGGTCGGTGCCGGCGGCATCATGCTGCCTAACCACGCACCGCTCATGATTGCGGAACAGTTCGGCACGCTCGACGCCCTTTACCCGGGCCGCATCGATCTCGGCCTCGGCCGTGCGCCGGGTTCGGACCAGGCGACCGCCCGGGCGCTGGGGCGGAACGCCGATGCGGGCGACCGCTTTCCCGAGCTGCTCAACGACCTGCTCCTTTATCTGGCGCCCGCCTCCCCCGGCCAGCGCATCCGGGCCGTGCCGGGTGCCGGCGCGCGGGTGGACGTCTGGCTGCTCGGCTCCAGCACCTTCTCGGCTCAGCTGGCCGCGCGGCTCGGTTTGCCTTTCGCCTTTGCCGGCCAGTTCGCGCCGCGGCTGCTGCACGAGGCGCTCTATTTGTATCGTGACGGCTTCCGGCCTTCGGCGTTTCGCCGCGAACCCTACGCCCTCGTCGGGCTCCCGCTCATCGCGGCCGACAGCGATGCGGAAGCCGGGCATCTCGCCACCTCGGCTTACCAGCGCGTGCTGCGCCTGATTCGCGGCCAGCCCATTTTCACGCCGCCGCCGGTCTCCAGCATGGACGGCCGCTGGAACGAGATGGAGGAGGCCCACGTCCGGTCCCATTTTGGCGCGGCGATTGTCGGTGGCCCGGAAACCGTTCGCCAGAAGCTGGAAGACTTCCTGCGCGAAACGCAGGCGGACGAGGTCATGTTCGCGAGCGAATTCTACCGGCACGAAGACCGTGTCCGTTCCTACGAGATCGCCGCGCAGCTTCCGCTGATGCAGGCAGCGACGGCGTCGGACTATGCGGCCGCGTAGCGTCGGATCGCGCTGCTGCCCCTCACTCACCGCCGCGGTTGTGCATTCGCCGACCCGATCTAGGCTTGCGACATGCGCGCCCCTGCCCAGCTTCCGCGACCGCGCCCTGTCTCGATCTGGGTGCGCGGCTTCCTCGTCGCGTTCGTGCTTCTCGTCCTGCTCGCGCTGGTCGCGGCGTGGCTCGCGCCGCGTCTCGCCTACAGCTACGCCAAGAATTTCGCCGAGTCGCCCAAGGGCCAGCAGACCGCTTCGACCGGCATGGGCAAGACGATCAAGGTGGACGGCCACTTCGCCCCGCTTCGCGTCAACGGCTGGAAAATCGACACCGATTCCTTCACCAGCACCGGCTGGCCGGGTGAGGCCATCGGCGCGCTGAACGCCACCGGCATCGAGGCCGAGTTCGATCCCGACGCGATCTGGCAGGGGGCGTGGCGCATCAAGTACGTCAACGTCGCGCAGGCCACGATCAAGCTCGTGCCGCCCAACGATGCGCTCAAGCGTCCGCCCGAGCCGAAGAAGCCGCGGCCCTGGTACCTCTTCTTCCTGCCCACGCGGGTGGAATGCGGGCCCATCGTCTGCCCCGACGCGCAGCTGCTCTATTATTTTCAGGGCCGCGAGGCGCGCATCCGCGACGCGCACGTCCAGGCCGATCTCATCGGCAAGGACCTGAAGTACACCGCGACCTCCGGCGTGCTGGAGATGCCCTACCTGCCGCCGCTGCGCATCGACCGGCTGGAAATGCTGGTCACGCGTCCGGTCATCACCGTCTATACCGCGCAACTGGCGGGGCTCAACCCGGCCGATCCGGCGCGCGTCACGCTCAGCGGCAGCATCGGCATGCGCGAGAACAAGGCTATCCAGGCGCAGGGCGAGATCACCGAGGTCCCGATCGAGCAAATCCTGCCCGAGGACTTGCGCAGCGTCGTCCACGGGCGCGCCACCGGCAAGCTGACCTGGAAGCGCGACTCCACCGGTCAGCAGCTCGATAGCGACGGGGAGTTTTCGCTCGACGGCGCGCGGCTCGACGACCTTTCTGTCTTCAAGCAGCTCGTGCTTCTGCACGGCAATGCCGACCTGGCCAACCTCGCGCTCGACACCGCCGCGTGCGAGTTCCACGTCCATGGCGGCCATGCCGTGCTC
>CAZZYY010000151.1:0-6686 GCA_964658475.1 uncultured Candidatus Methylacidiphilales bacterium | reverse complement strand
AGAGCGCCGGCTACCTGACTGGGCGCAGGACAAAACCTGCGCAGTTGGTCGGCATCGGCCCGAAGCCGAGTCCGGCGCGGCAGCGGAATCCCCGTCTCCGCTCTTCAGAAATTTAGTAATTCAGTAATCCGCTCCTCCCCCGTATAAACACGCATGGAATCCGCGCCGGAACTACGGGAAGAAATCTTGCGGCTGGTCGAGCGCTACCACGCCCTCGCGCACGCGCCGAAGCGCTTCGTACCGGGCGAGACCAAGATCCCCTACGCCGGCCGCGTTTTCGATGCGGACGAGCTCCAGCGCGGCGTCGACAGCGTGCTCCAATTCTGGCTCACCGCCGGCCCGTTCGCGCAGGAGTTCGAGCGCGAGATGAAGGGCTACTTCGGCGCGCGCGCCGCGTACCTCGTCAACTCCGGTTCCTCCGCCAACCTCCTCATGGTCGCCACGTTGCTCAGCGCGCAGGTCAAGGACGGCCTGCGCCCCGGCAACGAGGTCATCACCCCCGCCGTCACCTTCCCCACCACGCTCACGCCGCTGGTGCAAAACGGGCTCATCCCCGTCTTCGTCGATTGCCAGCCCGGCCGCTACGACATCGACGTCGAGCAGATCGAGGCCGCCATCGGCCCGAAGACCCGCGCCATCTTCGTCCCGCACACCGTCGGCATCCCCGCCGATCTCGACGTCCTCACCGCGCTCGCGAAAAAGCACGACCTCTGGTTCCTCGAGGACGGCTGCGACGCGCTCGGCTCGACCTGGGACGGCAAGCTCTGCGGCACCTTCGGCGCCATGTCGTCCATCTCGTTTTACCCCGCGCACCATATGACCATGGGCGAGGGCGGCATGGTCGTCGTCAACGACAACGGCCTGCGCCAGACCTGCCTCTCCGTCCGCGATTGGGGCCGCGATTGCTGGTGCGATCCCGGCGTCAGCGACACCTGCGGCAAGCGCTTCGGCTGGCAGCTTGGCGAACTGCCTTTTGGCTACGACCACAAGTACATCTACTCCAACCTCGGCTATAACCTGAAGGTCAGCGAAATGCAGGCCGCGATCGGCTGCGCGCAATTCCGCAAGCTCCCGCAGTTCATTGCCGCGCGTAAAAAGAACGCCGCCTTCTTCCTCGACCGCCTCCGCGCCTTCGAGGAGCACCTTATCCTCCCCACCGTGCCCCCCAAGGCCGACGTCTCGTGGTTCTGCTTCCCCATCACGCTCAAGGACCACATCGACCGCCGCGACTTCCAGCTCTGGCTCGAGGAAGCGAAGATCGAAACGCGCCTCGTCTTCGCCGGCAACGTCCTCAAGCAACCCGGCTTCCGCGACATCCCTCGCCGCGTCCACGGCGAGCTCACCGGCACCGACACCATCATGAACCAGACGCTTTTCCTCGGCGTCTATCCCGGCCTGACCGACGACATGCTCGAATTCGTCGTCGAGCGGATTGGCCAGTTTTTCAAACGGTAGCTGGCGACCTCTCTCAACAACCAAACCGATCCAGCTTCTGCCGCACATAGGGATCATCCGCCAGGCTCCGCAGCGGCGCGGCCAGCTTTTCTAATTTGACTCGGCTGTCGCCGCACTCGTTGGCGGGCATGCCTTCCAGCGCCTCGCCCAGCAGGCAGAAGGCTTGGAGCGAGGCGCGGACGTGACCCACCGAATCGCCCGCCCTCTGGTCGAATTCGGCTTCGAGCGCCAGCAACCCGGCTAGCAGCACCGACCGCTCGCGTGAGTTGCCGCTGCGGCGCAGCAGGTCCGAGAGTTCCTCCGGGGATAAGCGGCGGACCACCGCGAAGGGCAAGCCGACTTCCTGCTGACAAATGCGGGCAAGCTCCTCGGGAATCTCCTTGTCCCGGCCGGCCTCGCGCTGAATGCGCGCCCATTCCGCGATCTCCTCCGCGCGCCGGATCAGCTGGAGAAAATTATTGATGGCGATCATGGCTGCCTGTCCAAACGCACGATACACCCCACATCTTCCTCACCTAAATCTTTGTATTCCTCCTTGGCCTCCTTTTCCTTGCCGGCGTGTGGCCGCTCCAAGCGCAGACCGCTCCTTCGCTCCCTGCCACGGCCCCCATCTGGCGACTGATTCCCGTTTCCTCACCACGTCAGCGGCCCAAGTGCGCCTTGGCTCCGATGCGGGCGATTCGCTGGCGCGGCGCCAAATCGGTGGCAAGCTTTAGCCTCCATGAAAGTCCAAGCCTACGCCACCCACAGTCCCACCGATCACCTGCAGCCGTTTCAATTCCTGCGCCGCGAAGTTGGACCGCGCGATGTGAAGATGGAGATTCTTTTCTGCGGTGTCTGCCACAGCGACCTGCACCAGGCGCACAACGATTGGAAGAACTCCATTTATCCCATGGTGCCCGGGCACGAGATCGTTGGCCGCGTGACCGAAACCGGGGCAGAGGTGACGAAATTCAAGACGGGCGAGCTGGGCGGCGTTGGCTGCTTCGTCGACTCGTGCCGCAGCTGCGCGCCCTGCCAGGCGGGGCTCGAGCAGTATTGCGAGCAGGGCTGCACGGTGACCTACAACGGCCTGGAGCGCGACGGCAAGACGCCCACCTACGGCGGCTATTCCACGCACATCGTGGTCGACCAGGATTACCTGCTGCATGTTTCCGACAAGCTACCGCTGGAGGCCGTTGCGCCGCTGCTCTGCGCGGGCATCACCACATGGTCGCCACTGCGGCACTGGAAGATTGGCCCGGGAAGCAAGATCGGCGTGGTCGGCCTCGGCGGCCTGGGCCACATGGCGGTGAAATTCGGCGCATCGTTCGGCGCGGAGGTGACCCTCTTCAGCACCTCGCCCGACAAGGAGGCCGACGCGAAGAAGCTCGGCGCGCATCACTTCGCGATGACCAAGGATCCCGCGACGTTCAAGAAGCTCGCCGGCCAGCTCGACTTCATCATCGATACCGTGAGCGCGCCGCATGACTACAGCGCCTATCTCGGAACGCTGAAGCTCGACGGCACGATGGTCTGCGTGGGCGTGCCGGTGGACAACATCTCGTTTCCACCCTTCAGCGTGATCATGGGCCGAAAGAGCCTCGCCGGGAGCGCCATCGGCGGCATCGCGGAAACGCAGGAGATGCTTGATTACTGCGCAGAGCACAACATCGTGGCCGACGTCGAGGTGATCCCGATGCAGAAGATCAACGAGGCCTACGAGCGAATGGTCAGGAACGACGTGAAGTACCGGTTCTCGATCGACATGGCGTCGTTGAAGTAGGCAGGGGATTGCCCGGTGGAAAGATCGGGGACGGAATGCGGACCGCGATCGCCCGAACGCGCCTCCCCCGGGACAACGGAAACCTTCAGCGCGTCGCCCGTGCGGCGACCAGCGGTCCATCCGGCGTGGCGCCGGGGCTGGGCACGCTCCTTAGCAACTCCTGCAGCGCGGCGGCCTTGAGCGGCTTGCTCAGGTAGTTGTCGAAGCCGCTGGCCAGGAAACGCTCGCGGTCGCCTTCCAGCGCTTCCGCCGTCAGCGCAACGATATAGGGCGCCTGCGGACCCATCGCGGCGCGGATCAAGCGCATCGCTTCCACGCCGTCCATCTCCGGCATCTGGATGTCCATGAGGACGAGATCGTACGTCGTGTCGACCAGGGCGTTCACCGCCTCGCGGCCGTTCCGCGCCAGGTCGGCGGTGTAGCCGAGCTGGTCCAGCATCTTCCGGCCAACCTTCTGGTTGATGGGATTGTCTTCTGTGAGAAGAATGCGCAGCGGATGCTCCGCGCCCAGGGTGTTGTCGAAATGCTTGCGGCTTACTTCCGGCAGCGGCGAGGTCGGCTTGCGGCCGCCGGTCAGCCGCAGGATGACGGCGAAGAGCTGCGACTGCTTGATCGGCTTGAGAAGCTGCGCCTGGAAGAGCGCCGCGTCGGCGCCGCGGATCGTTTCCCCCGAGGACGAGAGCAGCACCAGCGGCACGTCGTGGGTCTTGCGGATTTCCCGGGCCAGCGTCACGCCGTCCATATCCGGCATTTGATAATCGAGGAGCACGACGTCGAAGACGCGATCGCGCAGCCGCTCCAGCGCCTCGCGCGCATCCGCGGCCGCCGTGGAGACCATGCGCCAGTTTTGTATCTGCGCCTCGAGCACCTTTCGGTTGGTCGCATTGTCGTCCACGATGAGAATCGCGGGCGCGCGCATCAGCCCGGTCACCCGCTCATGGCCCGTATGGTTCGGCGCCGTGATCGCCGAGGGGAAGAGTCCGGTAAAGAAAAAGCTGGAGCCCTGCCCCGGCACGCTTTCGGCCCACATCGTGCCGCCCATCAGCTCGGCCAGACGGCGGCTGATGGCCAGGCCCAGGCCGGTTCCGCCAAACTTCCGCGTGGTCGAGGCGTCCACCTGCGTAAACGCGCGGAAGAGCCCGTCGAGCCCCTCGCGCGCGATGCCGATGCCGGTATCGCTGACGGAAAAGAGCAGCTTGTTCGCGCCGTTCTCCGCCTTCTCCTGCCACTCCACCTTGACCACGATTTCACCCTCGGCGGTGAACTTGATCGCGTTGCCGATCAGGTTGACCAGCACCTGCCGCAGCCGCATGGCGTCGCCCACGAGATCGAGCGGCACCTGGGGCGCAATGAAGTAGACCGCCTCCAGCTTCTTGGCGCGAATCTGCGCGGAAAAGAGGTCCAGCGCCTCCTCGATCGTCGTCCCCAGGTGAAAGGGCTGCGCTTCCAAGGTCATCTTGCCCGACTCGATTTTGGAGAAATCGAGGATGTCGTTGATCACGACCATGAGCGATTCCCCGCTGGTCTGGATGGTGGCGACGCAGTCGGCCTGCGTTTCGTCGAGCTCGGTATCGGCGAGGATGTGCGTCATGCCGATCACCCCGTTCATCGGCGTGCGGATCTCGTGGCTCATCACGGCGAGGAACTCGCTCTTGGCCCGCTCGGCTGCCTGGGCCTTGAGCGTCAGCTCCCGCTCGTGCGCGTTGGCGGCGATCAGCTTCTCCTCCGCGCGCCGGCGCATGCGCAGCTCGCGCGTGCCGATGACGTGGGCGACGATCAGCATGGCCGCGGCCAGCAGGCTGCCCGCGATCAGCAGCCGGCTCGAGTTCGTAAAATCGGTGGCGGCCTCCTTGTTGCGCAACGCAAGCAGCCGCTGCTCCTCGTCGGTCACCAGCTTGAGCTGCGCCACCGTCTTGCTCGAGAGCTGGAATCCGATGCCGGTCGACTCCACGGCCACAGCCTGCTGCAACCCCTGCTTGCGGACGTCGAGCAGCCGGGCGTCGTAGGTTTCCAACTGGTGAATGTCGTCAAGCAGCGGCGGAATGTTGATCTGCTGGCGCGGATTGTCCGCCGTCAGCTGGAGCAAATGCCGGTAATCCGGCTCCAGCTTGGGCAGCGCCGCCTGGTAAATCGGCAGGTAGCGCGTCTGGCCCGTCAGGACATAGGCGCGCATGCCTCGCTGCAGGTCGGAGATGTCGCCGTAAAGATTCTCCGCCGCGGCCAGCACCTCGTAGGTGTGCTGCCGCCACTGGCCGGAGGTTTGGGCCTTGGCGAAGCTGGCCCCCGCCACGAGCGAGACCATGGCCATGAGCGTGAGCGACCCGGTGACCGGCAGCCAGCGCAGGAAGGTGAAGCCCATGGCCCGAGCCTCATCCAGGGCCCACGTGAGCAGCGCCGCGCCGAGCAACGCGATGGTTACCGCCGTGTAAATCGACATGCGCGCGCAGGCGCCCCAGCCCTCCGCCACCTCAAGGCGAAAGCCGTAACCCGCCATCGTCACGAACGCCACCAGCACCAAGGTGCTGGAGATCACCCCCATGCCGGTGAGCATTGAGCGGCGCCGCCAGGGCATCGAGGGCAGGGCTAGCGCCAGACCGGCGAGGAGAAACGATGCCGCCGTGAGCGGAGATACCCGGTCGGGGTTCGGGTCCGCCAGATTCGAGTTCGAGGTAAAGAAAAGCCGGTCGATGCGCAGATCCGCACCGCTGGCATGCTCGACGACGGTAAGGGCCATGAACAGGGCCAGGAGCAAGCCGGTGACGGCGGCGGTGCACCGGCGATTGGCCGCCAGGAAGATCAGGCCGCAGCCAGCGACGACCGCCGCCAGGCCGGCGTTGTACTTCATGGGCAGGACATCCGGCACCGCCTGCGCAAGCGGGTTCAGGTGCTCCTGCCAAATGCCCATGGTACAGCCGCCGATCAGTATGGCGGTGACGCCCGCGAAGAAGGGAAAGCGGAGAAACGAACCGGCTTGCTTCATCGCCAGGCCGGAAGATGTGTCGTTTTGCCTCGGGACGTCAGGCATGGATTACTCCGTTAACCATTTATATCGGTCTGGGAAAGGTGTTTCCGCAGGAAAACTTAGGTATTCTGCAGATTTGATGGACGATTTTTAAACACGCAAGTCGCACGACATCAGCATGTAGCGCAGACGGGCCAGAGTCCGGCCCAAAAAATCTCCGGCCGGCGCTAGATTTTTGCCGGCTTGCGACTGCGTTTCCCGCTCTTTGGATAGGCCTTGGGTTGTCCCGCACGCGGCTCGATCTTCGTCAGTCCAGCCTGCTGCTTCAGCTCCATGATCTGATCGCGAAGCAGGGCCGCTTTTTCGTAAGCCAGTGAGTTGGAGGCGGCGAACATCTCCTGCTCGAGTTCCTGCAGGACGGTCATGACATCCATGTCGGGCGAGGCCTCGCCCACCACACCGGCGGCCATCTGCCGGCCCTTGAGGAGATTGCCCAGGCTTTCC
>CAZZYY010000150.1:0-6701 GCA_964658475.1 uncultured Candidatus Methylacidiphilales bacterium | reverse complement strand
CTCGTCGCCTTCGTCGCGAGCCCGGAGTCGTCGTACATCACGGGCGCGAACCTGACGGTGGACGGCGGAACGAACGCGTGAGGCAGTAGCGCTTCGCCGATATCGCTTCGCGTTCTAACAAGTGGGTCTATGCTAGCCCATGTACTTCGTGCCCTGCCGGTCGGTTCTTCTCCTCATCCTGACCTTGGTGCTCTTCAGTGGCGCCGAAGCTAGAGCCAGCGCCTCCCGCGCTTCCCTCAACGACGGGTACAGCCAGTTCTACAATTTTTGCGAGGAGGAATCGCAACTCTCGCTTCTGCTGTGGGTGAAGACCGCCCCGGCCGGGATCGCGGATTATGCCCGCAAGGTTTCGTCCACCGCCAGCGACGACATGGTCATCCTGAAGAAATTCGCCACGGCCGACGCCGCCATCCGCTTGGACAAGGTCTCATTGTCGCCCTTCGAGCAGGATGTGCGCAAATCGATGGCCACCGATCGCCAGAAGCAACTGCTGTGGGGCAGTTCCGGCGCCGGCTTTTCACAAGCCGTCTGCATGACGCAAAGCGAAGCGACAAATTATGGCCTGCACGTCGCCAAGGTCCTGGCGGAAACGGAGCCGGACGCGGATCGCGCGCAGGCGATGCAACGCATCTGCGATAAATGGACCGCGCTGCATGCCGAGGCCTACCGACTCGGCCGATAGCATCAACGCGCCGCCGCGGTCTGTTGCCTAGCCGACCGCCGCTTTCAGCACATCGAGCGTGAGGCGCAGGCCAAAAGCGGTGGCGCCGCCCTCTAGATGCGCAGGCGGCTTGGTCGTCCAGGCCGTCCCCGCGATGTCGAGGTGCACGAACGGAATCTCCTCCGCCCACAGCTTCACGAAACTCGCGCTGGAGCACGCGCTGCCTTCGCGAAACGAGGTGTTCTTCGCCGTGGCGATTTCGCTCAGCACGTTCTCGCGATACTCGCCATCGATCGGCAGGGGCCAGACCGCCTCGCCCGTCCGTTTGCCGGCAGCCAGGAACGCGTCGCGCCATTTCTCCTCGCTGGTAAAAAGGCCGGCGCGCTTGTGGCCCAGCGCCATCACCACCGCGCCGGTCAGCGTCGAGTATTCAAAAATGGCGGAGGGCTTGTAGGTCTCGCGCGCATAGGCGATCGCGTCGACAAGGATCACGCGGCCTTCCGCGTCGGTATTCAGGATCTCAATCGTCTTGCCGTCGCGCGTGGTAACGATGTCGCCGGGGCGATAGGCGTCCGGCCCCGGCATATTTTCCGCCGAGGGAATCAGGCCCACGACGTTGAGCGGCAGCTTCAGGTCCGCGATCGCGCACATCATCCCGAGCACGGCCAGGCCGCCCATCTTGTCCCACTTCATCTCGTCCATCGCCGCGCCCGGCTTGATGGAAATGCCGCCGGTATCGAACGTGACCGCCTTGCCCACCAGCGCGATCGGCGCCTGGTTCTTCGGCCCGCCGCGATAGTCCATCACCAGCAGCCGCGGCGGATTCGCCGACCCCCCGCCCACGGCCAGGATGCCGCCGAAGCGATCGCGCTTGAGCATTTTTTCATCCCAGACCTTGAGCGCGAGCTTGCGCCCCCGCACCAGCTCGCGCGCCTTGTCCGCCAAAATCGCGGGCGTGAAAAGATTCCCCGGCAGGTTGCCCAGGTCGCGCACCGTGTTCGCGAGATTCGCCACAATCTCCGCCTCGCGCGCCTGCGCCCGCGCCACGGCCGCCTCGTTTTCCCGCACGATGACCTGCAGCCGCTGCAGAACGGAGTGCGTCTGCTTGCTCGGATCCTTGCCGAAGCCGACAAACTTGTAGCTGGCGAGAATCGCGCCCTCGACGGCGGCGCCCGCGTGCTCCTCTAGCTCGCCGAGTTCCAGCGCAACGTCGGTCGCGCCGATCTTAAGCAGGTGCTTCACCGCGGCGCCCGCAGCCTTGCGCACGGTATCGGGTTCGAGCTTGTCCTTTTCCCCCAGCCCGACGACCAGCGTGCGCGCCTCCTTCGCGCGTAACAGCACCAGGCTGGACGGCGCGCCCGCGAACTCGCTCTTGCGCACGCCCGGCGGCAGCTCCGCACCCTTGAACGCGAAGCGAACGAGATCGGGCGAACCTTGCGCGGTGGAACGAACGTCAATTTTGGCGGTGGGCATCAGGTCCAGCCTTTCATGTTCGAGATGAAAATACTTTGGCCCGCCCATGCCAGGAGAAGTTCAAGGACGAGAAGAGCCGCGCAAACAAACCAGATTTCACGATTCTCCGCAGAAAAATAATAAAATGTGAGCACCACGGCCGCCGGATAACAAATAAGCAAAGCGGCAAAGAACAAAATGGCCGAATGGAGGACGCCGCCGAAGCAAAATGCCACTTCGGCTGGCGCATATACTGGAATCAAGATCACCGACTCAAGTTGCTTGGCTGTTGTTTGGACGGTGCCACCAGGACTGGACAAAAGGATCACGATGCCGGCGCTTATCTGAAGGCCAACGAAGATGAGCAACCGCGCCCACCACGACGGAGCCTCAGGCGCACTCTTTGAGATTTCAGCACGGTCGGTCATCAAAAATCCGCGATCCTCTTCCAGCATTGGAGGACGAAATCAATGCCCTGCGTGCGTCGGCGCTGGCGCCAGTCCCACGATCTCGCGATAATCGGCCGGCAGCAGGGTCTCCACGTTCACGCCCCGAAATTCGTAGAGGCGATGGATCGTCTCCTCGAGCAGGTTGTTCGGGCACGAGGCGCCGGCGGTGATGCCAATGACCACGTTGCCGCTGGGCAGCCAATCGCGCGTGATCTTTTCCTGCTGCGCGTGCTGGTCGTAGTGGGAAATCTCGGCGGGCGAAATCAGCTTGTCGGAATTCTTGATGAAGTAGGTGGGCAGCTGCGCCTCGCCCATCTCCGCGAGGTGCGAGGTGTTGCTGGAATTGTACCCGCCGACGACCAGCAGCAGGTTCATCTTCTCCACCGTCAGCATTTCGGAAAGCGCGTCCTGCCGCTCCTGCGTGGCGCCGCAGATCGTGTCGGCCTTCTGGAAATGGGCCTCGAGATTCTCGCGGCCGTAGCGGTCGATCATCGCGCGCTCGAAGCGGCGCTGCACTTCTTCCGTCTCGCCCTTCATCATCGTGGTCTGGTTGGCCACACCGACCGCGGTCAGGTGCTGGTCGGGATCGAAGTTGGGCGAGTAGGCGCCCTCGAACTTTTTCAGGAACTCCTCCTTGTTGCCGCCGTGCCGGATGTAGTCGCAGACGTAATCGGTCTCCGCCAGGGTAAAGACAACGAGGTAATGCGTGCCGCCGTTCTCGCTGATGGCCTGCGAAACCGTCGCCTTGGTTTCCTCGTGCCACGCCTTGCCATGGATGATCGAGGTGGTGCCCTGCTTGCGGTATTGCTTCACCCGCTTCCACACGCTCATCACGTCGCCGCAGGTCGTGTCCACCTGGAAACAGCCGATTTCGTCGAGGCGATTGAGCACCTTCACCTCCGCGCCGAAGGCGGGCACGATGACCACGTCCTCCTCCGTCAGCCCGTCGAGATCGTAGACGCCGCGTGTCTCCTTGAGCTGCTTGATGCCCATCTCGCGCAGCTGGTCGTTCACCTCCGGATTGTGGATGATCTCGCCCAGCAGGTAGATGTTGTGGCCCTTGTAGGCCTTGGTCGAGGCATAGGCCAGGTTGATCGCGCGCTCCACGCCGTAACAAAACCCGAACGCCTTCGCCAGCTTGACCGTCAGGCCGGCGGCGGAAAGGAAGCGCTTGGTGTGGCGCAGGTAGTCGACCACCGGGCTGCGGTAATGGCTTTCCACCTGTTCCTGCACCAGCTTGGTCAGCTCCGGCGTGCGGAGATTGGTGCGCTTCTTCTTCGGCAGGGGCGCCGTGGCGGCAGCGGGCGCAGACTCGGCCGGCACAGGCGTGCCGGGAACCGGGCTCAGGGTGGCATCGGGCATCCCCTTACTAAACGGCCAGAGGGGGCCGGGAGTCAAGGGCCGGCGTGCGGGCTGCAGCCACGTCCACCGTGCCAGCCGCTACTTGATCATGGGATAGCAGCTCACCGTAACGATGAACTTCTGGCTCACCGTGTTGTGGTAGATGCTGTCCACCATGGCGCGGCGGCCGTAGGGCAGGCGCGTGCCGGCGTCGTCCTTCATGCCGCACACCATGGGATCGCCTAGATTCCACGGACACTTGTCGAAGACCATTCGATGCGAGGTGTATTTGTCCATGAACCCTATGGTCGCGCACTCGGGCCGAAAACCCTACAGGAATCGGCGTGCTTCAGCGCGGACTTCTTACGCTTTTTCGATGATTTGGATGTCGCGCAATTGCCGATGCCGCCCGTCTTCATCCAGCCCATAGCCGACCACGAACTCGTCCGCAATGCGGAAGCCGACCCAGTCCGCGCGCACTGGGATTTCCCGCGCGCTTTCCTTCTCCAGCAGCACGCAGATGCGGATGTCGGCAGCCGCGTGCTCGTGCAGCCTGGCGACAAGCGCGCTGAGCGTGCGGCCGGTATCGAGGATGTCGTCAACGATCAGGACCTCGCGCCCGCGCACGGCCTCGCGCAGATCGCTGTCGTCCAGTCCGCGGACGAGCCCGCTGCTTTGCCGCCCGACGTAGCTGGCCAGGCGCACGCAGGAAATTTCCACGTCGAGCTCCACCGCGCGGACCAGATCGGCCAGGAAGAAAAGCGCCCCGTTCATCACGCCGAGAAAAAGCGGCCGCCCGCCGGCGTAGTGACGCGTCAGTTCGCCACCCAACTCGCGCACGCGAGCGGCGATCTGCTCCTGCGGAATGAGGACGCGACCGGGCACGGGAGGAAACTTAAACAGAAGCGCGCGGAACTAGAACTGGAAACGAAGGTGAGCGACAGTCGCTCCCCCGCCGCGCTCGACAACCTCCCGGCCTTCCCCTTAACTCGGGCGATTTTATGCCGACCAAACCGACGCCGGACAAACCCCAGACGCGCCCCGTTTACCGGCGCATCATCCTTAAATTGAGCGGCGAGGTGCTCAAGGGCGCGGACGACGTCATCGATCCCTCCGTGGCCAACCGCATCGCCAGCGAGGTGGCGGAAATCCACCACTTGGGCGTGAAGGTCGCGGTCGTCATCGGCGGCGGCAATATCTGGCGCGGCATCACCTCCGCGAACAAGGGCATGGACCGCAGCACGGCCGATTACATGGGCATGCTGGCCACCATCATCAACGGCCTGGCGCTGCAGCAGGCGCTGGAAAAAGTGGGCGTCGACACCCGCGTGCAGACCGCCATCGAGGTCAAGAACGTGGCCGAGCCGTTCATTCGCCGCCGCGCCATGCGTCACTTGGACAAGGGCCGTGTCGTCATCTTCGTCGCCGGCACGGGCAATCCCTTTTTCTCCACCGACACCGCCGCCGCCCTGCGCGCGAGCGAAATGGGCGCCGAGATCCTCCTCAAGGCGACGAAGGTGGACGGCATCTACGACAGCGACCCGCGCAAGAACCCGGAGGCCAAGCGCTACACCCAGGTGAGCTACGGCGAGGCGCTGGAAAAGCGCCTCCAGGTGATGGATTCCACCGCCTTCGCCCTCTGCATGGATAACCACGTCCCCATCGTTGTCTTCGACATGTTCAAGGAGGGCAACCTCAGGGGCGTGGTGCTGGGCGAGAAGATCGGCACGCTGGTGACGGCGTAAATCGTCGCACTGCGCCAGCCTCCGTGGAGAACACAGGAGCTCGGCTGGTAGCCGGCGCTCCCGAGCACCGGTCCGGGTAGAACACGCGTCCGCAACTGACCGGCGCTCGGAGAGCGCCGGCTACCTGACTAAGCGCAGACCCAACGTCCGCAGGTCGCTCGCGTTGGCCCGAGGCCGGTGCCACCGCAGCGGCAAAATCTCTTCGCAAAGGGAGAGCATTCCGCAACGTGCGCCATCCTGCTCGCGGCGATCCCCGATCTTTCTACAGAGCAACAACTACCCTCTGCATGGAGACCGTCACCCGCCGTCACCGAGCAAGCGCTCAGCAGCCTACAACGTAAACGCTTGCCCGATCAATTCCCGCTGCTCCAACTCGTGGATGGCGGTGGCGCCCGTCGCGGTGCTGGCGCTGGCTTCGCGGCCGGCGTAGGCGATGTCGCGGTTGAAGAGCTTGCGCAGACGTGGCTCGATGAAGTTCCAGGCGCCCATGTTGGCGCTTTCTTCCTGGCACCAGACGATGCGTTCCGCCTGCGGGAATGCGCCGGTCACGGCGGCCTGCAGCTTCACCTCGTGCAGCGGGTAAAGCTGCTCGACGCGCACGATGGCGGCATCCTTGATGTTGTTCTTCGCGCGATGATCGACCAAGTCGTAATAAACCTTGCCGGAGCACAGGATGACGCGCTGCGCTTTCTTCAGGGCCGTGCTGTCGCCGATGATTTCCTGGAATGCGCCCTCGGCGCATTCGCTGATGGGCGAGGTGCAGCGCGGATCGCGCAGCATGCCCTTGGGCGTCATGAGCACGAGCGGCTTCTTGATCGCGCGAATGGCCTGGCGGCGGAGGATGTGAAAATAATTCGCCGGCGTGGAGCAGTGCGCGACCTGGATGTTGTCCTCCGCGCAGGCCTGCAGGTAACGCTCGAGCCGGGCGCTGGAATGTTCCGGACCCTGGCCGTGGTAGCCGTGGGGTAGCAGCAGCGTGATGCCGCTGGTTTCGCCCCACTTCGTTTCCGAGCAGGCGATGTACTGGTCGATGATGATCTGCGCGCCGTTGGC
>CAZZYY010000149.1:0-6791 GCA_964658475.1 uncultured Candidatus Methylacidiphilales bacterium | reverse complement strand
AAGCGATTCAGCGGATTAATGATTTGCCAGTGCGCCGAAGGTGGACATTAATTTCCCCTTCCCCATGTCCATCATTCACCGAATCTTGCAGCGGGCCATGGGGCTGGTCGCGCGGCTGGTCTGCGCCGCGCCGCTGGCGATCGTGATTGGGGCCGTGCTCCTGGCGGCGGCGGGGGTGTTCGTGCTGGCGACCCGCTTCTCTGTGGTCAACAACACCAGCGACCTGCTCAGCGACAAGTCCAAGTCCAAGCAAAGCTACAACGAGCTGGTCAACGATTTCGGCACCGATTCCCGCTTCATCATCCTGATCAAAAGCGACGATCCCGCGAAGAACCGCCAGGCCGCCGACGCCATCGGCCAGTGGCTGCTCACCCTCCAGCCGGAAAAGCACATCTCCACCGTGCTCTACAAGATCGACTACGCGTCGGTGAAGCCCCGGTTGCTCTTCACCGCCGATGTTGACCAGCTCAAAAAGGTGGCCACCGAGGTCGAGAACGACGTCAAGCAGCAGCAGGCCGAGCAGCAGGGCGCGAAAAACGCGGCGCAGACCGCGCTCGACCTCAACTCCGTCCTCGAGGAAGCGAACGCCAAGTTCACCGATTCCTACCTGCGCCAGAAATCGAACTGGAAGGAGTTCAAGCCCTTCGTCGCCCAGTTCATCTCCATCCTCAACAAGGTCGCCGACCAGGCCGAGGGCAAGACGGAGAATGCGCCCGCCAAGCCCGCCGACGGCGCGAAGAAGGCCTCTGGCGACGACACCAATTTCGACACCGGCGACGCCGAGGAAATGCTCGCGCAGCACGAATACTTCAGCCTGCAGGGCGGCAAGGCGCTGCTCGTCTTCGCCTATCCGGGCGAGGTCGAGCCCGACTCACCCGCGCCCTACAGCAACACGCTCGAGCAAATCCGCGACAAGCTCACCAGCCTCCAAAGCCAATTCCCCGGCGTCGAGATGAAGGTGACCGGCGAGCCCGCGCTCGACGATGAGCAGATCCGCTCCTCCACTTCCGACTCGATCAAGGCGGCGGGCATCACGGTCACGCTCATCCTGCTGCTCTTCGCCTTCAGCTACCGCGCCGTCGTCCGTCCGGCGCTGACGTTTATCGCGCTCATTCTCGGCGTGATCTGGTCGCTCGGTTTCGCGCTCGTGTCCGTCGGCCACTTCAACATCCTCTCCATCGCGGTGATCCCCATGGTGCTCGGCATCGGCATCGATTTCGGCATCCAGATCCTCGGCCGCTACGAGGAGGAACTGGGCCACGGCCGCAACGTGACCGACTCCATCACCACCGCGATGGAGCACACCGGCGTGGCCATCATCACCGGCGCCAGCACCACTGCCGCCGCCTTCTTCACGCTTTGCTTCAACGATTTCACCGGCCTGGCGGAACTCGGCGTCATCGCCGGCTGCAGCATGGTCTTCTGTCTCTTCGCCAATCTCGTCCTTCTGCCCGCCATGTTCATCCTGCGCGACCGCAACCGGCCCAAGGAGCAGCTCGCGAAGCAGTCGAGCAACTCCGCGTGGAACTTCATCCACAACTGGGACCATTCCATGGTCCGCACGCCCGGCCTCTGGATCGTCGTCGCCATCGTCATCTCGATCATCTCCGCATTCAGCCTTCCCTATCTCCATTTCGATTACAACCTGCTCCATCTCCAGAACCAGCAGGCGCCCTCCGTCAAGTCGCTCTACGAGGTGATGGACGCCTCCAGGAACGGCGCGGGTGACGAAGTCTCCACCATCTACGCCTCCGTCGTGGCCGACAATGTGGACGACGCGCGCAAGCTACGCACCAAGCTCCTCGCCCTGCCGGAAGTCGCCCGCGTCGATTCGCCGCTCGACCTCATCCCCACCGGCCAGGAGGAAAAGATCCCCATCATCAAACGCATCGTCGCCGCCGCGCACGAGCTCAACGTCAAGACGCCCGCGCCGGACGCCAAGGTCAATATCCCGAAGGCCCAGGTCGACATCCACAAGCTCCTCGGCGAGGCGCAGGACGGCCTCAAGCAGGCCAAGGGGTACGCCGGCATTTCCAGCATCGCGAAGGACGCGGTCGCCGCGTTTCAGTCCATGATCCCCGCGCTGGAGCGGGCGGACAAGGCGCTCCACTCCGCCAGCGTGCCGGAATTGGAAAAGCGCTTCGCCCCCACCAGCAACGGCGCCTTCACCAACCTGCAAAAGAACATGGAAATGCTCAAGACGCAGAAGGCCGACCGCGGGCTCACGCTCGACGACCTGCCGCCGCAGCTCAAGACGCTCTATGTCGCCAAGAACGGCAAGATCCTGCTCCAAGTCTACGGCAAGAAGGACCTCTGGGAGCGCGCGCCCGACGTGGCCTTCAGCAAGGCCGTGCTCGGCGTCGCGCCGCAGGCCACCGGCACGCCCATCCTCAACGACACCTACACCGAATACCTCCGCGTCAGTTACCTGCACGCGGCCGGCTGGGCCTTCCTCGCCATCGTCGTCCTCATCTTCCTCCACTTCCAGAGCTTCAAGTACCTGCTGCTCACGCTCGCGCCGCTCATCCTCGCCGTGCTCTGGCGCACCGGCGCCATGGTCTGGCTCGGTCTCGACTTCAACCCGGCGAACATTGTCACGCTGCCGCTCATCATCGGCATCGACGTCGCCTTCGGCGTCTACATCATCGACCGCTACCGCGAGGACGAGAAGCTGAGCATCTTCAGCGGCAGCACCGGCAAGGCCATTATCATGTCGTCGCTCACCTCGCTCTTCGGTTTCAGCTCCCTGCTCGTCTCGAAGTTTGCCGGCATGTACTCGCTCGGCCAGCTCATGTCCCTCGGCATCGCCATCGGCCTCGTCACCGCCATCTTCTTCCTGCCGCAGTTGCTCGCCCTCTTGCATCCCACCGTGCCGCACGACGACGAGAAGAAAAAGCCCGAGCCCGTCGGGACGCGATAGGGTTAACGTTGCTTTGTAGAACAGATCGCGACGGACCCAGGAGCAAACCTCCAAAGGTAACCGGCATCGGCTCGATGCCGGAGCCGCAGCAGCGGCGGAATCGGTTGGAAAGAACCCGAACGCCTTAAAAACAATCCACTCCGCCTCTCTTCGGGACTGAACAGGTAGCCAACAAAAACAGGTAGTCGGCGCTCTCCGAGCGCCGGTCCGAGTAGAACACGTGTCCGCAACTGACCGGCGCTCGGAGATCGCCGGCTACCTGTTGTCTCGGCCCATGCCCTGTCTACCGACGCGAGACTCAAGCGGTCGTTCCAGCATCGGACCTATCCTGGCGAGAATGAAAGTCGGGTACCGAAGATTTCTACCGGGCGACCTTTCCCCCTTCGCGTGAACAGGCGCTAACCGCTCCGCCTGATGACGCGCCCTTCAACCTCGCCCCGCCCGTTCCAAGAATCCCGCCCCAATAAACTCCGATCAGCGATCCCACCGCCACGTCCGACGGATAATGCTTGTTCAACTCCATCCGTCCCCAGATCACCGCCAGCGCGTAAAGCGAAGTCACCACGCCCAGCGGCCGACAGACGAAAAGCAGCGCCACCGCCATCCCCACATCCGACGCCGCATGCCCCGACGGGAAGCTCTCATACCGCCCAAACACTGCCTTTGCCGGCCCGTAAAACCCGTCCGCCACCGCCGGATACACGTCCGGCCGCGGCCGCCCCATCGTCAGGCGAAAGCAATCGTCGAACAGCCCCGCCAGCGACGCGCCCAGGAACGCCACCAGCGCCACCCGCCGCCACGCCCGGCTCTTCGTCGCCGCCCCGTAAATCCAGATCAGGATCGCAACCGGCAGGTTATACGTCGGGTAATCCCCCCAGCGCCCCAACTGCCAGGCGATTCCATGCGCCGTCGTTTCTGCCGAGCCGCGGAGAAAGCGGACGTCTGCCAGCAATGCCCGGTCATGCGGGAAAAGCAGCGCGACCAGCGCCGCCGAGCCCAGCACCAACGCAATCGCCCACCCATAATGGCGCTGCGCCTGCCGCCCCGTCTCGCGCAGCAGCGCCAGCAAGTCCTGCCACGTCTCGAGGAACATGCCGTGCGGGAGGAGGTCCGCCTAGGGCCGCTTGGCCAGAAGATCGCGAATTTCCATCAGCAGCGCCTGGTCCGTCGTCGGCGCCGGCGGCTCGGCCGGCTTCTCCGCTTCCTTGCGCTTGAGCGCGTTCACGCCCTTGACCACGAGGAAGATGACAAAAGCCACAATGATGAAATTGATCACCTTATTGATGAAGTTGCCGTAGGAAATCGCCACCTCCGGGTGTGTCACCTTGCCCGACGCATCCACCACCGCCGGGGCGATTACCGCCTTTAGCGAGGAAAAGTCGATGCCGCTCAGCAGATACCCGATCGGCGGCATGATCACGTCCGCCACCAGCGACGAAACAATCGCGCCGAACGCCGCGCCAATGATCACGCCCACGGCCAGGTCAATGACATTCCCGCGCGAGATGAACTCCTTGAACTCCTTAGCCATGCTCATGGCGGAGAACTAGTCGCTTGGACGCGAAAAGGCAACGGATTTCGAACCTGACTTAGCGAATCTCAACCAGCCATTCGCCCTGCTCCAGGCGCTCGGCGATGCGAGGCAGAGCGTTGGTTAGGGCGTCGAGCAAAACGTCGTTGGGGCAATTTCCTAGACGAATCCAAAGAACGGCTATTTCGCCTCGGGCGGCAAACTGGACAAAGTCCTCGTCTTTGGTGACGAATCCCCCCGGCACGCTACTCCTCCGGGCTTACCAGCTTCCACCGAGTCGGGGCGGCGTGGAAAGGTAACCTTCTCGCCTCGTTCCCAAGTTGCACTTGGGAACGCGTGCAACGAAGGGCGTGCGCGACGGAGTGAATCCTCCCTTTCTCCGCTTAAAATCACTTTTTAGGTCACCGAAGACCTCCAAGACCTCCAGAGCTAACGCATTCTGCCAAGATGGTTTATCATGCAGTCCTATGACTTGCGCCGTTTCTCTTTTTCAAGAGCCCGTACCCCGCACTCCCGTCCCGGCAACGTCCCGCGTAGACGAACTGGCGTCGCCAAGCCATCCACATTTACCTCCCATACCACCTCATACCACATGATTCCACCCCATAACGGAACATCCCATGCCCCCCCCCGGGGGTTTGTCGAACCGGCCAACGGACCAAAAACACTCGATTTCCTCTTGTGAAAAGGTCGATCCTGCCCCAAGCTACCCCTCCGCGCTTACCAGCTTCGACCAAGTCGGGGCGGCGTGGAAAGGTAACCTTTAACCCTTCATCGCCAAGGCCACGAGGCGATTGTCTTGAAAGCACGTCCCGCAAATCGGCGGGACATGGCCCGGCACCGTTACCGCCGGGCAGACCGCAGCGCCGATAAGCGGCGCGTTTGATCAGAATCCATGAGTGCAACCATGCAGGAATTGTTGGGGAAGACGATGCGTTCGTTTTCCGAAGGCAGCATCGTCAAGGGCCGCGTTCTCCAGAAGCGCCCGAATGAAGTCCTCATCGACATCGGCTACAAGTCCGAGGGCGTCATCAGCCGCAGCGAATTCGAGGACGACGCCGACCTCGAGATCGGCAGCGAAGTCGAGGTGCTCCTCGAGCGCCTCGAGAACGACGAGGGCATGGTCGTCCTCTCCAAGGAAAAAGCGGCCCAGAAACAGAACTGGGAAAAGATCGTCCAGATTTTCAACAACGGCGGGCTCATCACCGGCAAGGTCAAGGCCGTGGTCAAGGGCGGCCTCATGCTCAACGTCGGCGTCGAGGCGTTCCTGCCCGGCAGCCAGGTTGACATCATCGCGCCCAAGGATCTTCGCGTGTATGAGGGCAAGACCCTCGAGTGCAAGATCGTCAAGCTGAACGAGGAGCGCAAAAACGTCGTCCTCTCCCGGCGCGAGCTGATTGAAGCGGAACGCGCGGAGAAACGCGCGAAGCTCCTCGGCGCCATCGAGAAGGGCAGCACGATCAAGGGCACGGTCAAGAACATCACCGACTTCGGCGCGTTCATCGATCTCGACGGCCTCGACGGCCTGCTCCACATCACCGACATGAGCTGGAGCCGCCTCAACCACCCGAGCGAAATGCTCAAGGTCGGCCAGGAAGTGGAAGTGCTCGTGCTCGACATCGACCGCGAGAAGGAGCGCGTCTCGCTCGGCCTCAAGCAGAAGACCAGCAACCCGTGGGACAAGATCGCGGAGAAGTATCCGGTCAACATGAAGGTCAAGGGCAAGATCACCAACCTCGTGCCCTACGGCGCGTTCGTGGAGCTCGAGCCCGGCATCGAGGGCTTGGTGCACGTCTCCGAGCTTTCCTGGACCAAGCGCATCGCGCGTCCCGCCGACGTGCTCAGCGTCGGCCAGGAAGTGGAAGCCGTCGTGCTCGGCGTGAGCAAGGAAGACCAGAAGGTCTCGCTCTCCATCCGCCAGCTCGACACCAACCCGTGGGAGGAGGTCACCGGCAAGTACCCGACCGGCACCCGAGTCAAGGGCAAGGTCCGCAACCTCACCGCCTACGGCGCCTTCGTGGAGCTGGAGGAAGGCATCGACGGCATGATTCATGTCTCCGACCTTTCCTGGACGAAGAAGATCAATCACCCCAGCGAAGTGCTGAAGAAGGGCGACGAGGTCGACGCGGAAGTGCTCGAGATCGACAAGGCCAACCAGCGCATTTCGCTTTCGCTCAAGCACCTCGCCGACGATCCGTGGAAGTCGATCGAGGAGCGCTACAAGATCGGCGATCTCGTCACCGGCAAGGTAAGCAAGGTCGCGAGCTTCGGCGCCTTCATCCAATTGGCCGACGACATCGACGGCCTCGTCCACATCTCGCAGATCAGCAACGATCGCGT
>CAZZYY010000148.1:0-6808 GCA_964658475.1 uncultured Candidatus Methylacidiphilales bacterium | reverse complement strand
GATCGGCCCGATCCCGGAGCGAGCAACGCGAGCGGAATGCCTCCCTGCCTTCCCGGAACCGATTCCCGCTGCCGCGACCTCGCAAGCCCGATTCCGCCGCTGCTGCGGCTCCGGCATCGGGCCGATGCCGGCTACCTCGATACGACTCGCCCTAGCTAGTTCGTTTGAGATCAAGGCTCCTGTCTGGAAGTTCTCTCGTTCCCAAGTTGTACTTGGGAACGTCAGGTTGCATTCGACGGCTGAAGCCGTCGCGCCTGTGCGCTAGCTTCCCGCGTAAGAAGACTCGACCCGCGCCGCCACGTCGCGATACGCCATGTCGAACTCGTAGATCTTCTTGAATTCCTCCAGCGCCTGCGCCTGCTGCTGGTTCGCCTCAAGCGCAATGCCGAGATTGTAGGTGATCTCCTTCTTGAGATCGTCGTCCAGCCCCGGCAGCTCGCCCTGCGCGTCGGAAAACCGCTTGATCGCCAGATCGAGCATCCCCTGGCGCAGGAAGCAGAGACCCATCAGATTCAGCGCCTGATAGCGCACGCTCGGCTGCTTGAGACCCTGCTGCAATTCCGTCAGCGCGCGCTTGTACTGCCCCACCCGGTAAAGCGCCTCGCCGAGCTCAAAATGGAACTGGCCATCGTTCGGGTGCGAGCGCACGCGGGCTTCCGCCTGCTCCAGGCGCACCTGGTCGAGCTCGCCCTTCTTCTGTTCGATCAGCGCGGCATATTGCTGCTGGATGTCCGGATCCTGCTGCTGGCTCGCGGCTTCCTCCAGCGCCTTCAGCTCCTGCTCGCCATGGCTCATCTTCAGCTGGCCGATTTTCTTTTCCAGCGCGCTATCCACGCGTCCGCCCGCCTCGTAGGCGTGGGCAAACCACGGGATGGCCGAACCAAAGTCATTCTTCTGCTCGTAAAGCGACGCGATCTGCTTGCTGATTGCGGCATTGTTCGGGTCGGCTTGATGACGCGTAAAATTGATGGCGATCTGCTCATCGATCGCCTCCAGCGACTTCACGATTTTCGATCCCTGCTCGAGACTTTCCGCCTCGCCCTTGTTCTTCAGTGCGTCGCGATAGGTGCCGCCCGCCGTCTCCCAGCCGCCGGTGCGCTGGGCGTGGGCCGCGCTCGCGTTCTTCAGGCCGCTGAGCGCGTCGCCGTCGCGGGGATCGATCTCCAAAATGCGCTGGTAGGTCCGCTCCGCCTTGTCGGTCGCGCGGATTTCCATATAGGTCTCCGCGAGCTTGTTCAGGATCGCCTTGTCTGTCGGCTTCCCCTTCGCCAGCGTTTCGTACGCCAGCGCCTTGAAGGCCGGGAAGCCCAGCGCCGTGCCGGCGTCGCCGACGAGAATGTTCGCCTTGGAATGAAATGGATCGAACGCGAGCACTTCCTCGGCAAGCTGCAATTGCTCCGTCGGCTCCTTCTTGCCCGCGTTGGAAAGCTTCATCGCGGCGCTTGCCACCTTCATCCCCACCATCTGCTGCTGGAACTTCGAGAGACCCGTGTACTTGTTGATTTCGATCGCGCGCAGGTAATGGCGACCATCGAGAAAAAGCGGTTCCTCTTTCAGGACCGACTGCAGCAGGTTGATCGCGTAATCGAAGTTCTTCGTGGCCACCGCGGCTTTGGCCCGGGTGTATTGATCCTTGCTCGCTTTCCCAAGCTTTTGCTCGGTAATCAACTCCATGCCCAGCATAGTAATTCATGCTCGCCTTTCCTTCAAAGGGAAATGCATGAATCGGCCCTCTCGCCGCATCGAAACCTGATTTCAGGTTCCGTTGCCGACGGGGAGCTTGGGCGTGGTGGGCGGGGGAGAAGATTCGGCGTTGAGTTCGCGCAGGCGGGTGCGCTGTTCGGGGGTCAAAACCTTGAGCATCTCTTCCTGCCTCGCCTGCCGGTCCGGCTGGCTTTGCCGCAAGTGCGCGATCTCCTGCTTCTGCGCGTCGGTCAGGTCCAGTTCGGCAAATCGATCATCCGGGCGAAGAACCCAGGGATGCCGCCCGACATAGGCCGCGGCAGTGATCAGGACAAGGATCGGTACGCCGATTCGCAGGAAAGGCGGCGTCCCCATTCCAGCATAGACGTTCCCGCCCCGGAAAAGGTAACAGCCGAGATGGGCGTCGGAACGCGGCTCAGCAGTTAATCGCGCAAAAGACCGGATACTTCGCCAGCCGCTCGCGGCCCTTGAGCGCGGCAAGTTCCACCAGAAACGCAAGCTCGACGATCTCGCCGCCGCATTTCTGCACCAGCTTGGCCGCCCCCTCGGCCGTCCCGCCGGTGGCCAGCAGATCGTCGATGATCACCACGCGCTGACCCGGCTTGACCGCGTCGGTATGGATCTCCAGCACGCCCTGTCCATACTCCAGCTCGTACTCCATCTCGTGGCTCTCGAAGGGCAGCTTGCCTTTCTTGCGCACCACGGCCAGGCCGATGCCCAGGTAATGGGCAAGCGCACCGCCGAAGATGAAGCCGCGCGCGTCGATCGCCACAATCTTCTCCACGCTTTTGCGCTGGTAACGCTCTGCAAAGATCGTCACCGCCAGGCGAAAAAGCTGCCCGTCGGACAGGATGGGCGTGATGTCCTTGAAGACGATGCCCGGCTTGGGAAAATCCGGGATGTCGCGGATGTGCAGCTTCAGCCGGTCCATCGCGCTACGAAAGGAAGTGGTCATCGCGGGCTACCCTAGGTGTGTAGCGGTACCGTCACAATCCGCAATGCTTTAGTGGTGCAAGGCATCCAAAGGCCTCCCCGGGTATCCGGCGCTCTCCGAGCGCCGGAGCGAGCAACGTGAGCGGAACGAAAAAGCGATAGGTCTATCTCAATTCAAGCGTCCGCCGCCACTCCTGCCGAGCCCTCACCGTTTCCCGCGCCCGTCCAAACTACTCAAAATCCTCCACCCGCAAACTGACCGGCGGCGCCTTCACCGCCGGGATCGCCGCGATCTTCTCCAGCGCCGAGCGGAACTTCGCCTCCAGCGCATCGTGTAGCATGATCACCAGCGGCGTCGTCTCGCCCAAATGGGCCTCCGGCTGGATGACGGATGAAATGCCGATCTGGTGGTCCGCCAGCACCCGCGCGACATCGGCCAGCACGCCGGGACGGTCCTCCACCGTCAGCCGCAGGTAATAGCGCGACATGATCTCGTCCATCGTCTTCAGGCGGGAATGCAGCGCCTCGTGCCCCACGTTGCGCGCCCTCTGTTCGTGCGGCCAATGGCTCGCGATCTGCGCCAGGTCGCTCAGCACTGCGCTCGCCGTCGGGTCGCCCCCCGCGCCGCGCCCGTAGGAAATCGTGTCGCCCGCCACATCGCCGCGCACCAGCACCGCGTTAAAGACCCCCCGCACCGACGCCAGCAGGTTGGTCTGCGGGATCAACGTCGGGTGCACCCGCACCTCCACCGCGCCATCCGTGTCCGTGCGAATAATCGCCAGCAGCTTCAGCCGGTAACCCAGCTTGCGCGCATAAAGCAAATCCTGCTTCTCCACCTGCCGCAGCCCCTCCGTGTAAAGCGCTCCCGGATGAACCCAGAATCCGTACGCCAACGCCGCCAGCACCGCCGCCTTGTGCGCCGTATCGTGCCCATCCACGTCCAGGCTGTCGTCCGCCTCCGCGTAGCCCTCGCGCTTCGCTTCCGTCAGCGCGGCGGCAAATTCCAGGTCGGCCTCCTCCATCCGCGTCAGGATGTAATTGCACGTCCCGTTGATGATCCCGTGAATCGAAATGATCCGGTTGCCCGCCAGCCCCTCGCGCAGCGCGCGAATGATCGGGATGCCGCCCCCCACGCTGGCCTCAAAGAGCAGGTGCCGCTGGTGCTTGAGCGAAATCTGGAACAGCTCCGCGCCCCGTTCCGCCAGCAGCGCCTTGTTCGCGGTGACGACGTGCTTCCCGCTTTGCAGCGCCAGCGAAATAAACTCAAACGCGTCCGTTGTCCCGCCCATCAACTCGACCACGACATCGAGATCCGGGTTCGTCGCCACCGCCCGCCAGTCGTTCACCACCAGGTAATCCGGCACGCCCACATCCCGCGCCCGTTCCAGCCGCCGCGCCGCCACCTGCGTCACGCGCACGATCGTCCCCGTGCGCTGCTGCAGAAGATCCGCCTGCGACGCCAGCCGTCGCCACACGCTGGCGCCCACGGTGCCAAGTCCAGCCAGGCCGACGCGAAGGGTGGGGGAATTGCTCATCGAGGACGAGATTAAGACCCGTGCGCGGAGGAGACAAGCGCGGTGCAGGAGGCGGTGCGCCCAAGAAATCCTTCTCAACCAACACCCGCCCGTTTAATCAGCTTCATGCATTCGAACGCCGAAGGTTTTCTTGCGCCCTACCTCGCGCCTTACATCCCGTGGTTCTACTGGGGCTCGGCCTGGTGGACCGTGCTCGGGTTTGCCGCCGGGTTCACCTTCAGCGGCCGCTTCATCCTCCAGTGGTTCCACAGCGAACGCGCCAAAAAGGTGGTGGTGCCCACCATGTTCTGGCACCTCAGCTTCTGGGGCAGCGTGATGAACCTCATCTACTTCGTCCACCTCGACCGCGCTCCGCTCATCTTCGCGAACTGCTTTCTCCCCTTCATCTACGGCCGGAACTTGTACCTGCTCTACTGGCACCCCGAACGTCGCGAAGCGAAAAAGATCGGGCCTTAAGCTAGCTCGCATCCGCGCAATGCGCCGACCCCTTCACCGCCGCAAAATCTTCTGCGCCTCCGCATCGATCTCCCGCGCGCGGTCCAGCGACGGATTCAGCACGCAATAATGCCCCATCTTCCGCCCCGGCCGTGCCTCGCTCTTCCCGTAGAGATGCAGCCGCACCCCCGGCAGCGTCAGCAGCGAAGCCCAATCCGGCTCGCCGTTGCCCCAAAGATCGCCGAGTAAATTCCGCATCAGCACCGGCGTGAGCAGCCGCGGGTCGCCCAGCGGCAGCCCGCACACCGCCCGCAGCTGCTGCTCGAACTGGCTCGTGGCGCAGGCGTCGAAACTATAATGCCCGGAGTTATGCGGCCGCGGCGCCAGCTCGTTCACCAGCAGATTTCCCTGACGCGTGAGAAAAAACTCCACCGCCAGCAGCCCGATCACATCCAGCTTGACCGCGATTTCCGAGGCGATGGTCTGCGCGCGCAGGATGATCGAATCGGCCAGCGGCGCCGGCGCCACCGAGGTCGCCAGGATGTGGTTCTCGTGCTCGTTCACCGTGGGCGGAAAAACCTGCATGAAGTTCTGCTCGTCCTCGTTGAGCAGGACCCCGCGCGCCACCACCACGGACAGTTCCGCCGCAAACGGCACCCACGCCTCCAGCACGCCCGTCGCCGCGCCATGCCGGCGCCAGATCAACGCGCAGTCCGAATCGTAACCGATCTTCTGCTGCCCCTTGCCGTCGTAGCCAAAGTCCGCGGTCTTCAGCACGCACGGACAGCCGAGGTCCAGCACCGCCCGCCGCAGTTCCTCCTCGCTCGTCACGATCCGGAACGGCACGACCGGAATGCCGTTGGCCTGCAAAAATTCCTTCTCCCGCCGCCGGTTCTGCGCCACGTAAAGCACGTTGCGCCCTGGCCGCAGGATGGTCTGCGGTAAAAGCGCGTCCAGCGCCTGGACCGGGATGTTCTCGAACTCGTACGTGACCACATCCACGCCCGAGGCGAAATCAAGCAGCGTCTCGATGTCGTCGAACGACGCGTTGTACTCGCGGTCCGAAATCTGCCCCGTCGGACTGTCAGGCATCGGGTCGAACGTGTGCACGCGATACCCCATGCGCCGCGCCGCCAGCGCAAACATGCGCCCAAGCTGCCCGCCGCCCAGGCACCCGACCACGCTCCCGGGCAGGATGGGTTGGCGCGTCATGATGCGGGCAGCCTCTGCTTGCGCACCTGGGCCGTTTGCCGGGCGCGGAATTTCTCCCACTTCGCGCGCAGCCCTTCGTCATGCAGGGCGAGAATGGAAATCGCCAGCAGCGCCGCGTTCTTTGCGCCCGGCTCGCCGATCGCCAGCGTTCCCACCGGCACGCCCGCCGGCATTTGCGCGATGGACAAAAGCGAGTCGAGCCCCTTCAGCGCGCGGCTTTCCACCGGCACGCCCAAGACCGGCAGCGTGGTGAACGCCGCCGCCATGCCCGGCAGATGCGCCGCGCCACCCGCCCCCGCGATGAGCACCCGCAGCCCGCGCCCCTGCGCCGCGCCCGCGTACTCTGCCAGCCAGTGCGGCGTGCGATGCGCCGAGACGACGTTCTTCTCATAAGCCACGCCAAACTCATCGAGCAACGCGGCCGCCGCGCTCATCGTTTTCCAGTCCGACACGCTGCCCATGATCAGGCCCACCCGCGGCGCCGTTTTCGTTCGCGCGCTCATTTCTTCTTCTCGGCCGAAGCCTTCGGATAAACCGTGATCACGATCTGCGCGGAGAGCGCCGCGACCCGCTTCAGCGTGGCCGGCTGTAGGTCCAGCCGCAGGCTGTCCGCGCCCCGCCCCGTGCCTGTTCCACTCAGAATCCCAATATCGAAACGCCGCGCCGCGCAGTCGCGCCACAGCCGCTTCGACGCCGGCGAAAGCGCCTCGATCCGCTTGCAGAACGCGTTGATGATCGAATCCGGATCGCTCGCCTTGCCCTCGCGAATCTCCAGCGCCGCATAGTGGGCCACCCGGTTGAGCTCGCCATGATGCAACACATCGATCTTGTTCCCAAGTTCCGCGATCAGCGCGGTAAGCGGCACGGCCGATTCAAGATCCAGATCCACATTAAGGAATTCGGGCAACATCCCCACATTATTAGAAAGACCCCTCCGCTTGTCGAGAAGCGGCCCGAGGGCCCAAACCCAGGTACCCGGCGCTCTCCGA
>CAZZYY010000147.1:6458-6829 GCA_964658475.1 uncultured Candidatus Methylacidiphilales bacterium | reverse complement strand
AGGTGAGGGTGACGACCTCGCCCGGCTCGCCTTCCCAGATGATGGCCGCCTTGTTCCGCAGCGGGCCGGCGAGATGGCGGTCGAGGCAGTTGTAGCTCGCGTTCAGCCTGCCGCCGACGAACCACTCCGCGAAGGGCGGCTTCCAGACGCAGACCTTCTTCCACGCCTTGAACCAGGCGAGTTCCTCCGCCAGCTTGCCCCAGAACTTGTCGGGATTGCGCAGCGAGGCGCGGTGCATTTTCTTGTACTTCTTGAACGTGCCGATGCGCGCGGCCTTGGCGAATTTGGCGGAGGGCTTGAAGACCCGTTTCTCCTTCAGCATCGAGTCGATTGCAGGCGCGGCGGGGGTGGGGGGAGAGGAGGTCGTGGGC
>CAZZYY010000147.1:5620-6448 GCA_964658475.1 uncultured Candidatus Methylacidiphilales bacterium | reverse complement strand
ATGGGAAAAGGGCCGGCCGGCACGGGCAGGGGACCGGGCGGGAAACGAGCATTAGACCTCGCGCTCGGGCAGGGCAAGCCCGCGTTGCGGGCAAAAATGGCGGCGATTTGCCCCGGCTTTTTCACGCTTTTGGTGGAGGAAATCGGGCTCGCATTCCGTCAATTCCTTTACGAAAGAATATTTCTTCGTTGGATGTCCAATTCGCTTGCTCCCCTTCCGCGCGATGATTAGCGTGACCCTCCCGCGCGAAAATTTTGGGGTGAGGAGCAGCCGAAACCTCTCGGCCTCCGGCACCGCACGAACGGGGGAGAATAACTTGTGGGAAGAGCGGTGGCGTCACGAAACCGCCTTCTCTTTGCCCACAAGGGTTAACTTTTGGAACTGACAATCTGGTAGGCCCTTACAATGGTAAATTATGCTTTTTGCATGGATTCTGCCCTTGATCGCCTCCTCTGACCGACTGGGGAATAACCTGTGAGTAACTTGCTTTCTGCCTCTGCGACCAGCCCGATTTGGGACGCCATTTGCCAAGAACTTCAGACCGCGGTTTCGGCCGATGCGGTGTGCCGCTGGTTCAAGCCGCTAACCCTGCAGTCCTCGGAAAACGGCACCCTGACCTTGCGGTCCGACAATAGCATTTACCAGTATTGGATCGAGGAGAACTATCTGCCGCAATTGAAGGCCGCAGCCGCGCGCGTGCTCGGCATTCCGGTGTCCGTCCGGTTCGAATCGGCGACGGCCAATGGCACCGGCGCGATCAAGCCGGATGCCCCGAAGGCCAAGGCGCCGGCCGCGGCTAAGGCCGCCCCTGTCGAGGCGAAACAGAAG
>CAZZYY010000147.1:0-5610 GCA_964658475.1 uncultured Candidatus Methylacidiphilales bacterium | reverse complement strand
GGTCCGATCGACACGCGCGGCACGCTCAACCCGCGCAGCACCTTCGAGGCGTTCGTGGTGGGCGAGAACAACCGGTTTGCCCACGCCGCCGCCATGGCCGTGGCCGAGGCGCCGGCGCGCACCTACAATCCGCTCTTCCTGCACGGCCGGGTCGGTCTCGGCAAGACGCACTTGATGCAGGCCATCGGGCACCTCATCCAGCGGAACAAGAAACACCTGAAGGTTTTCTACGTCACCTCCGAGCAGTTCACCAACGACTACATCAGCGCCATCCAGCAGGGCGAGCTCGCCAAGTTCCGCAAGAGCTACCGGCAGGTGGACGTGCTGCTGATCGACGACATCCAGTTCCTTGCCGGCAAGGACCGCTCGCAGGAGGAGTTTTTCCACACCTTCAACAGCCTGTGCGAGGGAGGCCGGCAGATCGTGCTCACCAGCGACTCGCCGCCCACGGAGATCGCGAACATCGAGAAGCGGCTCACCTCCCGCTTCGAGATGGGCCTGACCGCCGAGCTGCAACTGCCCGACGTGGAGACGCGCCTGGCCATCCTGCGGCACAAGATGGCCGCCATGGCCTCGCGCCTGCCCGACCCGGTCCTCGCCTTCATCGCCGAGCGGGTGAAGACCAACGTCCGCCGGCTCGAGGGCGCGCTGACCCGCGTGGCCGCGTTCTCCTCCCTGCACGGGCGCGCCATCAGCGTACCGCAGGTCGAGGTGCTGCTGCGCGACCTGCTCCAGCAGGAGGGCCAGCAGACCGTCAGCATCGACCTCATCCAACGTCGCGTGGCGGAGACCTACGACCTGCGCCTGGCCGACATGACCAGCAAGCGGCGCCCCGCCAACATCGCGCTGCCCCGCATGGTCGCCATGTATCTCAGCCGCCGGCTCACCACCGCCTCGCTCAACGAGATTGGCGACGCCTTCGGCGGCCGCGACCACGGCACCGTCCTCCACGCCAACCGCACCATCGAGACCAAGATGAAAGCCGACGAGAACCTCCGCCGCATCGTCACCTATCTGGCGGAGAAGCTGGTGGCGAACCAGGGGAACTGACATCCTCTTTCACCGCTCATGAGACGGTATTTGGTCATGGGCGCGCTGGCTGTGGCGGGCGCCATCCTCGTGGTCGCCTGCGGCCTGGTCCTTCACTTCGATCTTGAGTCTCTCGGGGCTTCGGCTGCCGCGCCGACGGCGAGTGCCCCGCCCCATCGTCCGCTCCGCCCGTTGCCGGATGTCGACGCGCTGGCGTCGCGGCTGCCCTACAACCAGTCGGTTTATCAGCGCCTCCGGGACGAGGCGCTCGCCGACTATGCGAAGCTGCACCCCGCGCCGGATCCGACCGACGCCGAGGCGCAAGGCACGCTGCGGCTGCTGGCGTACCTCTGTGTGTGGGACGATTTCTATGGGGAAGGTCTTTGGTCCGATGTGGTGGCGCATGCCCGCCACCTGGAGGAAGAGGGGCGACACGAGCAAATCTGGCGCTCGATCGATGACATTTCGTATTACGCCGACCGGTATTCGACCAAGGATGGCGACGCCGCGCAGCTCACGTCCTGCTCGAACCTGTTAAGTCGCGAGACGTGGCCGGCGGATT
The DNA here is from genome assembly GCA_964658475.1 of uncultured Candidatus Methylacidiphilales bacterium. GTDB lineage: Bacteria > Verrucomicrobiota > Verrucomicrobiia > Methylacidiphilales > UBA1321 > JABDGH01. The sequence goes on along the minus strand of CAZZYY010000147.1, from coordinate 4,019 downwards.
TTCAATTGCGGGCGTGCGAAGTCGCGATGCGCAACCTCGCTTGCGCCAAAAACGACAGAAGCATTCAGCCGCCTTTGGCCGGCAGCCTGCAGGCGCTCGGGCCGATGGCGGACGAGGTGGTGGGGTGCTTCCGTGAGATTGTCCGGGCGCACCCCACCCATGCGTATTTGTTTGCGGTGGGTGACCTCGTCCTGGCAGACGCAGGGGATGACGAGCCGACCCTGATCCAGGTTTCAAAAGGGATGGATGCCGCCTTTGAAGCCGAGGACCGCAACAATCCGGAAGAGATGATCCTCGACGGCGATTTCTACCTGAAAGACGCCTGGAACGCCCGAGGCGGCGGTTATTCAGGCACGGTCACGCCGGAGGGTTGGCGGCTCTTCGCCGAACGTCTTCAGCGCGCGCAGAGCATTCTGGAGGACGTTTATGCCCGCACGCCGCGGGAACCGGGCATCGCCCGCTGCATGCTGACGGCCGTGCTGGGCGAGCAGCTTCCGCGCGATCAGATGGAGCTCTGGTTTCAGCGTGGACAGGACGTCGAGGGCAACCTGTTCAACCTCTACATGTCCAAACGCTGGTACCTTCTCCCGCGCTGGTATGGATCGGACCAGGACGTTTGGGCCTTCGGCCTCGAATGCGCCAAGAGCACCAACTGGCCGGCCAAGATCCCCATCATGCTGGCCGAATGCATTAGCGATCGCGCCGAGAATGATCCCACCGTGTTTGCCGATCCCGAAATCTGGCAGCCGCTCGAGAAAACGTATCGCGAATACCTGTCGCGCTATCCGCGGAGCGAACACTACCGGAGCCTGTTCGCCCTGAGTGCGGCCCAGGGCGGGCATTGGGACGTGGCGAAGGAGCAGCTCAAGATTCTTGGCGCCGATTGGGATCGCGCGGTTTTCCCGGGCAATCTGTACGCGGAAACCCTTCAGAAAGTAAACGCACACTAGGTCAGGCCAGGACTAGCAGCCGAGCGGGGGCTGCGGCATACTCCCGCCGGCATGGAGACTGCGCTTTGGACGACGTGGGAGAAAATCGCGCGCAGGCATCCTGACCGCATCGTCGTCATCGAGGCGGCTGACGATCGTGTTTGGACGGCATCGGATTTGCGCGATGAAATTACGGCCCGGGTGACGCCACTGGCGCGGTTCCGCACCGGCCAGCGTCTTGCTTTTCAAATGCCCAACGGGTCGGAGTGGCTGGCCTTCTTCCTGGCTCTGCAGGCGCGGGGGCTGGCGGCGATGCCGCTGGATGGCGGGTTGCCGTTGAAGGGCTGTCTTGATCTGGCCCGGCGGCTGAAGGCGGCGGCGCTGTTCGCGCACGGTCGGTTTCATGCGTTGGACTCGAAGGCGCCCGTCACGCGCGCGGCTTGTTTCAAGATCACATCGGGCAGCAGCGCGGAGCCGAAGGCAATCGCCTGTCGCGCGGAGCATCTGCTGGCGGACGGGCGCAACATCATCGCGACCATGGGCGTGCGGCCGGGCGACCGCAACCTGGCCGCGATCCCGCTCGGCCATTCCTACGGCCTCGGTAATCTCGTCATGCCGCTGATTCTGCAAGGCACTGCCGTGGTGTGCGCAGCGGACTATCTGCCGCGCCAGCTGGTCGATTGGATCGCGCGTCATCGCGTCACCGTCTTTCCCGGCGTGCCTGCGCTTTTTCGCGTGCTCGCGGCGCTGCCCGCGGGTCCGACGCTGGCGACGTTGCGCACCGCCATTTCCGCTGGCGCCGTACTGCCACCAGAAACCGCGCAGGCTTTTCACGCGCGGTTCGGCATTCGGATTCACAATTTCTACGGCTCGTCGGAAACAGGCGGCATTGCGTACGACCGCACCGGCTCGGCGTCCCTCGCGGGCCGCTCGGTGGGCCGGCCCCTGCGGGGCGTGGCCGTGGAAATCCGCGCGGGTCGTCTCACCGTGGGCAGCGCCGCCGTGGCCACGCCGACGGGGCGGTGGCGCCTGCCTGACCATGGCGAGTGGAACTCCCGCGGCGAACTCGTGCTGCTCGGCCGCCGGGGTCAGGACGCCAACATCGGCGGGAAGAAGGTGCATCCGCTGGAGATCGAGCGCGCCCTGCGTTCCATTCCGGGCGTGAGCGACGCGCATGTCTGGCTTGAGCACCGCGCGGGGCGCGACTTTCTCGCGGCGGGTGCCGAGACCTCGCATCCGCGCTCGCGGATCGAGCAGGCGCTGGCGGAAAAACTGCCCGCGTGGAAAATGCCGCGCCGCCTCGTCCTCGCACCCGATCTGCCTCGCACCGCGCGCGGGAAGCTCGACACCGCGCGGCTCAGGCAGGCGAGCTGAGCACGATCCGGCCCAGCGCCACCTCGCGGCCCGCCACGCGCAGCACGACGGAAAACTGCGCCAACGGTCCGAGCAACTGGTCGAGCGTCGCGGCCGTTTCCAGCATCACCCCGGGCGGCACCGGCTGGAGGATCTTGAACTGCGTGATCTGCGCGAGCGCAAAGCGGGTCGGGCCGTCCTCTACCAGCGTCGAGGCCCAGAGTGCTCCGGCCGCCTGCGCCGCGGCTTCGATCAGCAGCACGCCGGGCATGACCGGCTCGCCGGGAAAATGATCGGCGAAAAAAGGCAGGCTCGGATCGAGCCACTTGCGTCCCGTCCCGCGCCGGCCCGGCTCCGTGACGGCGAAGTCGTCCAGGAAGGAGAACCCCGGCCCGTGCGGCGTCAGGCTCACGGCGCGGGCACCTCGAAGAGCCTGGGATCAAGCGCCACGTTGCGCTCGCCATGCAGGAATTGATAATCGATCGAGTTGCCCGCGTTGATCGTGATCGTCATCTCCACGATGGCGTACTGAGGCAGCTCAAGCGTGGTGACGATCTCCTGCACGCCCTGGGCCGAGGCGGTCGGCGTCATCCACGGCTTGAGATGAACTGCAAGCCGGTCGCCGTCGCGGGTCATGGCCACGTCGAAATCGTGATGCCAGCGCGCGGGGTCGGCGTGGAAAAAATCGAGCAGGCTGGCGGCGTGCGAAGCGGCCCGGCCCTGCGCGGTCAGGTCGTGGCGCTCCAGCGGTCGGCCCGTCTTCTTGACCAGCGCCTGTGAGCCGTTCACGAGCATCCATTCGCCCGCGGGCTGGGTAAAGCGGATGAGCAGCTTGTCCGGGCTCGTGTAGTATAGCGTGCCCTGGCTCGTCACGGGCCGGGCGAGTCCCTGCAGGTGGAGCGTCTGCACGATCTCCGCGCGGAAGGTGCGCGTCTGCTGTTGGACTTGGGCGAACCCGGCGTCGAACCGCGCTACCTCGGCCGGCGAGACCGCGGGTTCCGCGCACAAGGCCGCCGGAAGCAGCGCCAGCGTCATGCAAAGAAGAGCCCGCCCGAGCATCGCGCAACCTAATGCTTCTTCAGCCGCCCGTACAGCGCGGGCAGCAGGACCAGGCCACTCAGCACCGCGGCGACGGTCCCGAGATCCATCACGTTGCCGAAGTTTTGCAGCGAGGGTTGGCTGCTGAACATCGGCGCGGCGAACCCGATGATCGAGGCCACGCCGGTCAGCAGCACGGGCACGGCGAGGTGGCGCGCGGCCTCGACCAAGTCGCCGTGCGCGTGCTCCAGCGCGAGCAGAATGTGCAGGCTGTAGTCGATCACCAGCCCGATCATCAGCGGAATACAGAGGAGCGACAGCAGCGTCATCGTCGTGTCGGTGACGTAGAGCATGAGCGCGAAGAGCAGCAGGGCCAGCAGCAGCGCGATGCCGTTGAGCGCCACGAGCCGCACCTTCCGGTGCGCCACGAAGCAGAGCGTGAGGACGATCGCCGCCATGACGAGCGAAAGCCGTCGGAAATCGGCAACGGCCACGCGATTGAGATCGACCCGCAACTGCAGCCAGGCATCGCTCAGGTGCGTGGGCCCGGTGAGATCGAGTTCGCCTGCGTGCCAGCGATTAAGCACGCCGACGATCTGCGCCGTGGAGCCGGACCAACTCGAATCGAAGCCGGCCTCGACGAACCCGGCCTGCAGCGCCGCGCCATCGACGGGCTGCCAGGCGCGGCGATTCACTTCC
>CAZZYY010000146.1:0-6906 GCA_964658475.1 uncultured Candidatus Methylacidiphilales bacterium | reverse complement strand
CGGCCCCCCTCTTCCAGGTTGCCCTCGTCCAGCTGCTTCTTCGCCTCCGCCGCCCAGCGATTCGCCTCCAGGTTCTGCGCCTGCACCAGCCGCTCGATCGCGCCCTTGAACTTGTCGTACTGGTGCGAGCTGACCGTGGCCGGCCCCGCAATGATAAGCGGGGTCCGGGCCTCGTCGATCAGGATGCTGTCGACCTCGTCCACGATCGCGTAGGCATGCCCGCGCTGCACCTGCTCGGCCTTGCTCGTGGCCATGCCGTTGTCGCGCAGGTAATCGAAGCCCATCTCCGAGTTCGTGCCGTAAGTGATGTCGCACTGGTACTGCTGGCGGCGCTGCTCCGAGTTTTGCCCGTGCTGCACGCAGCCCACCGTCAGGTTAAGAAAGCGGTAGACCTCGCCCATCCACTCGCTGTCGCGCGCGGCCAGGTAATCGTTCACCGTCACCACGTGCACGCCCTTGCCCGCCAGCGCATTCAGGTAAGCGGGAAACGTCGCCACGAGCGTCTTGCCTTCACCCGTCGCCATCTCCGCGATCCGGCCGGAATGCAGCACCATGCCGCCGATCAACTGCACGTCGAAGGGAATCATCTCCCACACCACCGGCTGCCCGCGCACGATCGCCGTGTGCTTGCGTTCCGTCAGGCGCCGGCACGCATTCTTCACCACCGCGAAAGCCTCCGGCAGCAGCGAATCGAGCGGCTCGCCCTTGTTCTGGATGCGATCTTTGAACTGCGTCGTCTTGGCGATCAACTGCTCGTCGAGCAGGCCCTGGTACTCCAGCTCCAGCTCGTTGATGCGCGCCACCAGCGGCAGCAGCTTCTTCACCTCGCGCTGGTTTTTCGTGCCGAGGACTTTTTTGACAAACCAATTGATCATGAGCGTACCGGGAAAAAAGAGAGGCGGAAAGCATACCGCCCGCATCCCAAAAAGGGATGATTATTTATAGGCAGCCCACCCGCCTTGGCAAGGGAGGCCCGCCGGCCTGCCCTTCACCCGAAGGTCAATCCGTGAAGGCACTTGCCAACTATCCAGCCCGCGCAGGTTTCGTTCAGCTGGTGTGCGTGCGCTGGAACCTTCGTCTTCAGCTTTCTGCCTGCCCCTTGGAAGGTGGGCATGCTGGGAGGAGGATTGGGCGAAACCGACGCGCAAATAGACTGGGTGAATCACTGGTTCGGTTTCGTAACTTCCACACTATTCGGCGCTCAAAACAGGTAGCTGGCGACCTCCGGGCGCCGGTCCGAGTAGGAAACGCGTCCGCTACCGACCGGCGCTCGGAGAGCGCCGGCTACCTGACTGAGTGTCGCCAGAGACGAATTCGGCCGGAGCTCGACGGCTAGCACCACCCTTCCGTTTCACCAATTCCGCTCCCGCACCACCTCTTCCTTGTCTCCCTCCACCCGATTTGCCATGGTGGCCGCTCTCGATTTCTTCGCTGCTCATGCTTTCCGAATACAACCAGCAGGCACTTGCCACCGCCTATTCCTCCGGGTGGCTCACCGACGAACAATATCACGCCGCCGCCGCCGGGCTGGAAGCCATGCCCCACCTGCAGGCCCCCGCCTTCCTGCAGGAGCAAGGCATCATCAGCGAAGGCCACGCGGAAGGTCTCCGTCAGGCCCTCGCCGAATACGCCGCGGCCCAGGCCGCCGCGGCCACCGTGCCCATGCCGGCGCTTCCCACTCCCGCCGCCGACGGCCTGGCTGCCTCGAGCGCGCCCATTCTCGGCGAGCCGCCTCAGCCGCCCGGCGCCGCCGCAACCGAGATGCCGTCCGCCCCCATCATCTCCGCCAGCGTCGGCGCGGAGCGCGACAAGCTTCCCGGCGGCCATACCATCGACGAGCTTCTGCGCTTCGGCTTCGACGCCGGCGCATCCGACGTCCACCTCGGCGTGGGCGCGCCCTCGCTCATGCGCCGCCACGGCACGCTCCAGCCGCTCTACCCGAACCCCGAGGTGCTTACCGCCGAGCATACCGAAACCCTCGTGCGCAGTTTCCTCAACCCAATGCAGATGGAGACGCTGCTCAAGCATCAGGCGCTTGATTTCAGCCACGAGATTCCCGGCATCTCCCGCTTTCGCGCCAGCGTGGTCAAGCAGCGCAAGGGCTACGACGCCGTCTTCCGCATTATCAACGCCAAGCTCCGCACCATGGACGAGCTGGGCCTGCCGCAGCATCTCAAGGTCCTCACCCAATACCAGAACGGCCTCGTCCTCATCACCGGCGCGGTCGGTTCCGGCAAGTCGACCACCCTCGCCGCCATGGTGCAGGAGGTGAACCTGAACCGGCACGATCACATCATCACGCTGGAGGACCCGATCGAGTACGTCTTCCAGCCCGCCGGCTGTCAGATCACCCAGCGCGAGGTGCACCTGCACACCCAGTCCTTCGGCACCGCCCTGCGCGCCAGCCTGCGCGAGGATCCCGACGTCATCATGGTCGGGGAAATGCGCGACCTGGAAACCATCTCGCTGGCCATCACCGCCTCGGAAACGGGTCACCTTGTGCTGGCCACGCTCCACACCAGCAACGCCGCCCGCACCCTCGACCGCATCCTCGACGCCTTCCCGGTCGAGCAGCAGGGCCAGATTCGCACCATGGTCAGCGAGTCGCTGCGCGGCATCGTCAGCCAGCAGCTCGTGCCGAAGATCGACGGGAGCGGCCGCGTTATTGCCATGGAAATCATGGTCAACACGCCCGCCGTGGCCAACCTCATCCGCGACGCCAAGACCTTCATGCTCCCCGGCATCATCCAGACCGGCAAGAAGCTCGGCATGAAAATGATGGACGATGCGCTCATGGACCTCGTCCAAGAAGGCATCATCTCTCCCTATGAAGCCCACGACCGCGCGGAGCAAAAAGCGCAGTTCAAGGCGCTGCTGTAGAAAGCGTTCGACGGCTTGAGCCGTCGCTTTCCGGGCGAAAATTTCGCGTTTACCCGGTAGAACCTCCGCAGTTCCGCCCAAGCGGAGCACCTTCCGAAGGTAGCCGGCATCGGCCCGATGCCGGAGCCGCAGCAGCGGCGGAATCAGCCCGGAAAGGGAAGACCATCCTCACTTCGAGAACGCCTGCCTCCCCACAATCCACGCCACACTCGCGCAAATCAGGCTGTCCGCCACGTTGAACGACGGCCAGTGATGCGGCCCGACATGGAAGTCCAGGAAATCGACCACATACCCGATCCGCGCGCGATCGATCAGATTGCCCACCGCGCCGCCCACCAGGCAACCGCCCACCACGTTCGGCTCCAGCCGCGCCCAGTTCACCCCGCGCGAAAAAACCAGCGCCAAAATCACCAGCGCAACCATGAACGCCGCCACAAGCAACCCATGCCCGGCGAACATCCCAAACGCCACGCCCGTGTTGCGCACGTAGGTCAGGTTGAAGAACCCGGCAACCACCGTGACGAATCCGCGCGGCTCCAGCCAGCCCGTCGCCCACGCCTTCGTCGCCTGGTCCAACGCGAGCGCCAGCACCAGCACAAAGAAGAAAATCGGCCCAGGCCAGCGCGCAGTCATTGAGCTGGTCAACTTAGAGGCACTCCCCGCGCCTTGTCGACGCGCACGGCTGCTGTTTCACCCCAGACAGGCCGGTCACTCTGGCCTGCGAGGGCCGCGAGGAGAGTCCATGTCTCCCCCCGGGGGGGGGGGGGCGTGGGATGTTCCGTTACTATGTGGTATGAAGTGAAATGGTGAATAGGCCGGCGGGGATACAAGGGTCAGTGGAGGTGGGACAGATTTGTCGGCAGGTAAGGAGGTTGGACCGGATCATGGGGAGATTTTAACACAGGGGCGGGAAAGGCGTTAGCACTGCAGGCCCTAGTTGCCCTCGGTAGCTTAAAATTTTTTATTCGGACCGTTCCGCCGCTGCTGCGGCTCCGGCATCGAGCCGATGCCGGCTACCTTCGGAGGTTTCTTCCTGGAGGAGAGCCTTGTCTTGGAGATGAAGATCGCGGGAACAGCAGGGCTTAACTCTCCGATGACTGCCACTCAGGCGCGTCTGCCGTTACGGCGCGGCGATTTTGAGCTGCCAGAGGATTTCCGGCGGCGCGCTCAACGTGGCGCCGAGGGTGAGATCGCCCCAGATCGTGTCGCGGCGGAGAAGCAGTTCGTTCCAGCCCGCCTGCAGGTGCAGCGGCTGCGCGGAATCCAGCCGGGTAAAGCCATCGTTGTCGGCCGTCTTGATCGTCGGCAGCGGGCGGCCGTTGAGCCGGGCGCTGAGCGCGTACTGGCCGTCCGGTTGCGTAAGGTTCAGCGTGACGTCGGCAGCCTGCGGCGAGTGGATGCGCGTGACGAGATAGGCGGTGCCCTCGTCGTTGCCGCCGTCCCAGCCGAGCACCTTCTGCAGGTCCACCGTGTCGCCCCCGAGCTCGACGGTTTTCCACGAGAGATCGCGCTGGGCCGCGCGGGTGTGCGTTTCGGGACCGTGATAGGTGCCGGCGAAATCGCGCGCCCGATCGGGCGGAAAGGTGGCGCCCATGAGCAGCTGGATGATCTTCTCGCGGTCGTTGTCGTAATTGAGCCGGTCGATTTCCGGCAGGCCAAACGGGCCGATGACGCGCCAGGAGCGGATGGGCAGCGGGCTGACCGGCGCGCACTGCACGGGCGACCAGGCGCCGGGATAGAAGCGGGCCTCGGTCGGCTCGTCCTGGGTCTCGCGACTAGCCGAGCCGTCGGTGTTGCTCCACCAGAAGCGGTCATGCCCACCGAAGTTGGCGTCGAAGTTGCCGACCGTGCGCCAGCCTTCGAGCCGGGGCGCGTCGGGCAGCGCGGAACGCGGGATGGCGGCGGCGAGGACGAAGCCTTCGCCGTCAGAATCGAGCGCGTAACCGGCCTGCACCTGCGGCACGAGCGCGACATTGGCAAAGGAAACGGTTCCGCCTGCGGGTGTGCGGTACGTGCGCGGCGAGCCTCCAGCGCCATGCCATGACGGATACAGACCGAGCACGACGGGACGCACGGCGCCTCGATCGCGCGCCAGCGCGAAGACAAAGCGTACGTCACCGGGACGGCCGCCCGGCGCCGGCGAGGCGGCTTGCGGATCGCCCTGCAAGTACAACCCAAGCGTATCGGCCCCGCGATCATGCGCGAAGAGATGCTCCGGCAGGCCTAGCGGCCGGATCTCGACCTCGTGCCCGGTGCGGGCATGCCAGCGCAGGTAAAGATGGTCGCGATCGTAAAGGCAGCGGACCTCGACCGATTGCCCGGGACCATTGGCGAACTGGATCGGGTTGACGGTGGACCACCCGGTCATCGAACCGTCCAGCGCCGGGGCGGCGCCGGTGCTCGGCTCGAAGCGCGCGACCCTGGCCGCCGCGGTTCCTCCCCGCACCTCGAGCTGCGCGGCGGTGGGCATGCCGATTTCGTTCGCGCGCAGCGTGACGGTACGGTCGAGGCTGGGGATCGCGCGGACCGGCGTGACGGCGGTCGACCAGCCCTGCGCCTCGAAGAGCTGTGGCATGGTCTTGCCCATGGCGAGATAGATTTTGCCGTCGTCGCGGTTGGGATAGACGCCGCCGGCAAAGAACTCGCCCGGCTGCCAGTACGCGCCCATCTGGTCGTGCCCGACGAGATGATCGTCCGGGAAAAGCGTGTCCACGTAGAGCCCGTCCTCGGTGTACAGCACCAGGCCGGCGCGCGAGTTGTCGACGACGGTGACGATGCCGTTGAGCGGCGGCGCGACAAACATCGGGCCGTAGACTTCGCCGGGCCGCGCCGCGCCGGTGAGTGCCACGCGTCCGACGCGCCAGCGCTGGCGCAGCACGCCGTCGGCATCCGGAACGTAGCGGGAGAGCTTGTACTGCGCGCCGAGATTGGCGGAGAAATCGGGGCCGCTGCGGGCGGAGACGTAGACCTCGCCGTTCGGGGCCTGCGCGGGAAAAGCCCAGTCGCTGTTGAAGCTGGTGCCGACCTCGTTCCCGCCGCGCAGCGCGGTGGCGCGACCGGCCTGGCGGGCGGCGAAAATTTCGTCGGTCAGCAGCTTGCGCCAGTCGTCCGCGCGATAGATGGGCGTGCCGCGCGCGTCGAACGAAGCAGGCGCAAGCCGCCAGATATCCGGCGTATCCTGGCCGATGCAGACGAGCGAGAGATCGTCGAACCACGACTCGCCAAAGTAGCGGAACGTGCCCGGGGGCGCTTGTGCGGGAAAGGGCCGGTATTCGCCGGGCTGCACGCGGCCGTCGCCGTTTTGGTCCCGCCAGAGATAATAGGCCGAGTGATCGGCATCGGTGTGATCGACGAGCACGGCGGCGCAGGCCCGGAGCCGGTCGCCTTCCAGATGATAGAGCACGGAGCCGCGCCCGAAGGCGATATAGGTCTCGGCCCCGCGATGGATGACGGTGGGACGATTGAGCGCCTGGACGAGCTTGTTGTCGAAGCCGCTCGGCCCGATGCCGGACCAGACGGCATCGGGCGTCCAGCGACCGCTGGCGTAATCGACCTTCCAGCGCACGAGCGTGTCGCGCTGGCCTTGCAGGTAGAGCAGGTTCGGCTGCTGCGGATCGATGCCGTAGCCATCGTTGGCGCGGGTTTGCGCCGTCGCCCATTGGCGCAGCAACGCGCCCGTGTCGCCGCTCCATTCGCTGAGGCGGTTGGGACCGGCCATTTCCACGACCAGGAGGCGGTCGTGCCCTTGCGCATCGGTCCAGCAGGCGAGCTTTTCCGGCGCCATGAAAGTCAGCGGGTCGTAGCGCCCGGGCGCCTGCGCGGCGAGCTGGCCGTAGGTGCGGATGAGCCGGCCTTGCCCGTCGAACTGAAAGACGCGGTTGGCGACCGGGTCGCTGAGATAAATGCGCCCATGGCTGTCGGACTCGATGTCGAAGGGATGGAGGCCGGGCGGGACGGTGAAAAGGCGCGTAGGCCGGGCGGCCGGCCAGCCCGGCGCCAGCGGAAGCGTGAGGACCTCGAAACGCG
>CAZZYY010000145.1:0-6928 GCA_964658475.1 uncultured Candidatus Methylacidiphilales bacterium | reverse complement strand
GCTGCCGCGAAAAGTGTTGAGGTAGCAAAGTCGAATGTTGGCCCGCGAAAACGCAAGCATTCTGCTTAGACCGGCGTGAGGCACGGTGCATTTTGCGCGGCTCGTCTCCACATGGTCCGCAGAAGGATGGCGCCTACCTTCTCTGATCCAGCCATTTCCAAATCGCCGTGCGCCTTGGCACTTGGTTTGCCATAAGTGGCCACATGCACTCGATCTGGAAAGGCGCAATCAGCTTCGGACTGGTCAATATTCCCATTGCCCTCTTCTCCGGCATCAAGCGGGACGAGGACATCCACTTCAACATGCTGCGCAAGTCCGACCAGAGCCGCATTCGCAACAAGCGCGTGGCCGAGTCCGACAACAAGGAGGTGGAGTGGGATGACATCGTGAAGGGCTACGAGTACGAGAAGGGAAAGTACGTCATCATGAGCGACGAGGAGATGGATAGCGTCGAACTGAAGTCCACGCGCGTGATGGACATCTCCAGTTTTGTCGAGATCGCGGACATCGATCCGGTCTATTTCTCCACGCCGTACCTCATCCAGGCCGAAAAAGGCGGTGAGAAAGCCTACGGCCTGCTCGCCGATGTGCTGGCGGACACGAAGACCGCGGCCATCGCCAAGGTCGTGCTCCGCGGAGGGCGCGAGCATCTTGTCGCTGTCATGGCTCGCCAGAAGCGGCTCGTGGCCGATGTCCTCTATTTTCATGAGGAACTGCAACCGGTGACCAATGTCTCCGCGCCGGAAGGGAAGGTGCAGGACCGCGAGCGCGAGATGGCGCGCAAGCTCATCGACTCGATGAAGGCCGAGTGGAATCCCGACCAATACAAGGACGACTACGAGAAAGCGCTCAAGACCCTCATCCAGCGGAAGCTTTCCGGCAAGAAGATCACCGCGCCCAAGGCGCCCGCGAGCCGGCCTTCCAACGTCATTGATCTCGTCGACATCCTGCGCCAGAGCCTGGACCAAAAAGGCAGCGGCAGATCGACGGCAAAATCGTCTGGAACGTCGGCCAAGTCGGTCAGCCATAAAAGGGTTCACAAGCCCTCGAAATCAGCCTCTGCCCATCGAAAAGCCGCCTAGCAGATTGCATGGCGTGGGCGTTCCGGGAGGCACAATGCAGTCGTCTTGGTTACGTATTACTGGACAATTCGTTGGTAGCTAATAAGTTGCATATGTCGTATAGCTGGCATGTCCGCTGCAGCTAGCACGCAAACCCAAGCATCCTACTTCATGAAAACCTCCAACCTCGTTCTTACCTGTCTAACCGCTCTCACCTTTGCCTTTGCGCCCATGTCCCGCGCCCTGGCCGACGTCTCTTCCTCGGACAAAACCTTCGTCAAGAAAGCCGCGGTTGGCGGCATGGCCGAGGTCGACATGGGCAAGATGGCGCAGGAAAAAGGCTCCAGCCAGGATGTGAAGGATTTTGGCGCGATGATGGTCAAGGACCACACGCAGAACAACGACGACCTGGCCGCGCTCGCGAAGACCAAAGGCCTCATGGTTCCGGACAAGCTCGATTCCATGCACCAGAAGAAGGCTGACCAACTAAGTGGCCTCTCCGGAGCAGCGTTCGACAAGACCTACATTAACGACATGGTCATGGGGCATGAAAAGATGTTGGCCCTGATGAAGAATGAGGAATCCTCCAGCGATCCCGACCTCAAGAGCTTTGCCACGAAGACCGCCGAGACCGTTCAGATGCATCTCGACAAGGCCAAGCAGATCCAAGGTTCGATGAAATAACGCGCGTTTCATTTCGAAAACGCAAAGCCCGGCCACGCGCCGGGCTTTGTTTTTTTCGACGACGGTCCACTCTCTTTTTTGTGCCGCAGATCACCCGCACGGGCCTGGGTTTGCCGAAGGCTCCCGAGGTGGAGCGCAACCCGGTGCGCCGTTTCTTCAAGGCGCTCGGCCCGGGACTGATCACCGGGGCGGCGGACGACGATCCGTCCGGCATCGTCACCTATTCCATCGCCGGGGCGCAGCTGGGCACCACGATGCTGTGGACCGCGCTGCTGACCTTTCCGCTCATGTGCGCGGTGCAGATGATGTGCGCGCGCATCGGCATGGTCACGGGCGTAGGGCTCGCCGCGGCGTTAAAGAAGAAGGTGCCGCCGTGGGTCCTGGGCACGATGGCGATGGCCCTTTTCCTGGCCAATGCCATTAACATTGGCGCCGATCTTTCCGGCATGGCAGAGGTCACCGAGCTGCTGACCGGCGCGGACAAGCGCATCTTTGTCGTGCTCTTCGGCGCCGCGATTCTCTTCGGCACCGTTTACTTCCGCTACGCGCGACTGGCAGCGGCGTTCAAATGGTGCGCCGCTGTGCTCTTTGTCTACGTGATCGCCGGGATCCTGATCAAGCCCGATTGGGGCCACGTCCTGCGCGCCACCTTCATCCCCTCCTGGCCGCACACGCATGCGGAGTGGTCGACGCTGGTGGCGATCCTTGGCACCACTATCAGCCCCTATCTTTTCTTCTGGCAGGCCGCGCAGGAGATCGAGGAGGAGAAGGCCCGCGGCCACCTCACGGTTGCCGCGCGTCGCAACGCCAGCGCCGGCGAGATCCGGACCCGCAAGCTGGACGTCGGCACGGGCGGGTTCTTCTCCAATCTCATCATGTATTTTGTCATCCTGACCACGGCGATGACGCTGCATGTCCACGGGGCCGGTCACCTCGAAAGCACCCGGGATGTCATCTCCGCGCTGCAGCCGCTGGCCGGCCGGTTTGCCACGCTCCTCTTTGCGGTGGGCATCATTGGGGTTGGCTTCCTGGCCATCCCCACTCTGGCCGGCTCCGCCGCCTACGCCTTCAGCGAAATCTATCGCCTCCGCCAGGGTCTGGACGAAAAATTCAGCCGGGCCCGCGCCTTCTACGGCGTCATGGGGCTCGCGATCTTCCTCGGTGTGGCGCTCACCTTCACGCCGATCAAGCCTGTGGATGCCCTTTACCTGACCGCGGTGATCAACGGCGTGCTGGCGCCTCCGCTTCTGGTCGGCATTCTCTTTGTCGCCTGCGACCACACCCTCATGCGCGGGCAGCCCAGTTCATGGCTGGGAAGGTGGGTGGTGGGGCTGACCACGGTCGGAATGGCCTTCGCGGCGGTCGCGCTTTTTGTGCTCTGACTTTGCGCAAGCCCCCTTGCCAGAACAATTCAGACGGGTTAGCCTGCCGCCGTTCATGAAGCTGCTGGCCTATTCCCCTTGGGACATTGTTCCCGTGCTTTGCGGGTTTGCCCACCTGGCGTTTGTCCTGACCTTCTTTGCGGTCTTTCCCTATGCCCCGTGGTGGGTGCTGGTCGGCATGGGGCTGACCTATTCGGTCAGCATCTCCTGGAACATCAACGGCATCTCGCACAATTTCCTGCACAACCCCTACTTTCGCTCGCACCTGTTCAACCGCGTTTTCAGCCTGGTGGAATCGTTGAGCATGGGCTTCTCTCAGACCTTCTACGAGTACGTGCACCAGCGCCATCACATGGGCAACAGCGACCGGCCGGATGAGGAGGGCGAGACCATCGACTGGCTCTCCATTTATCGCCACGGGCACGACGGCGAGGCGGAGAATATTTTCAGCTACGTTTTCCTGAGCTACTTCCGCGACGATCCGAAGGTGATCTACCGTGAGATCGCGCGCAGGAACCCGGACGATGCCTTTTGGGGTGTCTTCGAGATCGGCGCCTTCCTCAGCTTCTTCGCGGTCATGGGCATTGCGAACTGGCACTTCATCCTGTTTTTCCTGCCCTTCTATTATTTCGGGCACTGCCTCTCCTACCTCAACGGCTACTACCTGCATTTCGGCGGCAATCCCGACAAGCCGATCGCCTGGGGCGTGAGCAGCTACCACAAGATTTACAACTGGCTTTGGTTCAACAACGGCTACCATGCCGAGCATCACTTCCGCCCGAAGATGCACTGGACCAAAATGCACGATTTCCATCGCAAGATTGCCGAGGAACAGCGCCGCGAGGGCGTGCGGGTGATCACGCCGCCGCATGCGCTCGGCTTCCTGGACCCGAGCCTGCCGGAGAAAAGCCGCCCGCTGGCGGGCCAGGGCTCGCTGCCAACCAACGCCACGCCTGCGCAAGGCTGACCCGGTGACTTTAACGGTGCGTTTCTCCTGACCATGCACAAACAAGTCTTTCTCTCCCGCGAGGCTGCCAGCGCGCTCGACTTTCCTGTCGAGCCGCTCGTCGCGCCCGCGTCTCCCGCGCAGGGCGTGGAGTCGATCGCGGCGGTCGAGACCTCCTTCGGCCGCGCCATTGTCGCGAGCCGCATCCCCCATTCCGAGGCGGAGACCTGGGCGCGCTGCTTCCAGCATGTCGCCAACGACCATCGCTACTACGAGCTGACGCACGAGTCGCTCAACCACCAGTTCGAACATTATTACCTGCTGCTGCAGGACCGGTCCGGCACCACGCGGGCCATCCAGCCCTTCCTGATCGTTGATCAGGACCTGGCCACCGGCCTGCCCGGCCCGATCCGCAGCGGCCTTCAGCAGGTGCGGGCGAAATTTCCGGCGACGCTTTTCATGCGCATGCTCATGGTCGGCTGCTCGGCCGGCGAGGGGCACTTGGTGCGCGACGTGCAGGGCGACGACGGCTGGGTCGCCCGCGCGCTGGGCGAGGCGTTGCAGCCGGTGGCTCGGGCGTTGCGGGCGCGCCTCATCGTCTTCAAGGATTTCCCGCAGGTGTACCGGGCGCCGCTCGCCGCGCTGCGGCCGCACGGGTACGCCCGCGTTCCCAGCATGCCGGGCTCCAGCCTCGACCTGCGGCCGTTCCGCAGCTTTGACGATTACCTGACGAATCTGCTGAGCAAGAAGACGCGCAAGAACCTGCGCCTGAAATATCGCCAGGCGGCCGCGGGCGCGAAGACCGAGATGCAGGTCGTCAGCGACGCGGCGCCCTACATCGACGAGATCTTTCCCCTCTACCAGCAGGTCGTCCAAAAATCGCGCTACAAGTTCGAGGAGCTGACGAAGTCCTACTTCCTCAACCTCGGCCGCACGATGAAGGACCGCACGGTGTTCTTCATCTGGCGCCAGAACGGCCGCGCCGTCGCCTTCAGTTCCTGCGTGGTGCACGAGGGTGTGCTGCGCGACCACTACATCGGCCTCGACTACGCGGTGGCGCTGGAGTCGCACCTCTACTTTGTCACCTGGCGCGACATCTTTACCTGGGCGATCGAGAACGGCTGCCACAGCTACTATAGCGCGCCGCTCAACTACGAGCCCAAGTACCACCTGCGCCACGACCTGGTGCCGCTCGATCTCTACGTCCGCACCGTCGGCGACTGGCTCAACCCCGTCTTCGGCCGGGTCATCCGCTACCTCGAGCCCACGCGCTACGATCCGATGATCCGCAAGTTCGCCAACGCCCACGAGCTTTGGTAGCGGCCCCTGTGGCAACGGTCCGTGACCTGCGCAAACAGCGCGCCGCAGCGCGCACCCTGTGGCCACGGTTGTTCGCCGCATTCTCCCCGTCTCACTTTTGAGAGCGAGGGAATCTTTCGCGCGGATCGAACACGAATGCCTGTCTGCCGCAGCGGCGGTCTACGACCGTCGGGGCACCGGCTCGGGAGGTAGCGGGATCGGCCCGATCCTGAGCCTTCCTATTTTTTACTGACCGATTCCGCCGCTGCTGCGGCTCCGGCATCGGGCCGACGCCGGCTACCGCTGCAGGGGGAGTCTGTTGTGGCGCAGGCGTCTCTCGCTCCGCTCAGGGAGTTCGTGATGGCCGGCATACGCGCCATACGGGCCGCTTCGCCTCGCGCTAAACTTCGACATCCGGCCGAGGCCGCTCTGCGGCCACAAATGCGGTGGTCGTTGACCGCTGCTTCAGATGGAAGGAAAAATTTCGCTGATCGTCCGGGCCTCCGCTAACGTCTCACCTCCATGCAGGATAGCACCGCGTTTTTCCGCACCGATGGTGCGTGGGATTTCCTTCCCGCCGCGGTGCTGCCGCCGGTCGTCGACGTGAGCGCAGAGGCCCGGGCGCTGCGCTTCATCACCTCGCCGCCGAAGATCGAGGCGTTTCAGGCGCGGTATCTTCCCCAGTTCCGGCCGTACACGCTTTTTGGCTCGGGCGATTTTCATCATCTGAGTGCGGTCTGGACGCGGCAGTTCAGCGAGTCCTTCCTGCTTCTGTCCTTCGACAATCATCCGGACTGGGTGGTGAGCGGCCCGCGCTGGTCGTGCGGCGCGTGGATCAATCGCGCGGTGGAAAACCGTCAGGTGCGCGGCGTCAGCATCTGGGGCTGCGGCAGCGACGATTGCGACCCGAGCGAGCGGGGGCGCGGCGCCCGCAAGGCGGCAGAGGGCGGCAAGCTGGCGGTGCATCCGTGGCGAAAGCCGAAGCTGACCTATCCCCACTGGCTCCGGCCCACCACGCCGGAAACCTGGCGCGCCGAATTGGCCGATTGGGCTCTGCGCCACGCGGGGGAGAAAATTTACATCACGATCGACCTCGACTGCCTCACCGCCACGGACGCCGTGACGAACTGGGATGCCGGGCGGTTTACTACCGCCGACCTCATCTGGGCGCTCGGCCTGCTGCGCCAGAAGATGAACGTCATCGGCGGCGATCTCTGCGGCGCTTATGCCCAGCCCGAGTTTGCCGGCGCCTTCCAGCGTTTTGCCAGCTGGTGGGATCACCCCAAGACCCGGATCGACACAAGCCGCCGCGCCGAAATCAATCAGGCCGCCTACACGCAACTCTGGCCGGCGCTAACGGGCCAGAGCCAGCAGTCACTGTAGCGGCGGTCCATGACCGCCGAGCTGAGCGGACCGTTTTCGCACGCGCCCCGGCGATCACACATTTCCGCTTGCCTTGTAGAAATCTCCAGTGCCGGACCTTGATTCTCGCCGGGATCGGTTCCGATGCCGAAACGACGGCTAGCGCCATCGCGCCAGGACGACAGGTAGCCGGG
>CAZZYY010000144.1:0-6949 GCA_964658475.1 uncultured Candidatus Methylacidiphilales bacterium | reverse complement strand
CATGGATGTATTCCGCACGACCCGCGAGGCTGAACACCTTGGTGAACTTATACTGCGCGTAGAACGCGATGCCGTAGAAGCCCGTGCCCTGGTCCGAACCGAGGTCGCCGTTGAAGCCGAGCAACAGCGCGTTGTCCTTGACGAAGGTCGGGTTCCAGTTGCCCCAGATGTCGTAGACACCCACGAAGGCGTTACCGGCCGTACCCACGACACCCGGCTCACCATCAGGCGAGTAGATGAAGGACTGATCGATGTTCGCATTGCCACCGGGCGCGTTGATGACCAACTGACCGGTGATGGCCTTGCCGAACGAGCTGCTGTCGCTGGTGCCAAGAGTACCGCTACCAGGGGTGGTGCCGTTACCAACGGACGGGCTGGTCGAGTTGTTCCAGCCATCGACGATGCCGAGCTTGGCTTCGAGGATGTTGTTGAACTTATAGTCGGCGTAGACGCCGGTATGAGTCAGCGGGATCAGGTTGGTGAAGAGAAGGCCGCGGCTGAAGTTGAGGTTCGCCGGGCTTTCGATGACTTCGTAACCGAGGAAGGTCACGAACTTACCCGCGTAGATATCCAGACCGTTGCCGATCGGAATGCGGAACTTCACGAGCGCCTGCTCCAGCGCGAGGCCGGAATCGTTGTTCGTGCCCGTCGTACCGCCCGAGCCCTTCAGATTGCTGAAGTTCAGACCGCTATCGCCGAGGTACTTGGCATCCTCTCCGTAGATCAGATCGAGGCGGAACCCAGCGGCCCACTCGTTCTTGTCGGGAAGGGCCTTTTCCAAGGCGATCTTCACGGCATTGATGTTGAAGGTGTTGTTGCTGGTGTCGAACTGGCGCAGCGGGGCGTGGGTGTTCGCCGGGCCGGTGCTGGGATTCTGACCAGTCTGAGCATACTCACCCGCGCCAGCGAACTGGTAGGTGTAGCTCGTGTCCACGTAACCGGAAAGGGTGATGCCCTTCTGCGCGGTTTCGACATAGTTAATCCCCTGGTCTTCGATGACCTTCTTGAGGTCCTTCTGATCCTTGGGGTCCGTGGGGGCGGGCGTCGTCGCGTCGTCGGCAAACGCCGGCTGGAGAGCCAGGGTTCCCAGAAGGGCGACCGCGCTGAGCGCCTTGAGTGCTGTTTTCATTCGTTTGTCTCCTTGTATTCCACCAATCGCCCCTCTTCCGGGACAACCAGCTGCGTTGTTTTAAGAGTTGCAGGCCGTCCCGTATATCCCGGGGCAGACTGCAACTCGGTTTCGGGCGACAATAAGGAGTCGGAAAAATAGGTCAAACTTTTTTTCAACTTTTTTGAACGGGCCTGCGGGCGCGCTTTTTCAGAGGTAAACGACGGTTTTTACAGCATTTCCACCCCTCGGATTTCAGGCTGGGCGCAAAATAGTTTCGAACGTTCCGCCCGCCCGCGTGTCCATCCTTCTGTTAGTTCATTCATTCTCCTCCCTGACCGGGCGGCGCTCTTGGTGAGTTGCTGCCCGGTCTTTTTTTCGGCCCCGAGAGCTGGAAGACGAGGATGAAGGGACACCTCCGGTGGAGACGGACCTAAACCGGAATCGATGGCCAAGCCCGTGAGGATGCGTTACGATTCGCCGACCGACCGCTTTTTTCCCCTGCTGTGCCCGCCCTGATCGTCCTTTACCTCTTTCTCGTCGGTGTGGTGGCGCTGGTGGCGCAGATGGAACTCCCAGTCATGTTCCCCGTGCTGGATCTCGTCGGGGTGGGCTCAGCCCTGGTCCCGCTCGTGGTGATCTACGGCAGCCTGGAGCTGGCCGACGAGCGCGGTCCCATTCTAGCGTTCGCTCTCGGGCTGCTGTTGGACCTGATCTCCTCCACGCACCGGCTCGGGATCTCGGTGCTGCTGCTGGTCTCCCTCTCCATGATCATCGCCACTCAGGCCTACAAGGCCGACGCCAAGCATTGGGTCGTGCGGCTGAGTTACGTGCTCACGGGCACCTTCTGCTACCTCGTCGTCGATTACCTTCTTACCCGGGTCGAGAGCGGTCATTGGCATTGGCCGCTGTCGGTGTGGACCAAGATCACCCTCGCCTCTCTGTTCAACTTCCTGCTCAGCCCCGTTCTTTTCTTCCTGATCGGCCTGCCTCCGCGCCTGGCGGGCTGGAAGCCGGCCCGGGAGGAACGCCCCCGTCCCTATGCTCGATGAAGATAGCCGCGCGCCCGGTTGGCGCCTGGGCCTTCTCGGCCTGATGATCCTCGCCGGCCTGGGCGTGCTGCTCACGCGCCTCTGGAACCTGCAGATCACCAATTCGGGCGAGGCGGTGGAGCGGGCCGAGACGCAGACCACGGTCAAGTCCCGCATCGCCCCGGCGCGTGGCGGCATTTGCGACCGCAACGGGGTCGACCTGGCCGACAACCGGCCGAGCTTCGACATCGACTTCTATCTCGACGTGCTGGAGCGTGACTACGCCAAGCGCAACAAGGGTCGCGTCCCGCATCTCAACGTGCCCTCGCACCAGCAGGTGGATGCCGACGGCAATCTCGTGCGCGACAAGTGGGGCAACCCGCTCATGACCAAGCCTTACACCGAGATCGACATCGCCGAGATCGTGAAGGAAAGCATCCAGCCGGTGAGCCAGACGCTGGGCCTGAGCGCGCCGATCAACGATCGCGACATCCGCAAGCATTTCCGCGAGGAAGCCGACCTGCCCTACCACTACATGACCGACCTCGACTTCGCCACCGTGGCCCAGTTCGAGGAGCGCAACTTCGGCATTGCCGGCATCCAGATCGCCCAGAACCCGGCGCGCGAGTATCCGCTGGGCGCCTTTGCCTCGCACATTCTCGGCTACGTGGGGCGCCCGGTGAATCAGGAGGAGCACGTGGCCGACGACGGGACGCCCTTCGACACGGTCGGCCTGCACGGGATCGAAGCGATCATGGACGACCACCTGCAGGGCGAGCCGGGCTATCGCGTGCAGCGCGTCTCCTCGCAGGGTTATTACGAGGGCCAGCCGCTCTCGACCACCGACCCGACGATGGGCAACACGGTCTTCCTGACCATCGACGCGCGGGTGCAGTATATCGCGGAGACCGCCTTCCGCGACTCCGGCTGGACGCGCGGCGCGGTCATTGTCATGGACCCAAAGAACGGGGACGTGCTCGCGCTGGCCTCGTTTCCCAACTACGACCCGAACACCTTCATCCCCCGCATCAAGTCGACCGACTGGGACAAACTGAACAACGACCCGACCACGCCGCTCTACAACCGGGCGCTGCATACCTATGAGCCCGGTTCGACCTACAAGATCATGGTCGCGCTGGCGGGGTTGAAGTCGGGCCACGTCACGGCCAACACCGATTTCGACTGCCCGTCGGCCATCCAGATCGGCGATCACCTTTTCCACAATTCCGACCGCGCGCCGGGCGGCACGATGTCGCTGGTCAACGCGATCAAGGTCTCGAGCGACGTGTTCTTTTATCAGTATGGCATTAAGGCCGGCATCGACGCCATCGACGCGATGGGCGCCCGTGTGGGCTTCGGCCACAAGTGGGGCTTGCTGGGTGACAGCGACGAGGACGCCGGCGTGCTGCCGGGGCCCGAATGGATGAAGCGACCCGACGTCTCCAAATGGCTGCTGCGCACCCACAACATCAACACGTGGACCAATGCGCAAACGGCCAACGCGGCTATCGGCCAGGGCTACGTGCTCGTCACCCCGCTGCAGATGGCCACCTTCCTTTGTTCCGTGGCCAACGGCGGCACAGTCTACCAGCCGCGGCTTTACAGCAGGGTATTCGATTACCAGGGGAACGTCGTCGCGGAGCCGCCGGCCGGGGTGGTGTACAACACGCTCGGGGTCAAGCCAGGCCAGCTGAAGGCGGTGCAGGAGGGCATGTACAAGGTGGTGGAGGAACAGGGCGGCACCGGCTACCTCTACGCCCGGCTGCCCAACGGGCCGCACCTCGCCGGGAAAACCGGCACGGCGCAAGCTTATCGCCGGGTCGACGGCGTACGGAAACAGGATCTCAAGACTTGGTTCTACTGCTACGGACCTTATGAAGACCCCCGCTACGTGACCTGCGTGGTGGTCGAGGGAGGCCAATGGGGCGGCACCGCCGCGGCGCCGATCGCCGGTAACATCATGAAACAACTTTTTGCCATGGACGCCGGGACGCCGGTCAACGTGGCGGCCCTGCCGCCGGTGGTCGGCAACTTCAAGGGTGTGACCGATGTCGAGACGCATGAGGAAACAGCGCCCGCCGCCAGCCCGACCGCGGGCGCAGGCGCCGACACCGGCGAGGAAAACACGCCTCAGCCGGACGCGCCGCCCTCGTTGCCCATGCGCTCCAACTCGAAGGGTGGCCGCTGATGCCTGTCTTCCTGCGCAAGATGCTCGCGCTGGTGATGTCCTTCCCCTTGGTCGTGGTGGTGCTCGCGCTGTGCGCGGCCAGCTACTTTGCCATCAGCAGCGCCACCTACCTGAACGAGAGGCTGGCCGACGCGCCGCTTTCCCAGCTCAAGTACGATATCGCCGGGCTGGTCCTCTTCCTGGCCATCGCGCTGACGCCCTACAAGGTTTTCCTCCGCGCCGGGCCTTATCTCTACGCAGCCGGGGTGGTGATGCTCATCGCGGTGTTCGTGCCGGGCCTGCGGCACAAGGTTTACAACGCCTACAGCTGGATCAAGGTCGGGCCGCTGCAGTTCGAGCCGACCGAGTTCGCCAAGATCGGGTTCATCCTTTTCCTTGCCTGGTTCCTGCACGTGCGCGAGCGCAAGATCGAGAGTTTCACCACCGTGCTGATGGCGTGGGCCTTCACGCTCGTGCCCTTCGTGCTCATCCTCAAGCAGCCGGCGCTCGGCTCGGCCTCGGTTTTCTTCCCGGTCTGCTTTGCCATGCTCTTCGCCGCGGGCGCGCGGCTGCGCTACATCATTCTGCCGCTGCTCGCGGTGGTGGGGCTGATCACACTGACCTTTTACTGGGTGCACATCTGGAACAAGCCGATCCCCGGGCTCAAGCCGTTCCAGGAAAAACGGGTGCAGATTTTCTTCGATCCCAAGCTCGATCCCAAGGGCGCGGGGTGGCAGTCCGACCAGTCGGTCATCGCGATCGGCTCGGGCGGGCTCAATGGCAAGGGCTGGAAGCAGGGCACGGAAACCGACCTCGGTTACTTGCCCCGCACGACCAGCTACAACGATCTGATCTTCTCCGTGGTCGGAGAGATCTTTGGATTCCGCGGTGCGGCGGCGCTCATTCTCTGTGAAGGGGCCATTTTGCTTTGGTGCGTCTGGGTGGCGTCGCGCGCGCGGGAAAAAACAGGAGCGCTCCTGGCCGTGGGGGTCATGACCATGTTGTTCACGCACATCTTCGTGAACATCGGCATGACCATCCAAGTGGTGCCAATCACCGGTATTCCGTTGCCGTTCATCAGTTATGGCGGCAGCTTCGTGATTGCGTGCCTCGCGGCCGTGGGGCTGGTGCAGAGCGTTTGGGTGCACCGCAAGAACCTCGAGCGAGCATGACGACCTTCCCTTCATGCCCGCGCAACCTCATGTCCCGCTTCCACGCGCGGGCGACTAACTATTATGATTTTGGACAAGATTCGCGGCTTCCTCGGCATCAAGAAAAAGGGAGAAGAAAAAGAGATCGTCATCTCGTGTGAGCGGCTGGAAAAGCGCGTTGCCCTGCTGGAAGGCGGGCGGCTGGAGGAATTCTCCATCGAGCGCGACAGCGACCGGCAGATCTCCGGCAGCATCTACAAGGGCAAGGTCAAGAACCTCGAGCCCGGCCTGAAGGCGATGTTCGTCGACATCGGGCTGGATAAGAACGCCTTCCTGCATTATTGGGACGCCATCCCCGCCGCGCTGGACCCCGGCGTGGAATCGATCGAGCGCAACGACGGCGGCAAGGGCAAGCGAAAGGGTGGCGGCCAAAAGAAGATCACGGCCAACGACATTCCGAAGATCTATCCGCCCGGCAGCGACATCATCGTGCAAGTGACGAAGGGGCCAATCGGGACGAAGGGGCCGCGCATCACGACCAACATCTCGCTCGCCGGCCGCTACATGGTGCTGATGCCCTACAGCGACCAGTGCGGCATTTCCCGCAAGATCGAGGACCCGAAGGAACGGCAGCGCCTGCGCCGCATTCTCTCCGAAATGGATTTGCCGGAAGGCATGGGCGTGATCATCCGCACGGTGGGCGAGGGCCAGAAGGCGCGCTTCTTCGTGCGCGACCTGCATGTGCTGCTCGAGCAATGGCAGCGCATCGCGGGTGAAGTGGAAACGGCCCGCGCGCCCAAGCTGCTGCTGGCCGAGCCCGACCTGATCGAGCGCACGGTGCGCGACTTCCTCACCGACGAGGTGGACCGCATCGTGATCGACGACCTCGACGCGGCCAACCGGATGAAGGAGCTGGTTGGCGTCATTTCCAAGCGCTCGCAGCGCAAGATCCGGCACTACGCCGAGGCGATTCCCATCTTCGAAAAATTCAATGTCGACAGGCAGATCGACACCGCGATGCGGCGCCAGGTCTGGCTGCCGTGCGGTGGCTATCTCGTCATCGACGAGACCGAGGCGCTGGTGGCCATCGACGTGAACACCGGCCGCAACAAGGGCGGCAAGGACCAGGACAAGACGATCCTGCAAACCAACCTGGAGGCGGCGGAGGAAATCGCGCGCCAGCTGCGCTTGCGCAACATCGGCGGCCTGATCGTGCTCGATCTGATCGACATGCGGCACCAGCGCGACCAGAAGCAGGTCTACCAGTACTTCAAGGACCAGATGAAGCGCGACAAGGCGAAGACCCATGTCCTGCCCATCTCTCAGCTCGGCCTGATGGAGATGACGCGCCAGCGCGTGCAGGAATCGATCAGCCGCGCGGTCTACATGGAGTGCCCGTCGTGCAAGGGCAAGGGCATCATCAAGAGCCCGGAGACCATGAGCGTGGAAATCCAGCGCGCGCTGACCCGCGTGATGCGCCTGCACCCGGGCG
>CAZZYY010000143.1:6253-7029 GCA_964658475.1 uncultured Candidatus Methylacidiphilales bacterium | reverse complement strand
GGGTCTTCAAGCCCGAGTTCCTCAACCGCCTCGACGACATCATCGTCTTCCATTCCCTGACCAAGGAAGACCTGACCAAGATCGTCGACATCGAGGTGAGCAAGGTGCACAACCGGCTCAAAGCGCGCGAAATCACCTTCCGGCTCACGCCCGAGGCGACCTCGTTCCTCATCGAGAAGGGCTACGACCCGCAATACGGCGCGCGTCCGCTGCGCCGCGCGGTCGAGCGTTACCTCGAGGATCCGATGGCCGAGGAGCTTCTTAAGGGTACGATCAAAAACGGGGACTTTGTGGTCGTAGGGGAAAAGGACAAGGCGCTTACCTTCACGGTCGGCGCCGACAGTCCCCAGGAGCCCATCGCCCCCTCGGCGTCGTAGTCCGAATCGCGGGGCGCATGGCCGTCGACCTCAGGGCGACGGCCTCATCCCGGTGCGACCTCTTCCGGTAGCCGGAGCGGAGAAAAGCGGGGTCGAAGGACCTCTCACTAATTCCGTTCGGCGGACATCTCTCGTGAAAATAATCAGAGGTCCTTCGATGGCGCGCCTTCGGCGCCTGCTCAGGATGACGAACGCTAAATGCCCGCGCTAACGCGCTCGGAAAGCATCTCAGTACCTCCGCTCCCTTCCGCACCATAAACAGCCCGCCTTACCGTCCCTACCCCACCCCCGCCTTCTCCAACAAGTCCGCGCAAACCTTCCCCGCCTCGAAATACTGCTCCGCCAGCGCCCGGGCGGCCGCTTGGTGGTGCTCGAGATCACCCGTCCCCGCGGCCGCGT
>CAZZYY010000143.1:0-6243 GCA_964658475.1 uncultured Candidatus Methylacidiphilales bacterium | reverse complement strand
GGCCGCTTGGTGCTCGGCATAGTGATCGTTCACGTCCGCGATCGCTTCCACCGCTTCCTCCATGGTGGAGAACGTCAGCACGCCCTCTCCGGCCGGGATGTACTCACTCCAGCCGGTCTCCTGCACCACCGCCGGCCGCCCAAGCGCGAGATAGCACGCCGTGCGGCAACTGAACCAGCCCGTGCGCGCCGCGACATAGCCGTGTTTGGCCACGCTCCACTCCGCCTTTGAGTTGCGCAGGAACTCGCGGTAGCTGGGATGATCCGGCAGCACCTCGCCAGCTTCCAGGATGGTCCAGCCCAGCGCCCGCAACTCTTCTGTCGGCCGCCTTGAGCCCACACCCTGCCCCATGGCCATGACCAGCGCCTGTGGGGTGCGCCGCGGCAGCAGCTTGAACTTCTCGAACTCGAGGTCCTTCTGCCCGTAGGGCTTTCCCGCCCACTCCACCGGCGCATAGCTCGCCCAGTTCATCACCGTAGTGAAGCGGTCGAGCCCCTCGTCCTGCTGCACCGGCCACCAGTCGAGCGCAATGGGCTGCACCGTCTTCTTCCACGCGATGCCCACATCGGGCGCGAGGCAGCTGCGCGCGCCGACATTTAACCCGAAGGTGAAGTGGCTGTCATGCGCCCGCACCCGCGCCGCGTAATCGGCGTTCTTCGGGTCGAGCAGGCCCACCTGGCAGAACATCGGGTCGCCATCGATAAACATCTGGTGCTTCACGCCGAAGTCGTAGTCGCGCAGCCAGCCCGCGCTCGAGACATTCACCAGCAAGTCGCCGTGTTTGATCAGCTCGCGCGCCGCCACCTCGCCCGCGCCATGGAACTTGCCGTCCGCGCCATTGCGATAAATCCAGCGGTCGGCAAACCCGAACTGCGCCATCACGCCGCCCAGGTAGGCGACGTTGTAGGAGCAGTCGTCCGTGATCGTCTGCCGCACCGGATCGTAAGGCCACGCCCCCGAATCCTCCAGGTACCAGACCTCATGCCCCAGCGCGCGAAAGCCGAGCAGGTATTGGATGTAATCCCAGGTCACCCCCCCGAACGCATACTGCCCGAGCAGACCGGTGACAATGATGCGCATCGGCTCAGACTGAGGGAACCGACCAAATTACGAAATTACCAAATTCCATCAGTCCGTTTGCGAAACTCGCAGAGCGCTCGGATAGACTGCCGCCCTACAAATGATGGATCACCAAATAATGGGTGATCGGGTCGTCGCCGTGGCGGATGGGGTAGAAGCTGAGGTAGACCTGGAAATCCTGGCGGGTGCGGGTCCACATGGGCACGTAGCTGAGCAGCGCGCCGCGGCTGACGAAGCCGACGACCATGTCGATGAACTCGGTCGTCCACGCCTCCAGGTCGGCCAGTGACTTGCCGATCAGCTGCTCGGAGGTGAACTTGGTGGTGAAGCCCATGGACTCGTTGGTGTAGAGAATACGGAAGGTGGGATCGAGTCCCACCGCTTCCACCACGGCCATGGGCGCCTCGCTGAACTCGAAGGCGGATGTGATGAGCTCTTCGCGCGGGCCGAGCGTGCCGTTGGTCGCGACCGTGGCCAGGGCGTTGCCATTATGCTTGGGCCCGTCGTTGCTCTTGGCGTGGCTGATCAGCCGCTCCGCCACCAGCAGGCGCACGTGCAGGATTTTCACGTTCACCGGCTTGGGCATGTAATCGTTCGCGCCGGCGTCGAGCACCTGCTTGATCACGTCCACGCCCTCGTTGGCGGTGACGATGATGACGTAGGGCACGAGCGAGCTGGAGCCGCTGTGGCGCCGCCGGAACTCGCGGCAGAGCTCGTAGCCGCTCATCCCGCCCATGTTGATGTCCATGATGATCACCTCGGGCAGGCTGATCTCGCCGAGCTCGACCTTCTGGAGCGCTTCCTCGCCGCTGGCCGCCTCGCTGATGTCGTGCCGCTGCGACTGGCCCGAGTTGATGAGCGTGCGCAGCAGGCTGCGCGTGGAGGAACTGTCGTCGATCAGGAGGATGTGCATCGCAAAAAACGGGGAACGAACGTCCTACTTCTTGTCCTTGCCGCCAAAGAGGGCGCCGAGCTTGCCGAAGAGCGGCTTGCTCTTGTCCGACCGCAGCGACTTGGAAACCTTCTCGTACGTGATCGGGCCCTTGGGCACTTCCTGCGAGGGCGGCCCGGTGCGCGCGGAGAGATTCGGCAGCGGCACGGTGAGCGGGCGGTTGATGGTGGGCCGCTTGAGCTGGAAGCGCACCTGCAGGTCCACCGCGCCGAGCGTCAACACGTCGCCCACGCGCAGCATGCCCTGCTCGAGCGGCGCGCCATTGAGCCGGATGCCGGCGGAGGCGCCCAAGTCCCACACGTAAACGCTGCCGTTCTCCAGGATGACGCCGCAATGCATCGGGTCGACGCTCGGGTGATGCAGGACGACGTCGCATTCCTCGCCGCTGCCGATGACGTAACTCGGCTTGTCCTTGTTGGCGAAGGTGAATCCGTTGGGCAGCAGTGCCTTGTCCGTGATGCACTCGAGCGAGATGGTGAAGTTCTTCAGTGCCGACTCGATCGCGCCGGTTTCACCAATGGCCAGCGACTGCGTTTCAAACGCGCGGTCGAGGCCCTCCTTTTCCTTCGCATCCCAGGTCGCGCGCTCGGCCAGGTGTTCCGCGTAAAGATCGCACGCCGCCTGCATGGAAAGATTGAGGCTCGTATTCTCGGAAATCTCATCCGGGGTCCAGACAATCTCCGCGTCGCCCCAATCGAAGAGCCGGAAAAGCGCGGGCACACCCTCCAGCCCGGCCAGGAAGGCGTGCACGATGAACCCGCCGTAGACAAAAATCTGACCGGAGAACGCGTCGCGCTTCAGGTCCATGCGACCGCTCTCGCCACCTTTGCAGTGGCGCTCCAACTCCTCCATCAAAATGGTCTTGGCCTCGGACATCTGGTGCTCTTACAACCCTTACCGATTACGGGCTGGGTGCAACAGCAAAAAGAATCGCGCCTTGCGTCGGCAGGTCGCGACCGCCGGCCGGCTCCATCGAGATGGCGAAGCCCGGCCGGCCCGGCGCCGTCACTGCCCCGGCGATGAAGTGCTGGGAACGGACGCCGCGCGGAATCACCCCGGCGTTCATCGGCGCCGGCTTGGTCGGGTCGAGCACCCACAACTGATAATCGTGGCCGGGCGGCGCGTCGGGCATGTCATCCATCGACAGCATGCCGCAGCACGTCTTTCCGTTCCACGCGACCATCACCTTGGCATTGCCGTGGTCTCCCTGCGGCGCGAGGTCCACCAGTTGCACCCCGTTGAACGGATCGTGATGCGCCGCGGGGGCGGGCGTGCTGTCGAGCCGGTGATCCAGGACGAGGATGATTCCCGTTTGCAGAAGCGCGAGAGCCATCAGGCACGCGGCAACCGCATACGGCATCAGGGGAAAGCGCGGCAAGCGGAATCCGCGCGCCCTTTCCTGCCAGGCCGACGCGGTCGAGGGCGAGGGCCCCAGTGCCGCCATGATCTGGGCCCGCAACGCCGGCGGAGGCTCAACCTGCGGCGCGGCGAACGCCAGCCCCGCCGCAATCTCGGCGAACTCGCGCACGGCTTGCGCGACTGCCGGGTCGTGGTCGGCCGCGCGCTCGAGGATGGCGCGATCTTCGGACCAGCCGAGGGCGGTAAGCGCCGCCAATTCTTCGTGGCGTGGATCAATCATGGACATACCTCAGGATCTCGCGCAACCGGGCCATGGCGCGGTGGGCGCGCGCCTTGATTGTGCCCAGGGGTTCATCCAGCTTCGCCGCGATTTCCGACTGCGTGAGGCCGTCGAAATACGCCAGGTGCAGGACGTGACGCTGCTCGTCGCTCAGCTTGCCCAGCGCCGCATGAACCTGGCGCGAGCGGTCGCCCGCCTCCGCATTCTCCGCGGCAGTGCGCACGTTGTCCTGCGGCGCAAGATCGGCTCCGAAGGTTTCCATCAGCTCGCCACGCCGGCGGCGGGAGCGGATGCGGTCGATCGCGCGGTTGCGCAGCTGCGTGACCGACCAGGAGAACACCGAGCCGCGCGCGGCGTTGAAGGTCGATGCCTTGCTCCAGATCGTGAGGAACACCTCCTGCACAAGGTCCTTCGCCTCGGCCTCCTGGCCGAGCATCTTGAGCGCGAGCGAAAAAAGCGGCCCCGCCAACCGGTCGTAGAGCGAACTGAAAGCCACGCGATCCCCCGAGGCGATCCGCAGCAGCAACTCTTCATCCGCCGGAAGAAGGGATGAATGCATGGCCTTCCGATCTATGCCGGAAATTGACCTCGCTGGCAACACGTCAACCTCGTCAGGCAGGGGCAAAGAGAGAGCCGCACATTCGTTCAGATAACCAAATTACGACTGGAGGAACGCGGCGGATGCACTCCCGTCCTCTCCCACTGCCACGCCTCGGGCTGCTCCCTCGCCGCGCAGACGCTACTGCCCGGCCGACCCGATCGTCGCCGCAGGCCCGGACGGAGCCGGCGCCAGCATCGGCCGCAAGGGATTGAGCCGGGCACCGAGCGAATTGGGATCGGCTTCCGCCGCGCCGTGGGCCTCGGGCGGCGCGGCCGACGGCGGCGGCGTGGAGGGCGGCGGCGCCAGCGGGGGAGGTACAGTCTGGACCGCGGGCGATTCGACCAAGTCGGCCGGATTGACCGGCTGCGCCCGCAGGTAATGGCCCTCGACTGCCGGCTCCGTCTTGCCGGTCGTGGCGACCGTCGCCCTGGACTTGGGCGCGGTGACCGCGGCGACCTTCGCGGACTCTGGTTTTTTGGCGGCGATCCATGCCACGCTCTTCGTCTTGCCGGAGGGAGCTTTCAGATCCGGCTTCCTCGCTCCGGTCTTCCCCTCGGCAAGCGCAAGGGGCTTTGCGGCCAGAGGCTTCGCCTTGGCGATGGCTTTGGTCTTCGCAGGGGACGCGCTCGTCCGCGCGGTTTCCGCCACCGCGAACGGCTTTGGAGCCGCCTTGTGCAGCGCAGGAACCGGCGCGGGCAGCGCCACTAATTGCGCGCGGGGCGCAACCGGCGGAGTCGTCGGCACAACCGCCTTGGCCACCGGCAGCGGCTCAGGCACCGCATGCACGTCCGCCAGCCGGATGAGCGCGACCACCTGCCGAATTCGGCCGACGTAATCCTTTTCCTGCGGCGTGAGCTCGGCGCCGCGCGTGCGCCGCTCGTTCAGCGCGGCCAGCTTCCGGTTGGCCATGGGGATGAAATTGAGCAGCGCGGTGAGAGATTCGGCGCTTTCCGCCAGGCCCGTCGCAGGGTCTCGGGGCGCGGGATAGCGCATCACCTTGAGCGGCTCGTGGCCGGAGGAAGCGGTCACCTGGCTGGCACCATCGGGCGCCTTCAGTTCCACCGTGCCCTGCGCCACCCAGACATCGGTCCGCTGCGGATAGACCACGGTAACGTAATCGGTCCCATGGGCCGTCGCATCGCCAAACGGCGTGTGCACCGCGTAATGCTGTCGCTCGCCCACCCGGGCGCCGACCTTGGAAAAGACCATGCCGCCACGGACGTCCACCTCCACGTCACGCAGCCCGCCCGCGACCTTCATCTGCACTGTGGCCAGCGTGTTGGGCGCAAGCCGCACCGAGTCGACGCCGCCGAAGAGCACCGCCACCGAGCCGCTGTCACCCGTGCGCAGGGTCGAGCCGTTGGGCACCGGCGTTCCCGGGTCCACGTCGCGGAAATCGGCCGGGGCTGTCGGTAGCGCCACCTGCACGGTGCCCTGCGGCTCGCGCACCTGCATCGCGGTTGGCGCGATGTTCAGGCTCGCCGGCTCGCTCGGCGGCGTAATCGGCTCGATCCAGTCATGCGTCTCGGGCAGGTAGACATAGCGCGGCGCCTGCCCGCGTGTGGCGATCAGGTAGGTGCCGCCGACGTTGGTGGCCGCCTCAGGCGCAATGACCGGAGCGGCGGGATCGGCAGCGAAAACCTCGCCCCGGAGGTAGTAACTGGTGTCCGCCTGCTTGTATTCGGTCTGGGTCTCCGCCGCGCTCGCCGCCTCCGCAGAAAGAAGCGCCAGAACCAGGACCCATGCCGGCCGCATGATCGAGTGCATAAGGCACCCTGCCCTGTTTTTACCTAAAATCGAGGAAAAAGTAGCGGCGTGGTCTTCTGTTAGCGGTCTATGACTGCCGGCGGCTTGGAACGACCGCTTGAGCAATCGCCCCAGCCGGTCGGGCGTGGGTCGAGACAACAGGTAGCCGGCGCTCGCCGAGCGCCGGTCCGAGTAGGACACGCGTCCGCAGCTGACCGGCGCTCG
>CAZZYY010000142.1:0-7062 GCA_964658475.1 uncultured Candidatus Methylacidiphilales bacterium | reverse complement strand
GCAAATCCGTTCGGAAAAGGAAGGCATTCCGCAACGCGCGCCATCCTGCTTGTTGGCGGTCCGCGATCTTTTCTAGTGGGCAAGTGGTCGTCTAGGACCGCCGATCTGCATCCTATATCTTGCGCAAAAACTTCGGCGGTCATAGACCGCCGCTACAATTGAAGGCAGGGAAGGCATTCCACTCGCGTTGCTCGCTCCGGCATCGGGCCGATGCCGGCTACCTTTGGAGATTACTTGGGAGCGAGAGGGAGATTGGCCAACGAGGAAGCGAGGAAGCAATCTTGTCTCGGGCGGCAGCTCGCCGATAGTCTTGGGCGATGTCCCGGGTTGTCTGCGTGTGGTTGCTCCTGCTGCTGGGGACGATGGTGACGTCCGCCCGGCATGTGCGGCATGATGAACCGGACAGGCTGCCGCTTGTCGTGGGCGGTTTGCAATTTCAGATTCCCGCCGGGTGGCAGGCCGAGACGCCGGAAACAAATGCCCGCGCCGGGCAGTGGCTGGTGCCGGCCCCGGCGGCCCAACCGGGCGACGGTGTTGAGGTGGTGGCGTTCTTCTTTGGTCCCAACGTCGGCGGCTCGGCGCAGGAGAATATCGACGGCTGGTCGGCGGCGGTGACCACGCCGGAAGGCCGGCCTGCCGCGGCGGCGCCGATGAAGCGCACGGTCGCGGGCCACGCCATCACCGAGGTCCTGCTCACCGGCACCTACGCGGAACCGAGCCCGCAGCCGGCGCTGCCGCCCACGTCGCGCCCAGGCTACGCGCTGCTGGGCGTGGTGATCGAGAACCCGGCCGGGACGATTTACTGGCGGGCCACGGGCCCGGCGTCGCAGGTGGCCGCGCTGGCGCCGGTGCTCGACAAGATGATCGACGACCTGAAGCCGCTGCCGGCCGCGGTGCCCGCGCCCTCTCCATGATGGCACGCGCGGAGCCGCCGCAGATCTCCCTCTCGCTTGCGCCCCACGGACTCGATCTCGACGCCACGCTAAGCAGCGGTCAGGCTTTTTCCTGGAAACGCACGACTGACGGCCGATGGCGCGGCTGGATCGACGGCCGTCCCTGCCTCGTCTGGCAGCACGGGGACTTGATGCGGGCGGTCGGGCCGGACCTGACGCACGAGGCGGTCACGCGCTACTTCGGTCTCGACGTGCCGCTGCGGGACATCTTTGCGTCGTTCCCCGGCGATCCGTGGCTGGACAGGGCGCGCGAGTTTTCGCCCGGCCTGCGCGTGCTGCGCCAGGAACCCTGGGAGACGCTTTGCAACTTCATCTGCTCGGCGCTCAAGCAGATCGTCCAGATCGCGCAGATCAACACGGAGCTGCGGCGCGCGCTGGGCGAGCCGGTCGCACCGCCGGACCTCTATGCCTTTCCCACGGCCGCCCGGCTGGCGCATGCAACCGAGGCGCAACTGCGCGAGTGCAAGCTGGGCTTCCGCGCGCGGCACCTGTTCGTCGCGGCGCGGCAGATCGCGCAGGGCGAGGTTTCGCTCGAGAAGATCGGGACGATGCGCACGTTCGAGGCACGCGAGTCGCTCATGCGCATCCAGGGCGTGGGCGAGAAGGTGGCCAATTGCGTGCTGCTCTTTGCCTACGGGCGGTTGGAGGCTTTCCCGATCGACGTGTGGGTCGAGCGGGTCCTGCGGCAGCTTTACTTCAAGGGCAGCAACCGGGTGAAGCTGGCGCGGATGGCCGATTTCTCGCGCGATCACTTCGGGCCGTATGGCGGCTACGCGCAGCAGTTTTTGTTTCATTGGATCCGCAATGATCCCAAGGCGCTGGCCGCGACGAAAACCGCCGGCAAGTCCGCCCGCCGTTAGAATCTTGACCCTGCGGCGCGACAGCGCGACCGTTTGCTCAGGGCAGGGGTGCCGCGCTTTGATCGGGCTGCGTCACCGGATACATACCGGGGAACCTCACATGAAGTGGCTCGTCTTTGCGCTCGTGATCGGTGTTTTGCCGGGAGCGCTGGCCGACACGTCGCCGATGTCCGCACCACCGCCCGCGGGAGTTTCCTCCCACGAAGATCCGACATTTGACGAGGGTTCCCGCTTCATCTTCTTTGCCGTGCTGGAAGGCCTGTACGAGGACGGCGTGAGCAATGCGGATGTCGATCAGATTCTGCTGCGCAAACCGGGTCAGGGCTACTTCCATTTCATCTATGCGTGCCCCGTTTGCACGGCCACGATCTGGGCGCTGGAAGCGTACCGCAAGCGGCCGGACTCGTTTTATAGTCTCAAGACCGGGCATTCCGGCACGTTCGGCCCAGGGCTGACGGGGCCGCTGCACGCCCAGCTTTACGATGCCGACCCGCACGTCCGGCTGGCGGCGATCAACTCGCTCATGCAACGCTGGATGTCGCGCCGGATGGAGCTCCTGCGCTTAACCGCGGCGGAAAAAGCGTCGCTGCTCAAGAAGCTGGAAGCGATGCGCCAGCGAGGCATGAATGTGCTCGCCGATTTCCGTCACGACGACCATGGAGGCGCCGGTACGATGGAAACAGAAGCTCCCGCCTACGTCGATCTCGATGAATGTGTGGTCTGCAACGGCGCCGTGGGCAAGCCGATGAAGCTGCCGGGCGACAAGGCGGCGCCTTCCGGCCAGCCGAAGCCTTCGCCGTGAAGGCTTAGCGCTCGGCCAGGATCGATTCGCGTCTTTCCATCTGAACGGAGCGTTGGTTGGTGGCGGCCACCGACTCGGCGTAAATGGGGCCGAACCAGGTATCCACCAGGCAGAGCCCGAAAACGGCGCCGAAGGGGATGGTGTAGAAAAACGAGGTGGTGATGGCGTTCACGCCCACGATGAAGGCGCAGGCGATCAGGTAATCCTTCCAACGCAGGCGGAAGAGCCGCATGGTTTCAGGATAATTCAGGGCGCTGTCGAGCACGGACGCGCCATCCAGCCAGCGGCAGCAGCCCACGCCGCAAAACGGAATGACGAAAAGCAGCAAGGGCGGCACGAACATGGAAAGGAGCGCCGTGGGCAAATGGAGCAGGGCCACGAACAGGCCGTAGCAGGCGGCCATCCACAACGCTGCCGGTACAAGCAGTGTGAAGACCGCAATCACCAGCTTCACTGCGCCTTCGGCGGCAAAGGTGCCGAGGCGGTCGAGTCGCCAGTCGGGTAGCTGCGCGTCGCGGCCGGTGCGGGCGCGGCGCAGGACCTCGTAGGTGAAGCCGAGCGGAAACCAGAACGAGAGGACGTTGAAGCCGAGCACCCACGGGAAGACCTGCGCCACCCAACGCGGCCCGGCATGGCTGAAGTAATCGGGCGCGAGGGCGAGGAGGAAGGGATTGATGAGGAGAAATCCACCGAGCAGCACCTTGGCGAGCCAATACGGGTCGGAGAGGATCTCGCGGAAGCCCTTTTTCTGGTCGCGGAAACGGATGGTGCGGTTGGGAGCCGTCGTCATAGCAACGCCCCGCGCCGCATGACGAAGCACCGGGGCTGATTTTTCACCTAAGCCGAAGAGGCGGAACGCGTCAACCCGCTGAATTCGCCCCATGCCTGCCTGGCCGTGGGGACCCAGGGGGACGCCTGCTTCTCCTCTTGAACCGGAGCAGACGCGCCGAGGCTGCCCGGGCCGTGACGCAATGCCGCAGGATTTCAGCAGAAGGCCCGGGCACCCCCCGGCGCTCGCTCGCCTCGTTCGCTGCAAAACGGCTTGCCTTCCAAGGTCTTTGTCGGCTTTTTAGGTTTTCAGTGGAGACTTGCCGCATGAAGCTGCCGCGCACCGCGTTTCTGGGCCTGTGGCTCGGCGTGCTGGTCGTCGTTGCGGTGCCGGTGCAGGCCCAGCTCGGTGCCACGGCTCCGGTCGCTCCGGCCGTTCCGGCAACCGACACCAATCTTCTCACGCCTGGAGCCATCGCTCAGGCCACGGCCGTGGTTGATACCAACGCGGCTCCGATCGCTCCGGCCGCGGCTCCCGTGGTGCCGGCGCCCTCCCCAGAACTCTCCGCCACACCTGCCAAAGCTCCTGCGTTCGTGGCCACGGGTTGGCTGGCCATCGGGCAACTGCTGGTGCTCGGCGGCGTGGCGGGGCTGGTGGCGTGGTACTGCGGGCTGACCCGCGCGCGGCATTGCGGGCACACCTGCACCCTGCTGATCGCCGGCGCGGTCTTTGCCCTCCTGGGATTTTGGGCGGGAGGTTTTGCCATGGCTTCCGGCGGCATCGGCGATGCGCATGCCGCGCTCGCCGCGCGGGCCAATCCTGCGGCGGCCAACGCCCTGAATCACGAACTGGGCCTGCCCGCCGGCGGGAAATTTTGGGGCGTGATGGGCAGCGCCGGATTCTTCCTTGCCTCGGACGATGATTCGCGCAGCGCGATGGGCAGCCTGTTTCTCGGCCAGGCCGTGCTGCTGGCGCTGCTGGTGGCCGCCGCGCTCGGTGGCGCGCTGGAACGGGTCCGCATCCTGGCTGTGGCGGTGATCGCGTTTCTGGTCGGGACGGTGGTCTATCCGGTGGCGGTCAACTGGGCTTGGGGCGGCGGCTGGCTGGCGGAGCTGGGGCGTGAAGGCGGCCTGGGCCACGGGCTCGTCGACCTGGGCGGCGCGGGGGTGATCCACCTCACGGCCGGCGTGATGGCGCTGGTGCTGGCCGTCGAGCTCGGCCCGCGTTACGGACGCTTCGGCCGCCGACCGGCGCCAATCCCGGGCCATAACCTGCCGCTGGCGCTGCTCGGCAGCCTTGTGCTGCTGCTGGCACTCGCGGCTTTGAACGCCACGGTTTCCTCCGCTCCTGCCGGCAGCGATTCCTCCGCTGGGCTGGCCGCGGCCAACACGTTGCTGGCGGCGGCAGGCGGACTGG
The DNA here is from genome assembly GCA_964658475.1 of uncultured Candidatus Methylacidiphilales bacterium. Lineage (GTDB taxonomy): Bacteria > Verrucomicrobiota > Verrucomicrobiia > Methylacidiphilales > UBA1321 > JABDGH01. Next base: position 2,262 of record CAZZYY010000142.1, on the reverse strand, counting down.
CTGCGTCGTTCGTCGTCGTGCTGAACCGGACCAAGCGGCTGGATCCTGCCGCCCTAGGGCGCGGGTTGCTGGGTGGCGCGGTGGCGGTTTCCGCGGGAGCCTCGCTGGAGGAGCCGTGGGCGGCCGTGCTGACCGGCATTCTCGCCGGGCTGGCTGTGCAGGCCACGATGCGGCTGCTCGACCGCCGGCAGATCGACGACCCGGTCGGCGCGGTGGCGGTCCACGGGGCCGGCGGCGCGTGGGGCCTGGTGGCGCTCGGGCTTTTCGCGAACGGAACGGGCAGCGGCGCGATCAACGGCGTGGACGGTCCCGTGCGCGGGCTGCTGACGGCGCATGACGGCCGGCAGCTTCTCGCGCAGGTCATCGGGGTGGTGGCGCTCGCCGGGGTGGTTTACGTGCTGGGGTTCCTGGCCGTCATGCTGACGCACAAGATCGTCGGCATCCGCGTGGAACTCGGCGACGAGAGCGGCGGCCTCGACCTGCCGAAGCTTGGCGTGCTGGGTTACCAGGCCGATGCCGAGACGGAGACGGAGTAGCGGTCGACTAGCCCTTCATTCGGGGGCGAACGAAGGAGGGTTGAAGGGTCGCTGTTTCAAACTCCGCTTGTGCGGGGGCAGAGGGGTCTTAGGCTTTTGCGATGAAGTTGACGCTGGGGCATTCGCCGGATCCGGACGATGCGTTCATGTTTTATGCGCTGGCGAAGCATTTGCTGCCGACCCCGGGGTACGAGTTCGAGCATATCCTGCAGGACATCCAGACGCTGAACGAGCGGGCGTTGCGCGCGGAGCTGGACATTACGGCGATCTCGATTCACGCGTATGCGTATGTGCTGAAGGATTACGCGCTGCTGCGGAGCGGGGCAAGCATGGGCGATAATTACGGGCCGATGCTGGTGGGGCCGCGGGTGGTGGCGCGCGAGGCGATGGCCAAGACGCGGATCGCGGTGCCGGGGTTGATGACGAGCGCGTTTCTGTCGCTGCAGCTTTTCCTGGGCAAGCGCCGGGAGGAGCTGGATTTTGTGGTGGTGCCGTTTGACGAGATCTTCGATGCGTTGCGTCGCGGGGAGGCGGACCTTGGGCTGATCATTCACGAGGGGCAGCTGACATACGCGGGTGAGGGTTTTGCGCTGAGCGCGGACCTGGGCCAGTGGTGGTTTGCGGAGACGGGCGGGCTGCCGCTGCCGCTGGGCGGGAACGTGGTGAAGAAGTCGCTGGGTGCGGCGCGGATCGCGGAGTTGTCGGAGATTCTCTACGCGAGCATTAAGTACGGGCTGGAGGATCGCGCGGCAGGGGTGGAACACGCGCTACCGCTGGGGCGCGGTCTGGACCGGGCGCTGGCGGACAAGTTCATCGGGATGTATGTGAATGAGCTGACGCTGGATTACGGCGAGCGGGGCAAGCGCGGCGTGCGGGAGTTTCTAGATCGCGGGTATGCGGCGGGGCTTCTGCCGGAGCCGGTGGCGCTGGAGTTTGTGTAGGCCATGCCGCGACGGGAGCTGAAATATCCGTCGCAGGTGGAGGCTTGGTTGGCTGATTGGGGTACACGTCTGCACTCGCCGGGCGAGCTGATTCTGATCGGCTCGGGCGCGCTGCTTTGGCATGCCGCGCAGCGCGGAATCGAGACGCCGCTGCCGGAGAATAGCATGGATGTGGATCCGATCACCGGCAGCGAGGAGATCGCTGCGTTGGGCTATGAGGCGCACATTGGATCGGCGTTTGAACGGGAGAACGGGTGGCATATCAATTTGATGCCGGCTTTTGCCTTAACCGGACTTCCTGCGGATTGGCGAGACCGCGCCACAGCAAAAGACTACGGCCAGCTGCGTGTGCTTGTGCCGGCCCCGCACGATTTGATCGTGCCCAAGTTGGCTCGCGGAGAGTCCCGCGACCTGGCGCATGCAGAATGGGCACGTCGCGTCGGATTGTGTTAAGATCGGCCCATGCGTTCCCTGGATTACGATCTGGAAGATTTGGCGCGGTTGGAGTACTCGCGGCTTTTCTGGAAGAGTCCGAAAACGCGGCCGCGGCTGCTCTATGTTTGGGAGCATCCGGAGCATCCGCATCGCGAGCGGTTCGAGGAGAACCGGGCGCTGGTGGTGGGGTTGCTGGAGTGCGAGGACCCGCAGCGGTATGTGGATGCGCTGCCGGGCGGGGTATGGTCGCTGCGGACGCTGACGCGGGAGATTCCGTGCATGATCTGGGAGTTGTGGGATGCGTCTGAGGAAGCGGTAGCGCGCGTGAGGCCGGGTAGCCGCCGCTGTCC
>CAZZYY010000141.1:0-7117 GCA_964658475.1 uncultured Candidatus Methylacidiphilales bacterium | reverse complement strand
ATGAGCGTGGAAATCCAGCGCGCGCTGACCCGCGTGATGCGCCTGCACCCGGGCGTGCGCGAGGTGCGCGTGATGCTCAACGCCAACGTGCTCGACCGCTTGAAGACCGAGGACGAGGAAATCCTGATCGACCTCGAGCGGAAATTCCAGGGCCGGCTCAGCTTCCGCGTCGCCCCGAAGTTTCACTTCGAGGAATTCAAGCTGGTCAACGCGCTGACGGATGAAGAGCTGAACTAGCGGCGCGGGTCGCTTTACCTTGGTAGCCGGCGCTCTCCGAGCGCCGGTCCGAGTAGAACACGTGTCCGCCACCGACCGGCGCTCGGAAAGCGCCGGCTACCTGGCTACTCCAGGAACCCGCTGGCGTAGTAGTCGTCGATCCCCGTCTCCAGCGTGTACTTGGGCTTGTACCTCAGCGCGGCCGTGGTCGCGGTCAGGTCCGCTTCCGTGTGCGGCTGGTAGTGGACGTGCGGGTTGTCGATGTAGAACGGCGGCAGATCCGTCTTCAGCACGCGGTTCAGGTTCGCGATGATGTCGTTGAAGGTCCGCGGCACGCCGCTGCCCGCGTTGTAGAGCCCGGACGTGCGGGCGCGCGCGGCCAGGATGGTGCAGGTGACGATGTCCTTCACATAGACGAAGTCGCGCTTTTGCTCGCCGTCCTTGAAGATGCGCGGGTGCTCGCCGCGGCGCATTTGACGGGCGAGCTGGATGATCATGCTGGCCGCCGCGCCCTTGTGCGACTCGCGCGGGCCGTAGACGTTGAAGTACTTCAGGCCGACGACGGTCTGGGTCTTGTTTTCCTCCGCCCAGGCGCGCGCCAGGTTGTCGAGCTGCACTTTGGAAAAAGCGTAGACGTTGGCCGGCTTCGGCGCCTGCTCGATGCGGTTGATGCCGGCGGCGATGCCGTAGGTGGCCGCGCTGGAGGCGTAGACGAGCCGCGTCTTGCGGCCGGCAAAGTAGTCGAGCAGGTTGCGCCACGACTCGACGTTGTCGTGCACCTGGCGGAACTGGTTGTGGTCCGTCGTGTCGGTGATGGAGGCGAGGTGGAAAACCAGGTCGATCTTCTTCCCGCCGAAATAGTGCTTCAGGTTGATGCCGGAAAGATCGGCGGCAATAACGTCGCCCTTGTAGCCCTCGAGGTTCTTGTAGTCGCCGCTGCGGAAATCGTCGATGACCGTGAGCTGCGCCTCGGGATAGCGCTTGGCCATCTCCAGCGTGAGATTGGACCCGACAAACCCGGCCCCGCCGGTGATGACCACGTGCTTGTACATGGCGGGCAGATTAGCGGGCGGAGGGGAGCGACGGAATGACGAAATTGCGGACGGAATGCAGAGAGCTGAGGGGCCTTATCTGATGCGTGCGGTCGCTGCCCGCGCCTCGTCCGGCGTGCTTTTCCGAAGATTGCGGAAGAAGGCATTCGGGCCGCACTCCGTAGGAAACCGATCGGCCCGATCTCGGAACGAGCGAAGCGAGCGGAATGCCTTCCTTTCCAACCAGCGAACCGATTCCGCCGCTGCTGCGGCTCCGGCATCGAGCCGATGCCGGCTACCTCCGAGATTTTCGCCGGGTCAGAATCACCGCGCAATCGCGGCCGGCTCCTGTAGCGGCGGTCTATGACCGCCGACGCATGACGAGAAATCTTCCGCTTGTACCCGGCGGTCATAGACCGCCGCTACAGAAGGCAGGCTTGCGCGGAGGTTCCATCATGCCGCAGGCGATGAGCGGCACGATCGCCGCACTTCAGTCCTACCGGCTGATATCGCGCTGCGTCAGCAGCTTGAACTGATTCGCCTGCAGCACGGAGCTGGCCACTTCGCTATCCTCCACATGCAGGGCGAGCGCCGCCTTGCCGCGCGGGCGCGTCAGAAGCGAATAGCTGCTGTGGATGTTGCACTCCGCCTGCAGCAGCGCGGTCAGCACGGCCTTCAGGTCGGTGGCGCTGCTGGACAGCTCGACCACCACGAGCGAGACCTCCGTGTAGGCGAAGGCATGCTCGGCGAAGACGGTGCGGGCCTTGTCGGGATCGTCTGCGACCAGGCGCACGATGGCGGAATCGGCCGTGTCGAGGATGCTCAAAGCGACGACGTGGATGTTGGCCGCGCTGAGGATCTTCACGATGTCGAGCAGCCGGCCGACCTTGTTCTCCATGAAGACGGAGAACTGCTTGACCTCTTCCTCGGTATTTCCTTTCGCCGTTTCCAGCTCGTTCGCTTCCATTGCCATACGCGGGCGCTGAGCATGAGCACCCGCCCTGCCCTTGTCACGAGCGTTTTGTCCTGCGGACGGCAGTGGTAAAAAAGCGAGCGACGCTCGTTGGGGCTGTTGCCCCGCGCCTTTGCGCGTGACCGGCGCGCCTTTTTCGCCCAGCCTGCGCGCATGGCGACCGATGCCGTCCGCGCGATCAAACCCAAGGCGCTCCATGCGGTGGCGAAACAACGTCTCCTGCTGATCAACGGTCTGCTCGACGAGGTCGCGCGCACCTACGTGGCCCGGTTGCACCGCGAGATCGTGGAGCTGACCAAGGCACTGGACCGCGCCTCGCGCGACGGCAGCCTGCGCGACAAGGAGCTGCGCTCCATCCTCAGGAAAATCGAGCACCTGCAGATCGACCCCGAACGCGGCCGCCGCAAGGACCTCAAGAAGATCGACGGCCTGATCGGCGAGATCCAGGCCGTGATCGAGGCGTGGTAGCTTTCGGCGGGAGCTAGTCGCTCAGCTCCACGTTCCAGTAGGCGAGATCGACGAAGTGTTTCCACGAGTCGTCGCGCGCTTTGCTGAACTGGAGATGGAGCATGGGCCGCCACTTGGGCCGGCGCGGCCGCTGCAGCAGGCGCATGTGCGCTTCCTGCGGCGTGCGGTTGCCCTTGCGGCTGTTGCAGGGCACGCAGGAGCAGACGATATTTTCCCACGACGTCTCGCCGCCGCGGTCGCGCGGGATGACGTGGTCGAGATTGAGGTCCTTGCGGTCGAACTTGTGCCCGCAGTATTGGCAGGTGTTGTGGTCGCGCTCGAAGATGTTGTGCCGGGTGAACTTCACTTCCTTCTTCGGCATGCGGTCAAAGAAGAGCAGCAGGATGACCTTCGGCACGCGAATCTTGAACGAGACGGTGCTGACCACGTCGCTGCCTTCATAGCCACGCGAGAAGCTGTACCACTGGTCGAACGTCATGGTCTGGAACGAGCCGCTTTCGGCCTCCACCACCTGCGCGTGGCCCTGGTACAGGAGCATGAACGCGCGGCGCACGCTGCAGACATTGACCGCCTGCCACAGCCGATTCAACACGAGGACGTTGCTGCTCAGGATCGCTTCCATGGATCCCTTCCCGTCCGATGCCTTCGGCAACTGGAACGCAACGTGGTCACGCTGAGGTCATCTTGCTAGCAGGCGCGGCAGGCGAAGTCAATGAAGGCAAGGTGACGAATCAACGGCTTTTCGCGATCAAGTTCGCCCGATCGACCCAGTAGGACAGCCTTCAAGCGCTTCCAGGGCTCGACGGAGTTCAGACCCATCTTGTGAGGGTTGCTCGCAACGGCTCAAGCGCCGGATATACCCGACGTTCCCAAGTGCAACTTGGGAACGAGGAAAATACGATCTGGAGTTTGTGTGACATTTTGGAGGATGAAAGCAACATCCCGAAATGCGGTTCAAGTCAACGAATGTACCGACCGTCACGGGGGCAGCAGCCCTAGGATTAGCGATAGCGACGTCAACTCATCCGAGGTGGGACTTTAACAATCAAACCGAAGTTTTTCCGAGGCTTGGCATAGCGCTGGCAACAGTCGGCATCGTGCTCCTGGTCATTGGCTTCTTCCGCCCGAAAAATCTGAAATAAAGGTTTCCCTCGTTCCCAAGTTGCACTTGGGAATGCCCGGCGCATTTGACGGCTAAGCCGCCACGATCAAGCGCAGGATTTTCCGTCAGGCCCGCGCCGCTCAAGCGGCGAATACACGGAGCGTTCCCAAGTACAACTTGGGAACGAGAATAAAGTCGGTCGGCACCTCCCTCGGTTATAGACCGCCGCTACAGAAGGCGGGCCTTGAGCAGACGTTCCCCCCGCGTTATAGCTCAGCGTCGCGTTTGCGCGCCCTCCGCCGCCTTGAACCGCACCTGCATCATCATCAATCCCGAGGCGCGCGGCGCCAAGGCCCGGCTCGCCCGGCTGCAGAAGATGGCCAAGGGCGTCGTGATCAAGACCACCGTCGGTCCCGGCGACGCCGAGGCGCAGGCCGAACGCGCGGTCGAGCAGGGCTACACCACCATCGTGGCGGCCGGCGGCGACGGCACGATCAACGAGGTGGTCAACGGGATCGGTACCTCCGCCGGCGTGCGCCTCGGCATCCTGCCGATGGGCACGGTGAATGTCTTTGCCATGGAACTCGGCATCCCCTTCGGCGTGGAGGCGGCCTGGAAAGTCATTCGCTCGCGCAACGTCCGCGACATCGACCTGGCCAGCGCCAACGGCCACTACTTCGTGCAGATGGCGGGCATCGGCTTCGACGCGCAGGTGGCGAAGGAAAACAACCGGGTGGTGAAAAAAATCATCGGGCCGCTCAGCTACATCCTCACCACAGCCAAGATCTCCGTGAGCAAGCCGCCGCGCCTGCGCGTTTCCACCCATGGCAGGATGGTGGCCGAGGGCTCGTTCGCGCTGATTGGCAACGGGCGCTTTTACGGCGGGCCGTTCAAGGTCTTCCAGGAGGCCAGCTCGCAGGACGGCCTGCTGCACGTGCTCGTCTTTCGCGGCAGCGATCCCGTCTCCATCCTGCGCTACTGGCGCGGCGCGATGTTCGGCTCCGTGGCCAACTTTTCCGACGTCCACTACTTCAAGGCGAAGAGCCTGCTCATCGAGGCCGACCGCGAGGTGCCGCTGGAGGTGGACGGCGAGGTCGTCGGCCATTCGCCGGTCAAGTTCGCCATCCGGCACAAGAAGCTGCACGTGCTTGCGCCCCCGCCGGCGCCGGCTTGATCGAGCGCGGCCTTCGCGCGTGTCGCGCCGCACTCCCCTTCACCGCCGCAGGCGTCGCCAGGTCTGGAACGTGTCGCGGAAAATGGCCCAGACGGTGCCGAGGCCGATGCCGCCGAATTTCATGCTGTGCTGGACGACGACGGGGGCCTCGACCATGACGGCGCCGAGCTGCACGAGGCGGACGAGCAATTCGAGATCGAGGGTGAAACCCTGCGACTGCGTCTCCTCCAGCGCGCGCAGGAGCAGATCGCGGCGGACGAGCTTGAGGCCCGTCTGCGTGTCGCGCACGGGCAGGCCGAAGAGCGCCTTGACCAGCACGTAGTAGCCGAGCGAGTAGACGCGGCGCCGCAGCGGGTAATCGACCGTGCTGTCCGGGTGCATCTTGCTGCCGATCACGGCGTCGGCTTTCTTTACCCGCTGGATGGCGACGAAGAAGAGGATTTGTTCCGGCGGCAGGTCGAGATCGGCGTCGATGAAGACGACGAATTTGCCCCGCGCGCGCTGGGTGCCGCGGCGCAGCGCCTCCCCCTTGCCGGCGTGCGCGAGATGGAGCGGCACCACTTCGCCGGGATAAAGCGCCACGAGGCGGGCGATTTCCTCGGCGGAACGGTCGGTGCTGCCGTCGTCGACCAGGATAAGCTCGAACGGGCCGAGGAGGCGCAGCACGCCGAGCGTCTGCTCGACATTGGCGGCCAGGCGCGCCGCCTCATTATAGAGAGGCATGACGACGGAAAGCTGGAGCTCGGGCGCCGGGTTCATGGATGCGAGCGGGCGTAGCGCACCACGCCGACGAGCAGCACGAGCGCGAGGGAAATGAGCGCACCGCCGGCCATCACGCCGGTCAGGAGGGACTCGTGCCGGCCGGTGTTGAAGAGGAGCGCCGTGTAACCGACGCTGCACGCGGCGAGCAGGAAGCATTCGACATGGCGCTTCGACGCCAGCGAAAAAACGCCCACCGCCTGCACAAGTCCGAGAACCAGGAAAGCCCCGGCAAAGCTGGGCAGGAGCGCGCCAGGACCGCCCGAGGATGTCTCCCGATGCGAATCGAAAACTGCATTCGCGACCGGCCCGCCCACCACAAGACAGAGAGCGCCTAGAAGCAGCGCGCCGAGATAAATCCAGAACCAGCGCAGCGACGCGTAACTGGTGCGCGGAAGCCGGGCGCGTTGAACGTAAAAGAGGCCGAGCAGCGGGAGCAGCGCCCAGAGCAGCCCGCGCGCGACGAGGCCCGCGGCCTGGTAGTCGTCGAAGAGCCGGTAATCGACAAAGACGAGCGGGTCCGCATTCGAGCCGGCGTTGGCCACCCGGTCAGGATCGGCGGTGCCAAGCGTGAGCTGCGCGGCGATGCGGTCGGCATTGGTAAAAAGCGCGAGCGCGAAGCCAAGGCTGCTCGCGGCCATGGTGGGCAGGAGGGCGGGACGGAGGATTTTCCACCCGCCCCGCAGCGCGCCCGGCGCGGTCTGGTCGCGCAGAGCGGGCAGGCCGGCAACCAGACCGGCGAGCAGGAACGCGGCAAGGCCCGACTCGGCCATGGGCCAATCAGCCGCGGCCCACGCGCTGACCACGAGCCTCAACACCGCTGCGGTCACGCCGATGATCAGGCACCAACGCACGGGCGTGATCGGGCGGCCGCAGATCGCAAGCAACCCGGCGGCGATGACGAGCAGCATGAAAAACTGAAGCGAGCTGCGCGGCAGTTGCAGTCCCGGCAGCGCCATGAAAAGAAAGACGGCGCACATCATCCCCCAGCCCAGCGCGGCGCGGTTGAGCAGCGGCGGATGCCACGCCGCATGACGCGCGGCCTCCAGTTCGCGGCGCAGGCAGGCGCTGAAAATTGCGAAGGGCACGAGGAGGACAAGTACGATCCCGAGCAGCGCGTTCAGCGTGCCGAACTCGCCCGGGAAAAGTTCCCGGCGCAGGACGACCTGCGTCGTGATCGTGAGAAGCGCGAGGATGGCCGGACCGAGAAACGCCTTCGCGCGCGAGGCGACGGGGTCGCCCAGGCTCTTACGCGCGTGGTCCGGCATCGCGGCATCATTGCGGCACCGGCCGCAGGAGCAAAGTGCGAAGTGGATTCACGGTAGCGGCGGTCTATGCCCCCGGCCGAAGAGCGCCCGGGGTCGCAGGCGCGGAACAGGTAGACGGCGCTCTCC
>CAZZYY010000140.1:0-7124 GCA_964658475.1 uncultured Candidatus Methylacidiphilales bacterium | reverse complement strand
GCCTGTTCGCGCTCTTTCACATCTTCGGCGTTCACTAAGGCCGGGCGGACGCCGGCGCGCGCCCGGCGTCTACGGCCGCAAATTGGCCGCGCCCTTGCGGGCCGGGAGGGGCAGCTCCACTTCCAGCGGCGGGGGCGGGACCAGCTTCCGGTCGAGACGTTTGAGCTGCAGCAGCGTGCAGACGCAGGCCACGTTCACGACCAGGCTCGTGGCCAGAATGATGACGGCGTTGCGCAGCTGCGGCACGCCGGCCAGGAAGTCGCGGCTGCGCTGCCAGGCGAAACAGGCCAGGGAAAGCGCCAGTGCCGCGATGACGCACAGCGTCACGATCGTGATCGTGACCAGAACAACGCGCGCCGACTTCTGCAGCAGGCTGAGCGACTCGCGCGGCGGCGGGTTGATCAGTTCCACCAGCCACGGCCCAATGGCGAAGACATGCTTCATGCTCCTAGCATCGGCCCAAGCGCCGCTTGCGCCAGCGTGATTTAATGAAACCAGGCAAAAGCAGCGACCAGCAGCGTATTGCTGCTGCATGGACTGGCTGGCGGACCTTTACGAAGGGAGAGAGTCGGTTCGTAGTCCGTGGCCCTCTGTGGGCTGCCCCTAATAACCGCGTTCGAGTTTGCGGCACAGGTGCAGGCCGTCGGCGATGGGGAGAAGGACGGACTGGATGCGCGGGTCGGTGGCGAGCTTGCGGTTGAGCTCGTCGATGGCGCGCGTGCCGGGCTCGGTGCGGCCGACGGGGTCCACGACTTTGCCGCCGCGCAGCATGTTGTCGAAGATGATGAGACCGTTGGTGCGCACCAGCGGCAGCAGTGTCTCGTAGTAATAGTCGTAGGCCTCCTTGTCGGCGTCGATGAAGACGAGATCGAGCGGGCCGGCGGGGCGGAAGCGGGGCACGAGCTGGTGCGCATTACCGAGCCGCAGCTCGATCTTGTTCTGAAGACCGGCCCGGAACCAGTAGCGGCGCGCGATGCTGGTGTAGCGGAAGTCCTGATCAAAGCAGACAAGCCGGCCGCCGGGAATGAGCCCGCGCGCAATGCTGATGGAGCTGGAGCCGGTGAAGGTGCCGATCTCCACCGCGTACTGGGCGCCGATGAGCGCGGTGAGAAAGCTGAGAAAGCTGCACTGGTCGGGGCTGATGGCCATCTCCGCCACCTCGCCCAGCATGTGGGTCTCCCGGCGCAGCTGGTTGAGCAGCGGATCGTGGCCGTCGCTGCTCTGCTCGAGCATGTAACGGTAAAGCGAGTCGGTCAGCGGCAGGAAGGAGGTGGACATGGAGAAATCACGGTGCCAGCACGGCGCGACGGGCGGCGCCGCGGCGGGGGAGCGGGTGGGCGCGCAGGTGGACGGCCAGGTCGGCGAAGCGGCGGAAGGCGCGCTCGCTGAGGTGATGTTCCAGCCCCTCGATGTCGGAGAGGTGTTCCCGGTATTCCAGGCCAATCAGGGCAAAGAGATCGGTGAGCATGGCGTGCCGCTTGCGGATGCGCTCGGCCACGCGGCGCCCATCGGCGGTGAGGGCGAACCCGCGGTAGGGCTCGTAGCGCAGGAAACCGAGCTTGCCCAGGCGCTTGACCATGATGGAGGTGCTGGCGCGGTTGAGCTGCAGGGTCTCGGCCACGTCGGAGACGCAGGCGTAGCCCTTGGTGCTTTCCAGGTCAAAGATGCACTCGAGGTAGTCCTCCATGCTCTCGGTCACGGCGGCGCGGTCGTGCGCGCTGCGCTTGCGGGGCGCAGCCGGCGGAGCGTGCAGGGCGGCGCGAGGCATCCCGCCACCGTAGGGCGGGCCAACAAAGTGTAAAGTCGATAAGCGATGTTTGTCCCGGCTAACTCTTGTCGCGCCTGCCGAAACGCACGCTCTTGGCGTTGACGAAGGCCCGCAGCCCGGCGGCGCCCAGCTCGCGGCCGTAGCCGGACTGCTTGATGCCGCCGAAGGGCAGCTCGGGCGCGGAGGCGACCATGGCGTTGATGAAAACCTGGCCGGCTTCGATCTCCGCGAGGCAGCGGTCTTGTTCGGCCTGGTCGCCAGTCCAGATGCTGGCGGCAAGGCCAAACGGCGTGTCGTTGGCGAGGGCGAGCGCATGATCAAGGTCGCGGGCGCGAAAGAGCAGCGCGACCGGGCCGAAGATCTCCTCGCGCGCGATGGAGGAGTCGGGCGCCAGGCCGTCCAGGAGCGTGGGCGCGAAGAAAAAGCCGGGACGGTCGAGGCGATGGCCGCCGGTCAGCACGCGGGCTCCGACCTGGATCGCTGCCTGCACCTGGCGCTCAAGCGCCTCCAAACCCGAGGCCCGGGCGATGGGGCCGACTTCCGTGCCGGGCGCCAGCGGATCGCCCACCGGCAGCGCCCGGAAGGCCGAGGCCAGCGCCTCGGCGACCTGATCGTAGATCGCGTCATGCACGATGAGGCGCTTCGCGGCGATGCAGGATTGGCCGGCGTTTTGAGTGCGCGACTGCACCGCCGCGGCCACCGCCTTCTTCAGGTCCGCGCTGGGCAGGATGAGGAACGGATCGCTGCCGCCGAGTTCGAGCACGACCGGCTTGATCTGCGCACCGGCGGTCGCGGCGACTTGACGTCCCGCTTCAACACTGCCGGTAAGCGATACGGCGTCGATGCGCCGATCCTCGATCAGCGCCTTCACGCCGGAGACGGGCACGGCCAGGTATTGAAGGCCGGCCTCGAACCCGGCGTCGCGGAAGAGTTCCTCCAACCGGACGCCGCATTGCGGCGTGTTGTCGGCGTGCTTGAGCAGCACGACGTTACCCGCCAGGAGCGCGGGCGCGGCACAGCGCACGGCCTGCCAAAACGGAAAATTCCACGGCATGAGCGCGAGGACAACGCCGAGCGGATCGTGGCGGACGAAGCTGAGCTCATCGATCGGCTCGTCACGCAGCAGGCGCTCGCCGTGCTCGGCGTAATAGCGGCAGGCGTCGGCGCACTTCGCCGCCTCCGCGCGACCCTGGGCAACCGGCTTGCCCATTTCCAGCGCGGCCAGACGGGCGAGTTCGTCCTGGGCGGAGTCGAAGAGCTCGGCGAGCCGCTTCAGCTGTTTCGCTCGGTGTGCGGGCGCGCCCAGGCGGCATTCGGCGAAGGCGGCTCGCGCCGCGTTGAGCTTCGCGTCGATTTCCGCAGCGGTGAGTTCGGGGAAAGTCTGCACGAGCTTGCCCGTGGCGGGATTGGTGGTGGCAAGCGGCATGGCGGCTGACTGAAGAGGGATTTCGTCGAGACGGTGCATTCGAATATACCCGGCGCCAGGGCTTCCAGCCAATTGCTCGGCGCATCGCGAGGTAGTTTTTCCCGCGGACGGCACGAGCCGTCGAATGCATCTGACTTTTCCGCGTGCACTTGGGAACGAGGAGAACGCTTCGAAAGGCAGCCAGCGTAAACCCGAACGCAGCCCGGCAGGCGCCGCTGTCCCAAGCGGCGGTCCGATACGGACACGCGTCCGCGACCGACCGGCGCCGGAGAGCGCCCGGTCTCTGGGATGGTCCATCCACAACCCACACTCTCACGACAATGTCCCACACTTCCTCACCCGGAGCGGAGCGCAGCGAAGTCGAAGGACCCGACACTTTGGCAGTCGCGCGTAACACGCGACTCCTGCGGCTTTCGAAAAGCTCGACGCGTCTGCGATTTTTTCATCGAAGGTATAGCCCGCCGCTACAGCCGAAGCGCTCCTCCACCCCTAAATCCAGCATCGATTCCCCGGGTATGGCGGCTTAGCCTCGTTCGTCGCGTGAATTCCCGCCTCAAATCGCTCTGGGCCGAGCACGGCTTCGCGCTGGTGGCTCCGCTGGCGGCGTTGCTCATCGTCGGGTTGCTGGAGCCGACCGGCTGGGTGCAGCGATTCGAAAACCTGGCCATCAGCGCACGCTTCCAGATTCGCGCGCCCTGGGATCCTCCCGCGGATTCGCGGCTGCTCCTTGTCGGCATCGACCAGCAGTCGATCGACCTGATTGGCGAGTGGCCATGGCCGCGCACCGTGGAGGCCGATTTCCTCAAGTCGATCGCCGCCTCCAACCAGAATCCGCGCACGGTCGCGTTCGACTTGCTGCTCGTCAACAATTTCGACCAATACCACGAACTGACGACGAAAAACGCCGCGACCTTCGATCAATTATTGGGCGATGCGGCCGGCCTGCTGCCCAGCGTGGTGGTGGGCGCACAGACCGTTCGCTATGCGAGCGATCCGGCCGGCCATGCGCAGGCCGTGGCCGCCACGCAGGCCGCGCTGAAGGATCCCGGCCCCACGCTGCCGATCACGCACATCAGAGGCGACGTCAACGAGATTGCCGGGTCTGACATCGCGGAGCTGCCGGTCGCGCCCCTGCGGCGCAACAGCCTCTTCGGCTTCGTGGATGACACGCCCTCCACGCTGGATGGCGTGCACTATGTGCTGCCGATGGTGGTGCGCGTCGGGCCAGCGGTCTACGCCTCGCTCGCGCTGCAAACCACGGCGCAGATCCTGCATGTCGATCCCAACGGCATCAGCGTCGACGTGGGCCGCGACGTCATCCTGCGCAACAGCGACGGCAAGACGTGGACCATTCCCGTCAATCCGCGCGGCGAGATGACGATCAACTACCGCAATCCCGCGGGCTTTCGGTCGGTCAACTTCGCGCGGCTCTTCGAGGCGTTCACCGCGTTTGCGACCAAGGGCACGCCCATCCCGCCCGGCTGCGACATCAACCGGAAAGCGGTGCTCGTCGGGCAGGTGGTCGATGGCTCGGTCGCCACCGACATCGGCCCAACGCCGCTGCAGCCCCGCGCACCGCTGGTCTACACCCATTTCAACGCCATCAACGACGTGCTGCGGGGCGATTACATTCACACCGCGCGCTGGGGCTGGATCGTCGCGGCCTATCTCGCGGGAAGCTGGCTGTCGCTTTTCCTTCTGCGGCACGCCAGCATCACGGTGGGCGTGGCCGTGCCCACCGCGGTGATTGTCTGCTACGCGCTGCTCGCCGTGGCGCTTTTCTGGATTCGCAGCATTGAAATCCCCATGGTCTGGCCGATGGCCGCGTACTACAGCGTGCAGGTCATGCGCACGATCCGTCTTTGGCTGGCGGAAGCGCGGGACCGGAAGCAGATCAAGGGCGTGTTCGCGCGCATGCTCTCACCGGAGGTGATGAACCACTTGCTCTCCCATCCCTCCGCCCTGGAGCTCGGCGGGCAAAAGCGCGCAGTCACCATCCTGTTTTCCGACATTCGCGATTACACGAAGATCAGCGAGAACATCGAGGAAGCGGAACTGGTGCGGCAACTCAACGCCTACTTCGGCGAGATGGTCGATTGCGTCCTGCGCAACCGCGGCACGCTGCACAAGTTCATTGGCGATGCGGTCATGGCCGTGTGGGGCGACATTGCCACCTCCAGCCGGGGTGTGGAACTCGACGCGCGGGCGGCCGTGACCGCCGCGCTGGAGATGCGCGAGCGGCTGGTCAAGCTCAACGTGGAGCGCACCGCCGCCGGGCTGCTCCCGTTGCGGATCGGCATCGGCCTGAACCACGGCGAGGTGCTCGCCGGGCAGATCGGCGCGGCGGCCCGGTCGGAATTCACCGTCATTGGCGACGCCGTCAACGTCGCTTCGCGCCTGGAAGGCATGACCAAGGAGTTCCACACCGATCTCGCCGTCGGCGAAAGCGTGGCCGATCTGCTTGACGACACCTTCCTCATCCGCCGTCTCGGACGCATTCAGCTCAAGGGCAAACAAAACCCGATGATGGTCTACGAGGTTCTCGGCCGCCGCGACCGGCGCGACACAGCCTGGAGCGACGAGGATCTGGCGCTCTACCACGATGCGTTCGAGCGCTTCCTCGTGCGTGACTTTGAAGCGGCCGCGGTCCGTTTTGAGCAATGTGCGAAGCGGCATCCGAAGGATTCCTGCGTGCGCCGCTATCTCCATGCCGCACGGGAATATCACCTCACGCCGCCGACCGAGGATTGGGACGGCCGCGTCGTCATGGAAACGAAATAACGCGTGCAGCCCGCCGACCTGTTCCTCCTCCGCCGCATTCGCGCGTGGACCCTTTTCTTCATGGCTGCCCTTGCGATCAGCGGGGTGACGGCGATCCCGCTCCAGCCGGAGGTTGATTGGCTCGTTTCCACCTTCGCTACGCGCTCTTCGCCGACGGCGCTGCGTTCATGGCTGCTAAGCGTGCAGGCTGCCATTCACGACGTGAACGGGCGCTACCCTTTTCTCGCGCTGGGCACCGACTGGCTGGCCTTCGGGCACGTCGCCATTGCCCTTGGGTTCAGCGGGCTCCTGCGCGATCCGGTCCGCAATCGCTGGCTGGTCACCTGGGGCATGCTGCTCTGTGGGTTGGTCATCCCCTGGGCCCAGGGTTTCGGTCTGGCGCGGGGCATTCCGTGGGGCTGGCGGCTGGTGGACTGTTCGTTCGGCGTCGGCGGGCTCGTCCCACTGCTCTTAATTCGCCGCGATGTTCGGAAACTTGAGCGTCGGGGGGAACGGGTGCGAAAAATCAACTCGAATCCCGGATAAATCGCGCCGGCGGGAATGTTCTGCTCGCCGCGCCTTGTTTCGGCACTAAAATGGGAAGGTGCCCGCCGGTAGTTTCGTCCATCTCCACGTCCATTCCGAGTACAGTCTGCTCGATGGCGCGTGCCGCATCCCGGAGCTGGCCAGGCGGGCGGCCGAGCTGAAGATGCCGGCGCTGGCGCTGACCGATCACGGCAATCTTTTCGGCGCGATCGAGTTTTACAAGGAGTGCCGCGGGGCCGGGGTCAAGCCGATCATCGGCTGCGAGGTCTACCTCGCGCCGGGCAGCCGATTCGACCGCAAGTCCTCCAGCCCGAAGGAAGCTTCCACCCATTTCCTCCTCCTGGCGAAAAACGAAAGGGGCTATCATAACCTGCTCAAGCTCGTCTCCGCCGCGCATTTGGAAGGCCAGTACTACAAGCCGCGCATCGACAAGGAAATCCTGACCCAATACCGCGAGGGACTCATCGGCACCAGCGCCTGCCTGGCCGGCGAGGTGGCGCGGTACATCATGGCCGGACGCGCGAAGGAGGCCGAGGAATCCATCGATTCCTTCAAGCAGATCTTCGCGCCTGGTGATTTCTATCTTGAGATCGCAGACCACGGCATCCCGCAGCAGAAGCAGGT
>CAZZYY010000139.1:0-7227 GCA_964658475.1 uncultured Candidatus Methylacidiphilales bacterium | reverse complement strand
CGGAACTCGTCGGGCGTGATCTTGTAGCTGTTCTCCGCCTTGGTGGGGACAATGACCGGGACGGCGCCGACCAGCTTGGCCATCTCCGGGTAGCTGAGCCAGTAGGGCGCGGGGATGATGACCTCATCGCCCGGTTCCAGCGTGGCGAGCATGGCGTTGAAGCAGGAGTGCTTGGCGCCGCAATTCACGATGATCTGCGAGGGCTTGTAGTCGAGGTTGTTCTCGGACTTCAGCTTCTCGCTGATGGCCGCGCGCAGCTCGGGAATGCCAGAGGAGGGCGTGTACTTGGTGAACCCGGCGTCGAGCGAGCCCATGGCCGCGGCCTTGATGTGCTCGGGCGTGTCGAAGTCGGGCTCGCCGGCGCCGAAGCCGATCACGTTTTGCCCCTCCGCCTTCATGGCTTTGGCCTTGCTGTCGATGGCCAGGGTCAGGGACGGGGTCAGTTCTTGTACGCGGGAGGAGGGTTCCATAAAGGGAGAGTCGGTTGAGGGCTGAAAAGAGTGAACGGGAATGAAAGCACGGCGGGCGGGACGACGCCAGCCCCTATCGCTTCAATCTTGGTAGAAACTTTCGATGAGCGACTTGAAATTGTTCTCGCGGATGCCGACGATGCCCATCTCGCGCCGCGCGTTGTCGGGCGAGTCGGAGGCATGCGCGGCGTTGACCATGATGGTCGAGCCGAACTCGCGGCGGATGGTGCCGGTGGGCGCCTTGGCCGGGTCGGTCGGGCCGAGCGTCTCGCGGATCTTGCGCACGGCATCGATGCCCTCGTAGATGACGATGATGCACTTTTCCGTGCCCGGCTCCGTGCGCGCCTCGCCGTGCACTTCCAGCGGCGAGCGGCCGGTCATGAACTTGACGATGTTGTTGAACTGCTGCTCGCCCGCGGTCGGTCCCAGGAGCTTGCCGATCTGCTGCTCCACCTCGGGCGTGAGGCGAATATTCAGCGCGGAGCTGAGCAGGTCCTTCGCGCGCTCGCCGATGCCCTCGGCCATCTTCTCGCGCAGCACCTCGCGCACGGGGCCGTAAAATTCCTCCGCCTGCGCCACGCTGAGCCGGTGCACCTTGATGCCGGTGATCGAAAGCCCGGTGCGGGAAAAAATATCGAGGATGTTGCCCGGCCGGCCGCTGGCGAACTTGAAGTTGTCCGGCTTGATGATGACCAGCGTGCGCTCGTGCCGCGGATCGGTACAGGTCGCCGTCGCTTTTTCCAGCAGGCCGCCGTCCGTGCCGCTGTAGCGCGCCCAGATCTTGAGCTTGAGCCGCGCCTCCTCCACGTTGGGCGAGGCCAGCACCGCCGGCTCGAAGTAGCGCAGCGAGCCGTCGCGGTTATGGACGATGTCGCCGTAGGTATCGCGGATCGACTCGCCGCCCAGGAAGTTTTCCTTGAAGGTGCCCACCGCCTCGCGCACGCGCCGCACCGCATTCTCGCCGCGGAACAGGAGCATCATCACGCGCTCGCGCTGGCCGGTGGCCGGATCGGGCGCGAGATTTTCCTTCACGTAATCGCGGATCATCTCCTGGATGTGGCGCTCCTGCGGGTCGGCCTGGGTGACGATGTTCTGCGCGTATTCGTCGATCAGCGCCTGGCTGGGCGCGAACATCTGCGCGCCGACGAGATCGAGCGAAGTGCGGGTGAGCAGGCGCGCCAGCACG
The DNA here is from genome assembly GCA_964658475.1 of uncultured Candidatus Methylacidiphilales bacterium. Classification (GTDB taxonomy): domain Bacteria; phylum Verrucomicrobiota; class Verrucomicrobiia; order Methylacidiphilales; family UBA1321; genus JABDGH01. The sequence continues at coordinate 5,571 of CAZZYY010000139.1, read as the reverse complement.
CCGCCCGTGCGCGATTTGTAGATCGTATACGGGGTGATGATGACGTAGCTGAGCTCTTCCGACATAAAGGGGATCGACCTTAAGGCGCACGCTAGTGAGGGTCAAACGGAATTGTGACGCCGGCGCGACGGTCACCCTTCACCCGGACCGCGCAACTCCCCCTGCCACCACGCGCGATACGCCGGCGCCATCTCCGCCGGGTCGACCGCAACGATCTCCGGGCACGCATAGGAGTGAGTCGCCTTGACCATCGCTGCGACCGCCGCGAACTGTTCCGCCGACGTCTTGACCACCAGCAGCACCTCGTTGCCCCGCTCCAGCCTGCCCTCCCACCAGTAATGGGACTCCACGCCGGGCACGAGGTTCACACACGCGGCCAGACGCGGCTGCAGCAACGCTTCGGCGATCCGGCGCGCCTCGTCGAGACTGGAAGCGGTGACCAGAACGAGGCGCGGGGTCATGACCAATCCATCCTGCACTTTCGCATTTAGTCGAGCGACATTTCTGCTAGGTTTTGGTCATGGCGAGGACCATCACCGTGAAGAAAACCGCCGGGCCTGTTGATGTCTGGTTCCAAAAGGCCGCGGGAAGCCGTGGCGTCCGCATCAAGTACGGCCGAAAAACCTACATGCTCTTCGATGCGGAACGCGTCCCGAAAAGCTATGCGGAGCGAGAGTACGGGGTGACGCCGAAGGAACTACAAAGCTTTGCCAAGAGGATGAATGCCCAGATCGAAACCGAGCGGAAAGCCGGCCTCTCCAAAAAGTTTACCGGCCGCATCGAAGACCTCCTTTGAGGTCGAGCTGTCTCCGGCGCTCATCAAGAGCCTGCGTCGGAGCGGCCGGCCGAATTCCAGGATCATTGGCGAAGCCATCAACGCCGCGGCGGAAGCGTGGGGCCTTCCTCATCGCCATGCCGGCATCGGGCTGAGACAGCTCCGCAAGAACTACTACGAATGCCGCTCCGGGTTGAAGACCCGCCTGCTCTTTCGCGCCACCCCGGGATTGCTCTACTTCTTCTTCGAGGGAACTCACGACGAGGTCCGCGCCTTCCTCAAAGGTCTCTAGCTGGTCAGGCCACCGCCTCCGACCGTAGCGGCGCCTCCAACGGCGCCCGCTCGATCCACCCCCCGCCCAGCACCCGGTCGCCCTGATAGCACACCGCCGCCTGACCGGGGCTGACCGCCCGCTGCGGTTCGCCAAAATCGATCCGCGCGCGATTTCCCGGCAGCGGGTGCAGCACCGCGGGAACCTCCGCCCAATTGTAGCGAATCTTGACCGTGATCTCCACGGGCCCGTCCGGAGCCGCCGCGCCCCAGTTCGTATTGGCGATCAGGCAATCGTCCCGCCGCAGATCGTCATAGTCGCCCACGATCACGCGCTGACTGGCCGCGTCGATGTCGATCACGTAGACCGGCCGGCCATGCCCGCCGCCCAGACCCTTGCGCTGCCCCACGGTGTAGAGCTCGATGCCCTCGTGCGGCCCCATGTAGGTGCCGTCCTTGAAATAGATACCGCCGGGATGAAACGCCTTTTCGCCCAGATGCGATTGCAGGAAGCCGCTGTAATCGTTGCCCGGCACGAAGCAGATTTCCTGGCTGTCCTCCTTGTCATAGGTCTTGAGACCCATCTTCTTGGCCAGTGCGCGGACCTCCGGCTTGGTCCGGCCGCCCAGCGGCAGCAGCGTATGCGCAAGCTGTTCCTGGCGCAGACTGAAGAGGAAATACGACTGGTCCTTCTTCGGGTCCACCGCCTTGTGCAGCTCCGCGCGACCCGCCGCATCATAGGCGATGCGCGCGTAGTGCCCCGTCGCCACATGCGTCGCCCCTAGCGCACGCGCCTTCTGCAACAGGTTGCCGAACTTCAGCTTCTCGTTGCACATCACGCACGGGTTCGGCGTGCGGCCCGCGGCGTATTCGCTGGTGAAGTAATCGATCACCAGCCGCTCGAACTCGCCCGCCTCGTCCACCACGTAGTGCGGAATGCCCAGCATATGCGCCACCCCGCGCGCATCCGCCACCGCCTGCGGCCCGCAGCATTTATCCTCCGCGCGCGACACGCAGTCCTGCGGCCAGACCTTCATCGTCACCCCGATCACCTCGTACCCCTGCTCCTTCAGCAGCAGCGCCGCCACCGACGAGTCCACACCCCCGCTCATGCCAAGCAGCACGCGAGGTTTTTCAGGAGAGGACATCAGCCGGGCAGTGTAGACCAAGCTGTTGGCTGCGTCGAGGCAAGGCGTGGGCACAGCCTCTTCCTGCGCGGCATCGTCGGCTCTCTCCCCCCGGGCATTAGCCTAGGCGACAACCTCCGAAGGTAGCCGGCATCGGCCCGATGCCGGAGCCGCAGCAGCGGCGGAACGCAGTCGCCTCGCGGGAACATGTCGCGCTTAAAAGACATCCCAGTCTTCCGTTCCGCTCGCGTCGCTCGCTCCGGGATCGAGCCGATCCCGGCTACCTGCTAAGCGGTCGCAGTCCCCGCATCAGACCACCGCCAGCTCAAGCCGCCTAGTCCGCGTAAAGCAACCGGCCGCAGTTGTCACACGCCGCCAACACGTCCTCGCGACGCGCGCTATTCGCCGTCTGCGTCGTCAGCTTCATGTGACAACCCGTGCACGAGCCATGCTCGACGACGACGACCGCCTGGTCGCCCTTGCTCTTCAGGATCCGCCGGTAACGCGACAGAACCTCCTCCGGCACCTTCTGCTCGGCCTCCGCCTGCTGCGCGAGGGCCGTCTTGAGTTCCGCCGCGGCCGCCTCGCCGCGCTTCTGCAGGGCTGCTTTCTTTTCCTTGGCCTTTGCCTCCGCCTGCGCCAAATCCTTCTCGCCCGCCGCCACCTCGGCCAGGCCCTTGTCGTAGGCATCCATTAGCTCCAGCTCCGAATCCTCCAGCTTGGCGATCTCCGCCTGCGCGTGCTCGATCTCGTGGATCAGCGCCGCGAACTCCTCGTTCTTGCGCGTGGCCAGTTGCTGCGCGCGATAGCGCGCGATGGCCGCCTCCTTCGTTTTCACCTCGAGGTCGAGCTTCTTCCGGTCCGCCTCGATCTGCCGGGTGCGGTTCTTCAGCTCGGCAAACTGCGCCGCCTTCGCGGCGATCTCGCGCTCAACCGCGGCGATCTGGCGCGGGGTTTCCTCCTGCGCCTCGGTCAACTCCGCCACGCGCAGGTCGCGCGCCTGCAGGATGAGAAGCGCCTCGATCGTCGGATTCATGGCCCTAAGTTAATGGCTCTCCCAGCGCGAGGCGAGAGCTGCCTGCGAAAAATGGGCCTTTCTCGCGTCTTGAGAAGACACGGGCAGCCCGCCCTGCCCAGCCAGCTAGCCGGCCTCAGCCAGATAGCCGACGCTCTCCGAGCGCCGGTCCGAATAGAACACGCGTCCGCCACCAACCGGCGCTCGGAGAGCTACCTGATTCTTCCGCACTCTTCGTTCCCGTTCCGTGCGAGCACCCGCGAAGTCGACATCCACCGCCATCCCCCCGGTGCACCCCGCCTCATTCCAAACACGCCTTTCCTCACCCCCGCGAAGCCAAAATCTTCTCCGCATACTTCGCCAGCAAATCGAACTCGAGGTTCACCCGGTCGCCCACCATGCGATCGCGCAGGGCCGTGACCTCCCGCGTGTGCGGAATGATCCAGACGGAAAACTCGTCGCTTCCGACCTCGGCCACCGTGAGGCTGATCCCGTCCACCGCGATGCAGCCCTTCGGCACAAAATAGTGGCCGTGGGCCGGATCGAAGGTGATGCGCAGCTCATAGTCCGATTTCACCGGACCCCAGCTTTTCACCAGACCGGTCGCGTCGATGTGGCCGGTGACGAAGTGGCCGCCGAGACGCCCATCCGCCGGCAGCGCGCGCTCGAGATTGACCACCGCCCCGCTTTGCGCCGCCTGCAGGTTCGTCCGCACCACCGTCTCGCGCAAAAGGTCGAAGCTCAGGTGCGGCCCGTGAATCGCGGTCACTGTCAGGCAACAGCCGTTGAGGGCGATGCTGTCGCCCAGCCGCGCACCTTCAGCCACCCGCCCGGCATCGAGGGTGAGGCGAAGACCGCCGCCCTGCGGGATCGCCTCCACCACCCGGCCCACGCCTTCGACCAAACCCGTAAACATCGCCGTAACCAACGTCGACGCCGCCCCGATGTCCAGAAAAGGTTCATCTGAAAGGATGGAACACGACATCGACCAGCAGAACCACAGGTAAAGCGTTTTGTTAACATATTCTCTCACTTTTTGTTTACTTTGTAGCTAAATTGCGGTACTCGTGAGTCGATGAAGCTCTTTGCTTTGAATCCCAATCGAAAGGAATGAACAAATGACAACATCTGCGCCCAGCCGTCCAAAACCCGTCGTCCCACCCCTGGTCAAGGTCCGAGATGTCGCTCGGCTCCTCACCGTCTCCCGGCAGACCGTCCGGGCGTTGATCGAAAGCGGCGACCTCGCGGCGCACGCCCTGCGCCCCAAAAACCGGAAGATGCAGCGCACGCACGTGCGGATCACCAGTGAAAGCCTGACCGGTTTTTATCGCAAACGGTTTGGCCACGACCTCGACCCTGCCCTGCTCCTTCCACGTTAATTCTCTTTTTTTATGACTACCAACATCACGCCCCTTCCCGCCTCCTCGCCCAGCAAACCGACCATCACCAGCCGTTCCGAGCTTGACGCCGTGGTCGAGAACATCGTGCAACTGCAGCTCAACCGCGCCGAACTCGAGCGTGAGCAGGAGCAGGAAATCGCCGGCGTCCGGCAGAAATTCCGCGCCCCCCTGGCCGAGATCGAGCGCTACCTCACCCTGGAAACCGCCTGGGTCGAGGACTGGGCGCGCAACCACCCGGAAACCTTCCGCGACCGGCAGTCGCTGGCCCTCACCCACGCCGTTATCGGCTTTCGCACCACACCCTGCCGGGTCGACCGCGCCAGCCGCAAGTGGACCTGGGGCGCCATCGCGCAGAAGCTCGGCGAACTCGCCTGGGGCCGCCGTTACCTGCGTCAGCCCGCGCTGGAAGTGAACAAGGAGGCCCTCCTCGCCGACCGCGCCGAGTTGACCCCCGCCGAGCTCAAGACCGCCGGCCTGAAGATCGTCCAGGAAGAACGCTTCTTCATCTCCCCGCACCGCGAGACGGAGGCGGCTGAGGACTGGCAGGAGGCGGCCTGAAAGTCGGCGCTGCCAGCTTCCTGACGTTCGCCCACGGCAATAGGCGGCAATTACAACTTGCCGCCTTTCCGAATCCGCTATTTCTTGCGGGTGAAGGAGGCGGTGCCGTCTGCGCCGATGGAGATGACGATCTTGTGCTTCTTCAGGCCGGCGACCACGGCGTCCGAGACTTCGTAGTGATCCTTGACCGCGGACCAGTCGGTGCCGTCGGCAAAGGTGATCGGGGCCACGTAGGTTTCCTTGCCGACCATCACCTTGACGGTCTTCGCGGTGTCTTTCTTGATCGTGGCAGTATCGCTGTCGAAAGATTCGGCGGAGGCCAAGGTGATCGAGCCGAGGAACGCAATCAGGGTCATTACAGGAAGGATTCGCAGGTATTTCATGTTATTTAAGCTTGAGGGTTTAACGGAATCTATCAAGTGACTG
>CAZZYY010000138.1:0-7291 GCA_964658475.1 uncultured Candidatus Methylacidiphilales bacterium | reverse complement strand
CGCAAGCGCCGCGTCCTTCGGATGCAGGTGCAGCCTCTGGGAGATTTCCCAACTGACCGCCACGGTCTGCATCTGCATGGCGAGCGTGAAGAGGCTCCGCCCGAGAACGAAGTAGCGGTAGTTGGCGTACCGCAGGACGGCGTAAGGATCCGGTTTGATGGCGTGCACGTCGACATGGATGGCTCACGCCGGCGGGATGACGCCGGCCGGCGCGCTCCGGTTAGATTTTCCCCGCCTGCTTCCACTCCGCGTAGAGCCGGTGCGCCTCGACGAGCGGTCCGTGGTCCACCCATGGTTCCACGTCAAAATCCTTCTCGATGAGCTTGTGGCGAAGAAGGAAATCCTTCTGGTAACGAAGGGCGGCGATCTTGACCGGGCTCAAGTCGATCTGGACGCCCGCCACGAGATCCTCGTACTTGCCGGTCAGCACCTCGGGGTAGACGTCGTAATTTTCGGCGAGGTTCGTGGCGATCTCCCGCGGATGCGACTTGGCCCAATCGGCGGCTTGCAACAGCCGCGCAAGGGCGCGGACGACAAGATCGCGGCGCTCGCGCAGGAGGGGGCCACTGGCGACCACCCCGCGAAGCACGCCGGGATGAACGCGCGTGATTGGATCGGGATGATCCCGCACATCGTAGATGACGCGGACGCTGATGAACTCGCCAATTTCCGCCGCTGTCTGCACGGCGATGGCGTCGAACTCGCCCCGGTTCAAGCGGTCAGCCAGGTCGATGTTCGATTCGCGCGCCGCCTGCCGCTTGGTGTCCTTGTTGCGCACGACTGTCGGATCGAATTTCGGACGCGAGATTTCGACCAGTTGGACATCGTCGAGCGTCAGCCCCGCGGTGCTCAGCGCCGTGGTGTAGGTGTTAAGCTGGCCGACGTATTGAAGATCAAACAGCGCATCCTTCGCGCGAGTGATGCCGAGGCGCTTGCCCTTCAGGTCGCTCACGCTGCGAATGCCGGAGCCTGTCAGCGCAACAACCGGATACGTCCCCTCCAACCACGCCAGGGCGACGACCTTGCTGTCGACTCCCTTGGCCCGTCCCCAGATGGCAGGCGCGTGGCCCGCGTTGCGGATCCAAAAGCGGTCGTCATGCGACCATTCCGTCTTGCCCGTGAAACCGATTTGCTTGTGCGTGACGTCAAGATCGTCATCGGCGGCAAACTCATCCACGAGATAGCCGAGCGGTGCGGCCACGGCCGAGATCGTCGGCACTCCGGGGCAGCGCGTGTAAAGGAATTTGGTCTTGGTTGTGGACGGCGTTTCAGGTGTCAGGACGGGAGGCATGTCTTCCTTGGGTTGTGGTTGATTATGGAATGGAGGCGGAGGCGAGCTGGGGCTCCGGATTTTTTGCTTCGAGGAGGCGGATTCCGTTTTCGGTCCGGATCAGATTGCGGTGCTCAGCGGCCAGCTCGACTGCGTCAAAGGCCGCGACCGTGTCCTCCACGGTCGGCAGTGGAGGAAAGTCGGTGCCGAAGAGGATACGGTCAGCGCCGAAGGTCTCGACCGCGAGTTTCAGCGCGCGCGGTCCGCGCCCAATCACGCCACTGTCGAAGTAGACGCGCCGGAATGCGTCGCGTGGACTGCCTGGCTGGGAAGTCCCGTGCAAGCCACGCGCCCGCAGCTCAATCGTCTCGGCTAGAAACGGGATCGATCCGCCGAGCATCGCGATCTGGACGGTGACGTCCGGGTACGGCTTGAGAAAACTGGTCTGGGTCAGCGTTACCACGCCCGCCGCAAAACTCGCGCCGGTGTCGAGACTCCAGCGAATGAGCGGCACATCGTTCTCGGGATGCGGCACGTTCGGCGGCTGGCCGGGAATGGAAGGATGGGCCGGACCCGTGTGAAAATAGAGATGGCTGCGGTGTTTTTGCGCCACCTCCAAAATAGGCGCGAAATGGCGGGCCGCGGCCAGCGTCTGAAATCCCCCAATGGGGAGCACGGCGCCGATCAAACCGAGTTCGCGATGGGCACGCTCCAGCTCCCGCGCGGCCCAATGAATGTCCGAACTGGGGAGCATCGCGACGCCAAGAAAACGATCGCCCCTCGTTTCCACCAGCCGGGCAAGCTCGTTGTTGTAAGCCGTCCACAGCGGCCGGGCCTCCTCCGCTTCGAGGAAGGCGTCTACCTGATTCGTCGTCGGCCACGAAAGCAACTGCCGGTCAATGCCCGCGGCATCGAGTCGGCGCAGTCGCAGGTCAACGTCGTGCCACTCGGGGATGAGCGGCCGGCCTTTCGCGGCCACCGCCCAAGGCTGGGCCAGAAGCACCGGCTCGCCCTGCGCATTGTTCACCACGCGCGGATGAAACCGGCGCTGACGCAGCAGGCCGATAACGGGTCGCGGAATCCAGTGGCTATGCCAATCAATAAGCGTTCCCATATTGTCTCAGGCCACAGGTTCGGGGCTAACCTCGGAGCGAACGAGTAAGGGCTCGAGGAGGGGCCTGGATACCTTCGCGGGCTTGCGAATGATCAGCGCACCGCCGACGAACGCGAGGAAGACGAACGCGATCGACGTCACGAACATCCAGTGAAATCCGTACACGGTGTGCTCGAGCGTCTTGGGACCTTGCGAAAGCGTCGCGGCATTCAACACGGCAGCGAGCGTCGGGATGCCAAATGAATTGCCGAGTTGCTGCATGGCGTAGATAGCGCCGCTGGCCACGCCCTGGTCTTCATTCGGGATTCCCGACGAACCCAGCAGTCGCACCGCCATCCAGATGACAAGGAAGCTCGATGACGCAACGACCGCCGCCGGGAAGAGATGGGTCCAGTAGTGGCTGTGCTCATTCATGAAGGCGTAGATCGCGATGCCGACCATCTCCGTGATCAAGGCGCCAAAGAGGACGCGCACCGCGCCGTAGCGATTGAGCAGACGCACCGCCAGCAGTGAAGCAATCGCGCCGGTGAAGATCGTCGGCAACTGCGCCAGGCTGGCGATCTGCGGCGTGTACTTCAGGATGTCCTGCAGGAAAAGATTGAGCGGGTAGTGGGTGTTCGACGCCGACCAGAGGAAGGTGACGACATAAACGCCGACCAGATGCCGCACCTTGAGCAAGCGCAGCGGCACCAGCGGGAAAGCGTGCCGCTTTTCCACATAGACCAGGGCGCTGAAGAAGCCGATGACAAGCACGGTGAGTCCCAGCGTGACCGGCGACGTGAGCCCGATGCGGAACGAATTGGCGACGGTAAAGCTCAGGGTGCCGAAACTCAGGATCGAGAGGATGGCGCCCGCAAAATCGAACTGGGTCGTCGGGCGCTGGCTCTTCGATTCAGGGACCCACTTCCAGACCGCTACGCCGATCACCAGCGCCAGCGGAACATTGGCGATCAGAAGATCCTGCCAGCCGTAAGCCAGGATATTTCCGGCGAGCAGAAAAAAGCCGATGGCGAATGCGCCGCCAAAAACACTCGAGAGTCCGAATGACTTGTTGCGCTCCCGGCCTTCCGGAAAGAGCACGGTCATCGAGGCCAGGGCGTTCGGGCTGAGTAATGCCGAGCCGATCCCCTTGAGGAAACGAAACGCGAGAAAGGTCTCGGGCGTCCTGGCGAAGGCCGTCAGGATTGAGCACGCCGCAAAGATCGTGAGGCCGATAAGGAGCATGCGCCTGCGGCCGTAGAGATCACCGAGCCGCCCGCCCAGGATGAGAAACCCGCCGAAGGTCAGGACGTAACCACCGAGAATCCAAGGTAGGAGCGCGGGCGAGAAATGCAGTGAGTCACGAATCTTCGGTGTCGCCAGGCTGATCGCGATGTAGTCGTAGGGAACGATGTACTGGGCGAAGGTCAGGACGACGAGGGCGAGGAGAAGCTTGGATCGGTTCATGGCGATGGATTTAGTCGAGATTCGGAAACGGCATTTTGATGAGAACGAAGGCGGCTAAGGCGCAACGGAACGCTCGGCGCGACGGACGAGCCCGAAGTAGGCGGCGAACGATGCGGCGGAGAAAAGCGTCATCAGTTCAGCCATGGCGTGTGCGGTGTGACCGTCAAAGAGCCAGGCCGCGAGGAGGCCGGCGATCGCGCCCGCCATCATGCGCGTGGAAGTCAGCACCGCGGAGGCGGCGCCAGCGATGTTCGGCATGGGATGCAACGCGCCTTGCGCCGCGTTCGGGGCGATGAAGCCCGAGCAAAAGGTGTTCAGAACCAAGAGCGGCAGGATGGTTGTTACCGACGCGAGCGTCGTGTGCGTCACGATCACGAGAAGCACGGCGGTTGTCAGCGAGAGCGTCAGCCCGAGAGTCAGCAGGCTGTTGGCGGGCACACGGCGCCGACTGAGGCGTCCGTTGATGAAACCTCCGCTCATGATGCCCAGCGCCGTGGCCGCAAAGGTCAGGCCATAGAACGTGGGCGAAACGCCCAGCACGCCAATCATCACCAGCGGCGAACTGCTGATGTAGGAGAACATGCAGCCGAAACTGAGAGCGCCCACCAGCGTGTAACCAAGCGTCACTGGGTGGCGGAAAATGCGCGCGTAATTTTCGAGCAGCCTCCGGGGTTGGAGCGCGGTCTCGTCGACGCGGCGGTGCGTTTCAGTGAAACCGACGGCGATGGCAGCGACGAGGAGGAAGCCGGCCAGTGCCAGGAACCCGTAGATGCTGCGCCAGCCGGCGAAGGCGAGAACGATCGCACCCAAAGTCGGCGCCATCATCGGTGCCACGGTGCCGACCGTACCAACGTAGGAAAGTCGTACGCGCGCCGTTGCCCCGTCGAAAAGATCACGCACGATCGCGAGGGAAAGCGTCGCTCCCGATCCCGCTCCCACGCCTTCGAGCAGGCGCCAGAAGAGCAGGGCCGGCAGCGTCGCCGCCCAGGCGCAACCAAGACCGGCCAAAGCAAAAAGCCCGATGCCGGAAAGAAGGACCGGACGGCGGCCAAATCGATCCGAAAGCGGTCCGAGGATCACCGGCCCCACCGCGAAGCCGCCGAGGAAGAAACTCAGCGTCAGAGCCGCGGCGGCTGGTGTGACCTGTAGCGATTTTCCCATCGCCCCCAGCGCCGGCAAACCCATGTCGATCGAAAGCGGCGTGATGCCGCCCAGCGCGCTGAGGAAAACAATGTACGCCAGGGATTCGGGACGCAGGCGCATGTTCGGGCGCGGCAACGTCACGGCAGACAGCGGCTGAGTCAACGCTTCCATCTCAGTTCATCCGGTACTCGATGGGCACGGTGACGGTGCGGCCGGCGAAGCTGTCGTTATGCCAGTGTGAGCCGATAAAGGTCCGCGTGGACGAGTCGAGAATCGAGACACCGCTCGAACCGATCACCTCCACGTCCGCCGCGTTTCCGCCGGCGTCGAAGCGGATGCTGACGTTCACCGTGCCGGTCTGATGACGCATCTGCGCTGCGTAGGGATAGCCGGGCTGGGGAAATCCGCTGCTGCCCACGACCAGTTTGGATACGCTGGCGCTTTCGCCCGTGCCCGTTGCCAGCGGCGCGGTGAAGCGCGGCTTGGCCACAATTACTGGCCGCGGCTTCGGGATGGGCGGCGCAACCGGAGGCGGCGTCACGACCGGCTTCGGCAGCTCAACCTGGCGGATGAACTCCGGATTCACCACGGGCGGAGGGGGCGGCAAATCCTCGGGACGAAGCAGGACTTCCATCTGCTGCTCGGGCGCCGGGCCGCTCTGCGCGATCGACCCTCCCTGCCGCATCAATTCCTCGATGGTCTTGATGTGAGTCAGGAAGGCGAGCAGCACGACCAGGCTGGCCACCAGCAGGTGCGTGCCGAATGAGCCACCCGTCCCCCACGGCAGGAAATGGCGTTCCGGCGGATAGTTGATGATGCTGGCTTGGGCCATGATCGTCGCGGCTTAGTGGGTGAGTTGAGCCGCGGGCTCGGAAGGCGGCGCAAGAGAAATCGGCGCCGCAGGCACGGCGGCGCTTGTCACGGTCGTCGCCGCTCCGGGGTCCGTACTGATGCTGAAGGCCACCTTCTGGAACCCGGCCGCACGTAGCTCGCCCAGCACCCGAATAACGTCGCCGTTGCGCGCTTCCTTGTCCGCAGAGATCAGGAACTTTTGGTCCTTGTTCTGTCCGTAGAGCTGCTGGAGGCGCGACAAGAGCGCGTTCTTGTCGGTGATCAATTGCTTGTCGACCTGCACCTGTCCGTCCGCATTGATCGAGACGGAGACGAAGTCCTCCTTCTTTTCGATCTGCGCCGTCGGCACGTTCGTCGGCAAGTTCACCTTGAGCGACTTCACGTGAATCTTGTTGATGCTCACGAGCATGAAAGCCGCGAGCAGGAAGAACATGATGTCAATCAGTGGAATGATCTCCAGGCGACCCCGCCGCGTTGGAAGTGGTGAAAGTATTTTCATGCTGCGGGCTGGATGGGAGCTGGTGTCAGCCACTTTTCCCGGGTGGCCTCATCGCGCAAGGCATGGGCCGTGCGGAGAAGCACCTCCGTGTTGGTGGCGGCGGTCTGCAACTCGAACTGGAACTTTGCCACGCGGGCCGCGAAGTAATTCAGCGCGATCAGTGCGATGACCGCGATCGACAAGCCGCAGGCGGTGGCGATCAGCGCCTCGGCAATGCCCCCAGTGATGGCCTGTTCAGAAAGCTCCGTATCGCCGAGCTTGAAGAAGGCGCGCATCAGGCCGGTGACCGTGCCGAGCAAGCCGAGCAACGGCGCCAGCGTCACGATCGTGTCGAGCACGACGATGAACCGGCCCGCCCGCTCGATCTCGATGCCCGCGGCAATCTGGAGCGCACCCTCCAGCGAGGCATGGTGATGATTCAACCCATGATAGATGACCTGCAGGCGCGAGTCGTGCGACTGCCGGGCGATGGTCGAGGCATCGACGACGTTGCCGTCTTCCAGAAAGCCGAAAACCTGGTCGAGCTTGGCGTTGTCACGCTTGCGACCGTGGTTGGTCCACCAGATGATCCGCTCAAGGATCACGCTCACCGTGACCAGGGAGACGGGAAGGATCAGCCACATGATCCAGCCTCCCTTGATGAAGTATTGAAGTACGATGTTATCAGTCATAGTTGTGTCTTTCGTGTTTTGTTCGGATGGAGCCGTTATCGGATCGCCAGTTCTTCCACACCTTTGGAGGCGAGTAGTTCGAGGCCATTGATGGAAAGAATCTTTTCGCGATCGAAATCGCTGATCTGGGCGCGCTGAAGCGCATCCAGGGTCGGGTTGATCGGCGCGAGGGGATAGTCGGATCCAAAGAGAATCCGGTCCGCGCCCAATGCCTCAACCGCGAGAGCGACGGCGCGCGGTCCGCGTCCAAAGACACCCGTGTCGATATAGACACGACACAGCGCGGTGGAGGGATC
>CAZZYY010000137.1:0-7307 GCA_964658475.1 uncultured Candidatus Methylacidiphilales bacterium | reverse complement strand
GCTACCTGGGGTCTCGACCCTTGCCCGGCCCGCTGGCTAAGCGGCCGTTTTGCAATCGGACCGATCCCGGCCCGAATAAAAGTCCGATCAAGGTTTACCCGGCTACCAGCTTCACGGGCACGGGGAGGCGCTTCCAGCGCAGGAACGATCTTACGGCGACCGGCTCGCGTTTGCGCCAGATCGTCGGGTAGAGCCGCGCGGCTTCGATCGCTCCCTTGCAGGTGGCGCGAGGCGGGAAGAGGCCGCTGGCCAGCACCTTGAGGAGGTAAATCGGCCAGCGCAGGAGCAGGAAAAAAAACGGGTAATAGAGGCCCGCGATCAGCAGCTCATTGCGGACGTTCAACGTCGCACGCACGCCCAAGTCTCGTGACAAGGGCGACCGGTAATGGCGAATGGTCAGCGCGGGATATTGGTACACCTGCAGCCCGCGCGACTGCGCGTGGAGCGTTAGCGCGATCTCCTCCGCGACGTATTCGAGCGTCTCCTCGTAGCCGCCCAGTTCGAGGAAGCGCGCGCGCTTGATCAGCGCGCCGCAGCCGATGAAGTAGTGGCATGGCGCGGGCTCCGGGGGCAGGGCGCGCACGGCAGCCTGATAGTCGTCGCGCTCGGCGATCACAAAGGCGAGCGCCAGCGCGTCCTCGCGGTCCTGCAGCCAGGCCGCCGCCGCGGCAAGATCGCCCTCGATCGGGAACGCGTCGTTATCGATCTGCAGGAAAAGCGGCCTGGTCAGCAGGCGCGCGAGATCGTTGCGGCCGCCGGCGACGTAACGTGCGCGCGTGGTCCGCTCGAACCGCACGTGGGGGAAACGGTCGCGCAAGGCCGAGGGCACCGGCTCACGCGAGCCGTCGTCGAGCACGATGGTCTCGTTCGCGCCCAAGCCGTAATCGGCCAGCTTCTGCAAGGTCAGCGCCAGCTCGTCCCAACGGTCGCGGGTGGGAATGCCGATGCCGATCTGGTCGAGGGTGATCATGCGGCACGATCGTTACCACAGGAAGGCGACCGGTTGCGAATGTCTTCCGCGATCCTGGATCGCCGCCACGGATTGAAGGTCACTTCCCGGCGTAAATATCGATGATATCCCCGAGAAACTTCAGCGCCTCGGCCTTGGGGCGCTGGAAGGAATTGCGACCGACGATGGAGCCGAAGCCGCCGCCTTCGTGGATCGCGCGGATGCCTTCGAGGAAATGCTCGGTCGCATCCTCCGGGCCGCCGGAAAAAATGACGATGCGGCGGCCGGCGAAGGCGGCCTGCACGACGTGCCGCACCCGCTCGGCCTGCGTGGCAATCGGCACCTTCTCCTTCTCGTAGACCTTGCGCGCGGCCTCCTGCTCCAGATGCGCCGTGGGCAGCTTGACCTTGACGATGTGCGCGCCGAGCTCCGCGGCGATATGCGCGGCATAGGCGGTGACATCGATCGCGGTCTCGCCCTCCTTGCTCAGGCTGCTGCCGCGCGGGTAGGACCAGATGACGACGGCGAGGCCGACGCTCTTCGCTTCCTCCGCCAAATCGCGAATCTGCCCGTACATATGCACCCGGTGGGCAGAGCCGGGATAAATCGTGAAGCCGATGGCGGAGCATCCGAGCCGCAGCGCGTCGTCCACGCTGCCGGTGAGCGCCTGATCGGGATCGTGCTCGTCCGCGAGCAGGTCGTGATCGTTCACCTTGAGGATGAGCGGCACCTGGCCGGCGAAATCGCGCGCGCCGGCCTCGAGCAGACCGAGCGGCGCGGCGAACGCGTTCACGCCGGCCTCGATCGCCAGCTCGAAATGATAGCGCGGATCGTACGCCGGCGGGTTGACGGCAAAGCTGCGCGCCGGGCCGTGCTCGAACCCTTGGTCGACCGGCAGAATAACGAGCTTTCCCGTTCCACCGAGACGCCCGTGGTTGAGCAGCCGGGCCAGGTTGGTGAGCGTGCCGGGGCTGTCGGCGCCGTAGTAGCGGAGAATTTCGGAAACGCGGGGAGTGGTCATGTGTTTTGAGGAAAAGGTTTACCGGCCGGCCAAAATGAAATCCTCGACCGCCTTGGCGAAGCCCTCGTCCTCGGAGGAGGCGGTGACCTTCGTCGCCTGGCGCTTCACCTCGGCGCTGGCCTGGCCCATGGCGATGCTGAGTCCACTCTTCTTGAACATGAGCACGTCGTTGGGCATGTCGCCGATGGTGGCGATTTGGTGCGGGTCGAGCTGGTAGAGCCTGGCCAGGTAGGCGACCACGCCCGCCTTGTTGGCCTCGGGATGCGTGATGTCGAGGTAGTAGGGCTGCGAGCGCGCGGCGGAGGCGTGGTCGCCGAGCGTTTTTTGCGCCTCGGCCTCGCAGGCCTCGACGGCGGGCAGGTCGTCGCTCACGCCCACGATCTTCACCGCCTGGTCAAGGTAGGGGGTGAAGTCCGAGGCGACCTTGGCGTCGAACTTGACCGTCCACGTTTCACGCGCGACGTGCGGGCCCTTCGGATCGGGCACATACCAATCGTCGGGCGTGTAAAGCCAGGCGACGAGCCCGTTCTTCCCGATGATGTCGAGCGCGGTCTGCGCCGCATCGCGCGCGAGGATCTTCGATTGCAGCACTCTGCCGTCCTGCGGCTGGGTGAAGACGCCGCCGTTGAATCCCGCAATGGGCGTCTCGAGATGCAGCGCATCGTCGATCACCGCCATGCCGCGGGGCGGGCGCCCGCTGGTGATGGCGAAGAGAATCTTCTTTTCCTTGAGCGCCGCGATGGCGGCCTTGGCTCGGTCGGTGAGGACCTTCTCCTTGGTCACGAGCGTGCCGTCGACATCGGCGAGAAGGAGGGAGATGGAATCGCTCATGGATAGAGACGAGCCGGAAGGCGTTCGCATTCCCGCTCGAAGAAAATGTGCGCGGCTAACTCGGCTTTTGCTCGATGTGACCGCCGAATTTCTGGCGCATGGCCGAAAGCATTTTTTCCGCAAAGGTGTGCTGCTGGCGCGAACGGAACCGGGTGTAGAGCGCGGCGGTGAGCACTTCGGCCGGAACGGCCTCTTCCAGCGCGGCCTGGATGGTCCAGCGGCCTTCACCCGAATCGTGGACGAAGCCGGTGTAGTTCGACAGATTGCCATCTTCCGCCAGCGCCATGGAGGTAAGGTCGAGCAACCAGGAGCCGACCACGCTGCCGCGGCGCCAGAGCTCGGCCACTTCGGAAAGCGGGACGTTGTACTGGAGATCGTCCGGGAGCTCCTTGGACGTGGCGCCCCGCATGATGTCGAAGCCTTCCGCGTAGGCCTGCATCAGGCCGTACTCGATGCCGTTGTGCACCATCTTGACGAAGTGGCCGGCGCCGGGCGGACCGCAATGCAGGTAGCCTTTTTCCGCCGTGCTCTTCGTATTGTCGTAGCCGGGCGTCTTTGGAAGGTCGCCCGCACCGGGCGCGAGGGTGGCAAAGATCGGGTCGAGCGCCTGCACCGGCTTGTCGTCGCCGCCGATCATCAGGCAGTAACCGCGATCGATGCCCCAAACGCCGCCGCTGGTGCCGACATCCACATAGGAAATTTTCTTCGACGCGAGCAGGTGGGAGCGCCGGACGTCGTCCTTGAAATAGCTGTTGCCGCCATCGATGATGGTGCTGCCTTCCGGCATGATCCCGGCGAGGGCGGTGACCGTCTCCTCGGTCGGAGCGCCGGCCGGTACCATGATCCAGATCGCGCATGGGCTGGTCATTTTCCCGACCAGTTCCTCGAGCGATCCGGCACCGGCCGCGCCTTCCTTCACCAGCGCGGCGACAGCCTCGGCGCTGCGGTCGTAGACGAAAAGCTCGTGTTTGGCGCGCAAGAGGCGGCGCACCATGTTGGCGCCCATTTTTCCGAGTCCGATCATTCCGAGTTGCATGAGGTGCTCCCTTTTGTGGGCGGTTGAATTCCGGCGGCTGATTGAAAATCCGGACCGATACGACGTGTCAGTCCGTGGTCATCGCCGCTATCCGCAGCGGCATTCGGTAAAGGACGCGCTTCGCGCTCGGACCGCCGCTGGGGACAACGGCGGCTACCGAGCGATGGCAGCGTCGCAGCATGGTTACTTGGCGGAGGCCGCGGCGGCGGGCGCCTCGGTCTTGACCGCGCCGAGCAGTTTGTCGAAGGCATCGGCAAAAAGCTTCACGCCACCCTCGAGCAGCGCGTCGGTGATCTTCTTGAAATCGATGCCGGTCGCAGCGAGATCGGCGAGCACCTGCGGCGCTTCGGCCAGACCCTCGGTCAGGCTGTTGCGCACCAGGCCGTGATCGCGGAAGGCGTCGAAGGTCGCGGGCGGGATGGTGTTGACCGTGTCGGGCCCGATCAATTCCTCGACGTAAATGGTGTCCCTGTAGGCCTTGTTCTTCGTGCCGGTGCTGGCCCAGAGCAGGCGCTGCTTTTGCGCGCCTTGCTTCTCCAGCGCTTCCCAAGCGGCGCCGGAAAAGGTTTTCTGGAACGAGGCGTAGGCGATCTTGGCGTTGGCGATGGCCACCTTGCCCAGCAGCGCCTTGGCCTTCGCGTCGCCCTTTTTCTCCAGCTCCTTGTCGACGGAAACGTCGATGCGGCTGACGAAGAAGCTGGCCACGCTGGCCACGTGCGAGAGATCCCCGCCACTCTGCGCGTAGACCGTGAGCCCCGCGATGTAGGCCTGGGCGACCTTCTCATAAGCCTCGACCGCGAAGAGCAGCGTGACGTTGACGTTGATCCCCTCGCCGATGAGCGTCTGGATGGCCGGGATGCACTGCGACGTGGCGGGCACCTTGATCATCACGTTGGGCTTGCCCACCGCAGTCCAAAGGCGGCGCGCCTCTTCAACCGTGGCCTGCCTGTCGAGCGCTAGGTAGGGCGAGACTTCCAGGCTGACGTAGCCGTCCTTCTTGTTCGTCGACTCGTAGACCGGGTGGAAAATGTCGGCGGCACGCTGCACGTCCTCGATGGCCAGCGCTTCGTAGATCGCGGTGGGATCGCTGGTGGTCTTGGTAATTTCCTCGAGGAACTGGGTGTAGTCGCCGCTGTCCACAATTGCCTTCTCGAAGATGGCCGGGTTGGAGGTCATGCCCTTGAGACCATCAACCTCGATCATTTTCTGCAGATCGCCATTGGTGAGCAGCGTGCGGCGGATGTAGTCGAGCCAGGGGGACTGATCAAATTCGCCAAGGCGATAGAGGGGGTTTTTAGCGGTCATAGGAATCTCCAGGTAGGGAGCACGAGCTTTGCTCGTGCCAGAGTGGGGTCAAGGTCAATTAAGCGCCTGGTTGGCCCGGCGCAACCCGGGAAACGCCCCGGCGCGTGACAAGTCTGCGACTACCGAGTGAAGCCCCCGGAATGGCCATAGCCAGAGGACTCAGACAGCCGGGATATCCTGAGAAGGCAAAATGCCGGTTTAAGGTCGTATGATCGCGAGCCGGAGTACTTGGATGGGATCGTCTGTTGCCCTGTCATAAAGGATTGTTCGCAGCGGCAGGGTCGTTAACCTGCGTTCATGAAATCCGTACGCATGGTGGCGGTTTTTGCGCTCGTTCTGGCCTTTTTTAACGGCATCGCCCTGGCCGAACCGGTGCTTCACAACGGCGACTTTTCCGCCGGCCTTTCCGGCTGGCATGGCGACGGAGAGCTGACCTACCTCATGCCCGATGGCACCGAAGCCGCCGATGCCTCGACCGGCGGCGTACCCGTGCTCAAGCTGCATCTCAGCGGCGAGCCCCATGCCGTCTATCAGGAGTACGACACGCGGAAGATGCCGCGCCGGCAGACCATCTCCGTCGAGGCGATGCCCTCCCTCGATTTCAAGCGCAGCACCGACCCGAGCGACTACAGCATTGGCTGGACCGGCGGCACCTACTACTGGAGCGCGCTGGTGCTGCCAAAGGCCGATTTCTGGATCCGCGGCATCGGCACCGACTTCATGTGGTACTACCGTCTCGCGTCGCTCAAGAAAGGCGTGTGGACCCAGGTGCAAGGCCGCTTCGACCACCTCGAGCCGTCGGAGACGCACACCGTCAACTTTTGCGTTCCCGCCGGGCAGGGTTCGGTCTATCTGCGCAACGCCGTGGTGGCGCCGTGAGGGGACGGACAGGTCAGGCCACGAGGTCCAATGCCGACTTCAACGCGGCAACGATACGCTCGCCGATATAATCGGTCAGGCCTGCGAACATTCCCGCATCGGCCTGTTGCAAGGCCATCAGATACGTCTTTTTGTCCTCCGTGGGGATAATGGTGGGCACCAGCCCGCGGCACATGAGCAAATAATTCAAGATTAAGCGGGCCACGCGTCCGTTGCCGTCGTCAAACGGATGGATGATCAGAAATTCGTGATGGGTCCTCGCAAGGCGTTCGGGCCATTCGGCCAATGGTGCGCTGCTAATCTCGTTCAAGCGCGCGACCAACCCGCCCATTTTCGCAGGAACCTCCATGGGCGAAGCGAATTCGAAGATTTCACCCGTGGCCGTTCGGACGCTATTCGGGGTGGTCTTATATTGGCCGGGAATGACCTGTTTGCGCGTGGCTTGCCCATCCGGCGTGATGGCGGAGATCCAGAACGGTTCCTTCAGGATGATTCCATTCCACGTCCGAATCTCCGCCTCATTCAGTGGACGTTTCTCTGCGGCCAATTCCCGCAAGCGCGCGATGGCAACGTCGTGCGCCTTCATTTCCTCGTATTCCCGAAGCTGGTGATTTCCCTGGGTCTGGCCGTGAATGAGGAGCAGCTCGGTTTCTCCGTATGTCAGCGTGTTTCCCTCGATATGGTTGGAATTATAGTTCCAGTCGAGGCGCAGCTTTTTCCAAAGTGCCCGTTCGATTTCGGGCCTCAGGGGTTGAAGGGACGTCCAGTAATTGGCCAAATCCGATAGCTTTTCCGTTTGCGCTTGGGCGACCCGGTTCACAGGGGTTATTTCCTCAGGATCGTCCATGTCTCCTTTTAGGCGACTAACCTCTTTTTTGAAAGCTGCTCGGATGACAGCGCGCCTTTCCCAAGTAGATTTGCCGGATGCCCTTTAAGCTCAAGAGCCCCTTCCCCCCGATGGGCGACCAGCCGCAGGCGATCGAGAAGCTGGTGCGTCACATGCAGGCGGGCGCGCAGCATTCCGTGCTGCTGGGGGTGACGGGTTCGGGCAAGACCTTCACCATGGCGAACGTGGTGCAGGCGCTGCAGCGGCCCACGCTGGTGCTCTCGCACAATAAGACGCTGGCCGCGCAGCTCTACTCGGAGTTCAAGCAGTTCTTCCCCGACAACGCGGTCGAGTATTTCGTCTCCTACTTCGATTACTATCAGCCCGAGGCCTACATTCCGCGCAGCGACACCTACATCGAGAAGGACTCGAGCACGAACGAGGAGATCGAGCGGCTGCG
>CAZZYY010000136.1:0-7330 GCA_964658475.1 uncultured Candidatus Methylacidiphilales bacterium | reverse complement strand
TGTTGAGGATATGGGCGCCGATCAGCGAGATGGCGATATCCACCGGCACGCCGAGCGAGACGTTGGAGTAAAGCAGCTCGGCAAAGGCGTGGGGGAGGCGGATGCAGCCGTGCGAGGCCGGATAACCCGGCAGGTAGCCACCGTGCATGCCGGTGCCGTCGTCGCGCAGGCGCATGTAGTAGGGCATGTCGGCGGAATCGTAGACCTGACCGGGGGCCAGTTGCTTCTCGCCGGCGTTCGCATTGTCGTCGACCACGTTGCCGTGCTCGTCGACCACGAAGCCGTAAAGGTTCGACTTGTGGTTGATGTCCTTCTTGATGATCGAGAAATGGCCGGTGGGCGTTTCGTGTCCGGGCTTGCCCGTCGTCACCGGGCTGCTGGCGGCGAGGTGGTCGCCCTGGTAGACGTAGACCATCTGCTTGGCGATGTTGATCGTGATGTGGTCGATCGGCTCGTCGGGGACCGGATGCCAGGTGTAGGGCCAGAGCTGGTAGCGCACCCGGTCGTCCTCACTGTAGTTGCGGGAAACCGGACCCTTCGGATACTCAGCCTGCTTCTTGTGGGTCGAGCTGAACCAGTCGCTATCCGCGCGCGCGGACGGGGTCAGCAGCGAAAATCCGAGCAGGGTGAGGAAGAGAACCGAAGCCAGGCGCTGGAAAACATTCATGGAGACGTTAGGGGACAGGGAGGAGACCATAGCAGAGCCGAGGCGAAACACCATCGGGAACATTGGCGCGCCGGGGGAGTGGGTTGCTTTGCGGTGACTTGGTTGGGGCTTACGCGACTCGGTTTGGACGGGATTAACGGAATGAGGCAGGGCGACGGGCGGCAAGGGGCAACGCGTCAGGTCGTTGTCCTTGGCCCCGAGGTCCATGGTACCTACCGGCAGATCGCCCCTGCGCCATGGTTTTATTGGAAACGCTAGAACACGTCGCTTAGTCGCGCGCGCAATCGCTTCGGTGACACTTCCTTTGTAGCGGCGGCCTGCGACCGCCGGCGCAGACACGGAAATTTGGGCACGCGAGAGCCGGCGATCATAGACCGCCGCTACAGAAAGGCAACTGATGTCGCCCGGCTCTGCGTTGGAATTTGCTGTTCGTGCCCGCCGCCGTCTGTCGGGCAGGCGGCGGCCGGGTGCGTTATTGCGGGGGGACGCCGACCGGATGCATGTCGGACTGAGGCCCGGGCGGATTGGAGGCGGGCTCGGGATTCGGGTTCGGGTTGGTTTGCGGGGTGTTGTTCTCGCTCGTCTTGGAGTCGGTGCTCTGGACGGTGCCGGGCACGGGGCGGTTGTCGGAGTCACCGGCACAGCCGACCAGCGCCAAAGCAGCGCCCAGGGCCGTCACGGCGAGATAGGATTGGGTTTTCATCACGACCAGCGAACCACGAAGCCGCGCCGCCCGCCATCAGGCAAAGCCCCGAAAGCGGCGATCGCGCCGAAGGCACACCTTCGATGTTTGGTCCGCGCTTGGTCAGGTAGCCGGCGCCCGGAGAGCACCGGCTACCTAATATAAATGGAGTCCGGTCTTGCGGTAGGGGGTGGAACGACAGATGCTTGGCTCTTCGCGTCGAGGGCGCAGGGCTCTCGATTCCGAGGAGGCCGTTGACGATCCTTGGCAGCTTTCCTCGTGCATACCACTTTACCCCCTCCTCAATCGGCCACGGCCGCACCCTCGACCATCGCGATCCGCGTGGGCTGCCGCATGGTTTATGACGTCGAACAGGGCACGCCTGTCCTGCTCATCGTGCGGCCTCACTCCGAGGTGCGCGACCAAGTGCTGAAGGAATCGCTGACGCTGACCCCGGCGACGCCCTATGAGGAGTTTACCGACTGGCAGGGAAACACCACCCAGCGCTGGGTCCTGCCGCCGGGCCGGAACACCATCGTCCACGATGCGATCGTGGCGGTTTCCTCGGCGTGGGAGGCGGTCGACTCGACCGAGACGGCCCGGCCGATCGACAGGTTGCCGCCGGACGTGCTGCGCTACACGCTGCCCAGCCGCTACTGCGATTCCGACAAGGTGCTGCTTTTTGCGGCGCAGAAGTTCGGGCATCTGCCCGGCGCGAGCGCGCAAGCGCGGGCGATTTGTGACTGGGTGCACGATAACATCAAGTATGTGACCGGCTCCGGGCGCTCCGACATCTCCGCGGTGGAGATTCTCGACCGCGGGTATGGCGTTTGCCGCGATTTCGCCCACGTCGGCATCACGCTTTGCCGCGCGCTCAACATTCCGGCGCGCTATGTCTCGGGTCATTTGCCGGATGTGGGCGTGCTCGATCCGGGCAGCCCGATGGATTTCCACGCCTACTACGAGGCCTACATCGGCGAGTCGTGGACGACGTACGATCCGCGCTTTAACAAGGCGCGGATCGGGCGCATCAAGATCGCGCACGGGCTCGATGCGGTGGACGGGGCGCTGACGACCACCTACGGGGGCGCCGTCATGGCCTGGTTTGAAGCGTGGGCCTACCAGATCGACCCCGACAAGGTGTCGCTGGGGGATCCGATCAACCTGGCACAACGACTCGACGGGACGGAGCTTGTCCGCTTTCCCTGAGCCATGAACCTGCGCATCCAGCATCGTAGCACCTATCGCTACAAGGAGGCGGTCTCCTTCGGCGCGCATCATCTGCGGATGCGTCCGCGGGAAGGGCACGGTCTGCGGCTGGACAAATGCCGGGTTGAGATTTCACCGCCCGGTCATCGCATCCGCTGGATGCGGGACGTCTACGAGAACAACATCGGTATCGTCGACTTCACCGAGCCTTCCGCCGAGCTGGTGATCGATTGCGAGTTCATCCTGCGCGCCTGCGACGAGAACCCGTTCGACTTCCTCATCTCGCCGGAGGCGGTGGAGTTCCCCTTCTACTACGACCCGGCCCTTTACCAGGAACTTTTTCCCTTGATCCGCATCCTCTACACGCGCGACGAGCCGCGGGTGCGGGACTGGCTGGCCCGTTTCTGGCATCCGGGGCAGCGCATCGGGACGCTGGAACTTCTCCAGCGGATCAACAGCGCGGTGTACCAGGAGTTTCGCTACCGGCGCCGGATGGAAAAGGGGGTGCAGACGCCGGCCGAGACGCTGGAAAAGAAAAGCGGTTCGTGTCGCGATTTCGCTGCTCTTTTCATCGAGGCCTGCCGCTGCCTGGATCTCGCCGCGCGTTTCGTCAGCGGGTACATGTATCATTCGGAAATCGAGGGCCGCATGTCGATGCACGCCTGGGCGGAGGTTTATTTGCCGGGCGCAGGCTGGATCGGCTTCGACCCCAGCTGGGGGATCCTGGCGGCCTCTCAGTACGCACCCGTCGCCGTCTCGCGGCATCCGGAAGATGCCACGCCCATCTCCGGTGTCTACATCGGCCAGGCCGAGGCCTTCATCGCGTGCGATGTCGATCTCTATGTGGAGCGTCAGGCGCTGGACGCTGTCGCCGCCCGGTAAAATTGGGCGCGGAGCGCCTTGGCTTTCCGGGCCCCGGCCCTAGGATTAGGAACGGTGCGCCTGGTTGCCTCTTCCGCGTTTATCCTCGTTGGCCTGGTCGGCGCCCGGGCCGGCCCCAGTGCACGCGAGATCATCGCGAGCGCGGTGACGAACGACGATGCGCGGCAGCACGCGCTGCAAGCGATGCAGTATGACCAAACGGCGACCATCGATCAGCTCGACGGCCGCGAACGCGTTACCCGGCACGATGTCCTGGCCATGGTGGTGAGTCCGGGCGGTCATCCGCCGCTGAGGATCACGGCGGTCTCCGGCGACGGGGCCCCGGCCTTGGGCGACCACGCCGCGGTACAGGGCATGGCGGATGACGTGGAGGGCACCAAGGCGACCTTCACACTTCACGATCTGGCAGGCCGGTTTGCCATCACGCGCGAGGGGGATGACGTCCTGGCCGGCACGCCGGTGGACGTCTTCATCTTCGCGCCGAAGCCGGGTCAGCCCTGGCGCGACGATACGGAGAAGGTGGTCGACCAACTGCGCGGCCGGGTGTGGATCAGCAAGCGCACCCACAATGTGCTGCGGATCGAGGCGGCGCTGGCTCACCCCGTGCGTGTTGCGTGGTTCCTGGCCCACGTGCCAACGCTCACGTTCGACTATCGCACCCGGGACAGCGACTCCGGCTTTGCGGATGCGCAGGAAAGGATCACGCTCGAGGTCGATGCCCCGTTCGTCGGCTACCATGAGCGGCAGGTCATTCGCATGTCGAACTTCCGTGCGCGACCCGTTGCTCCAGCGGCCGCCCGGGAATCGAGCTGAGCGAGTCGATGGAAACTGACGCAAACGCCCATCCCTATGGATAACCCAAAAATCGCGCCTCGGAGGCTTGCCCTTCTGTTCCTTGCTTTCACCTGCCTGGCATCGGTGAAGGGCGAAGTCACGGTGACGGGATTGCAGTGCGAATACCTGACCGATCCTCTCGGCATCGACGTGGCGGTGCCGCGATTCACGTGGAAACTGGAGGATCCCGCTCATACGCGCGGGCAAAAGCAGACGGGCTATGAGGTGCTGGTTGCGAGCAGCCCGGCTCTCCTCGCGGCCGGCCACGGCGACATCTGGGACAGCGGCCCCGTGAGCTCATCGCAATCCGCGCTCATCCCGTTCGGCGGGAGCACGCTGACCTCCGGCGAAAATTGTTTCTGGCAAGTGAGGGTTCTCGACAAGGACGGCAAATCCTCTGCCTGGAGTGCCCCGGCGCGCTTTTCGATGGGGCTGCTGTCGCCGGATGACTGGACTGGTCCGTGGATCCAGCAACCCACGGGCTCCAACGAAGACGACATTTGGTACCGCAAGACTTTTACGCTGCCGGGTAAGCCGGCGTTGGCTTTCATCTATGTGGCGTCCATCGGCTATCATGAACTTTATGTCAACGGCCGGAAGGTGGATGCGCGGGTCCTGGCTCCGTCCCTCTCTCGTCTGGACAAGCGGGTCCTCTACGTGACTTACGACATCACCCCGGCGCTGCAGGCGGGGCCGAACTGCATCGGCATCTGGACGGGCTCCGGTTGGGCCCATTTCGGCCCCTTTCATACCCAGCCTGCGCTTCGCGTGCAGCTCAATGCGAAGATGGCCGGCGGCAGCGACTTTTCACTCGCTTCGGACACGACTTGGAAATGTGAACCCAGCGGAAGCCAGCACCTGACCAATCCCAAAGCCAAGGACTACGGCAACAACTACGGCGGCGAGCAGATTGACGCACGTCGATATGATCCCGCCTGGTGCGCGCCGACGTTCGACGATACGGCGTGGTCCAGCCCCAAGGAAGTTCCGGAGCATGTCACTCTTTCCGCCCAGATGGTGGAGCCGAATCGAATCATCGAGGACATCCCGGCGCAAAGCGTGGAGGGGGAGGGCCCTTACAAAGTGACATTGGCAAAAAACTTCTCGGGCTGGGTTTCCATCAACCTGCATGATCAAAACACCGGTGATACCATCGCCATCCAGGTTTCGGACAATCCCGGCACCGTCCAGGCGTTCGGGCAAAAAAGCATCTATATTTGCCGCGGCGGGGCCTCGGAGACGTTTCAGAATCGACTTAACTATGCGGCAGGGCGCTTTGTCACGATCACGGGCTTGAAGAACAAGCCGGAACTCGGCGACGTCGTGGGTCACGCCATCGGCAGTGACCTGAAGCGGACGGGACGTTTTTCCTGCTCGAGCGATTTATTTAATCGGATCTATGAAACCGATCTCTGGACGTTCCGCTCGGACACGGTTGAGGACTACACGCAGGATTGCCCGCACCGTGAGCGCAAGGGCTACGGCGAGGAAAATTTCGCGACCGCCTGGGGCTGCGGGCTGCCTAACTATGACGCGGGGGCCTTTTACACGAACGTGTTGCGCAATTGGCGCGACGTGCAGGACGCCGATGGCTCGTTTCCTCCCATCGCCCCGCAGACGGGTAAAGTTTACGGCGGTCCCATGTGGAGCAGCGCTCCCCTCAACGTGGGTTGGGAATTCTATAAGACCTATGGTGACCGGCAGATTCTCGCCGAGGCCTACCCGGCTTATAAGGCCTTCCTGGATTTGATGGCCAAGAACGTGGTGGACGGGATACTGCAGCCGAAAACGAAAATCTTTACCATCGCCGGCGGCGGCTCGTTTCTGGGCGACTGGGCGCGGCCGACCGATCCCACCGACCCGCGCAAAGGCAAGGAATTCGGAAACACGCCCGAGGCGTTTCTCTTCAATAGCTGCGTTTACGCGATGGACCTTCGGACGTTCGTGGCGGTCGCCCAGGTTTTGGGCAAGACGGATGATGTCGTCACCTATGGCAAGCGCTTGGACGACTTCAAGACCACCGTGCAGGCTCACTTCTTCAATGCGGGCCAGAACACCTATATCGACACGCGCCAGATCCACCTGGCCTTCCCGGTTTTTGCCGGCATCACGCCCGACAATCTCAAGCCCGCCGTCCTGGCCAACTTCCAGAAGGAGATCACCGAGACGCGCCCTTATCTCGACATGGGAAGTTCCGGCTTGCCCATCCTGCTCAAATTCCTGATCGAGGATCTGGAGGACGGCGACGTCCTGTTTGACCTTCTATCCAAGACATCGCAGCCGGGGTATGGCTACTTCCTCAGCCAGGGCGAAACGACGTGGCCCGAATATTGGACCGATAATTGCCCGAGCAGGATCCACACGTGCTACACGGGAATTGCTTCGTGGTTCATGAAAGGGCTGGGAGGAATTCGTGAGGATCCGAATCAATACGGATATCAGTCCTTTATCGTCAAGCCGATGGTGGTGGGCGATTTGACATTTGCCGAAGCCAGCACGGCCTCGCTTTACGGCACGATTACCAGTCGGTGGGAGAAAAAGAACGGCAAGGTCCAAATAAATGTCGGCGTGCCGGTCAACTCAAGCGCAACCGTTTATGTGCCGGCGACCGAGGTCAGGAACGTGACGGAAAGCGGACTGGCCATTCCCAACGCCGCCGGGGTCAAGTTCCTGAGAATGGAGGGACCGTACGCTGTCTTCCAGGTGCAATCCGGCAACTACCTCTTCACGTCAAACTAGGAAGCACAACTCCTTGCGCCCGTCGCATAGAGAGCAAGATCGCTTCCGCGACAATCAGAGGGTAGTCCCAACGGGATTCGAACCCGTGCAACCTCCGTGAGAGGGAGGTGAGCTAACCACTACTCCATGGGACCTTTTGGGGAACCCGAATTTAAGATCAGTCTGCGGGAAATGTCCAGCCGCTCCGCCCACGACGGCGCAAAGGGCGGGCGTCGCTCCGGGTTTGACATCGCCACGCGCGCGCCGGAAACTTTGGGCGCGATACCCGATGGTGTAATGGTAACACAGCGCCCTTTGGAGGCGTTATTCATGGTTCG
>CAZZYY010000135.1:0-7365 GCA_964658475.1 uncultured Candidatus Methylacidiphilales bacterium | reverse complement strand
TGCTCGTAAATCTTTCGCATGATCTCGGCGGTCATAGACCGCCGCTACAATTCGGCCATGAACTCACCTTCCCGACTGACTCCGCCGCTGCTGCGGCTTAGGCATCGGGCCGATGCCGGCTACCTGCGGGGGTTTTCGCCTCGCGCAACTTTTGCAGATCGCGATTGAAGCTGGAGGTTTAAACGGGGTCGCTCGGGCGACGGCTGCCATCAACCGGTGTTCTTCAGGCCGCCGCTGACTCCGTTGATCGTGAGCTCGATCACATTGCGGATGGCATCGGCTTCGAGCGTGGTCTTGTCGGGCAGCGCGCGCAGGCGGCGGATCATCTCGACCTGGATGTAGTTGAGCGGATCAATATAGGGATTGCGGAGCTGGACCGATTTCGCCAGTACCGGCTCACGTTCGAGCAGCGCCTGCTGGCCGGTGATGCGGAGGATGGCCGCCTTCGTCCGGTCGAACTCAGCCTCAATCGCGCTGAAGACGCGGGTGCGGATCGCCTCGTCCGGCACGAGCGAGGCGTAATGGCCGGCGATCTTCATGTCCGCCTTCAGCAGCGTGAGTTGCGCGTTGTCGATGGTCGCCTTGAAGAACATCCAGTCGCTGTACATTGTCCGCAGCAACTCGGCCTGCTGCGGGCCGGTGGCGGCGAACTGCTCGAGCGCGCTGCCGAGGCCGTACCAGCCGGGGAAAACGCACCGGCTCTGCATCCAGGAAAACACCCAGGGAATGGCGCGCAGGTCCTCCACCGATTTCGTCGCCTTGCGGAAGGTGGGCCGCGAGCCCAGCTTAAGCCCGCTGATTTCCTCGATCGGCGTGGACGTGCGCCAGAATTCGATAAATTCCGGATCGCGATGCACAAGGTCGTAGTAGGCGCTGTAGGCCAGGCGCGACATCTCGGTCATCGCCGCGCGCCATGCGGTGGGCACGGACTCCGCGGTTTTCTCGCGCGCGGCTTCCGCGCCGAGCAGGACGCCGTAGGCCATCTGCTCAATGATGCGGAAGGCGAGATCGGGATCGTGGTAGCGGGTGGAAAGCACCTCGCCCTGCTCCGTCACGCGGATCTTCGCGTCGTAGAGGCCGCACGGCTGGGCGAGGATGGCCTTGGCCGCCGGACCGCCGCCGCGCGCGATGCTGCCGCCCCGGCCGTGGAAAAGCGTCAGGCCCAAGTTCCACTTCCGACACACCGCGGAAATCGTTTCCTGCGCCTGGAAGAGCGCCCAGTTCGCGGTCAGGTAACCGCAATCCTTGTTGCTGTCGGAGTAGCCGAGCATGATCGTCTGATGATCGCGCCGCGCGCGCAGGTGGGCGCGGTACGGCTCGCACTGGAACATTTGCTCGAGGATGCCGGGCGCGGCTTCGAGGTCGCCGAGCGTCTCGAAGAGCGGCGCGATGTCGAGCATCACACCGGTCAGGTGCAGCAGCACCAGGACCTCCAGCACATCGCTGAGATCGTGCGTCATGCTAATCACGTAGACGCCGATCGCCTCGGGCCCGTAGAGCTCGATCGCTCGCTTGGCGACCCGCAATGACCCAAGCACGTCGCTGGTCTCGGGACCGAACCCGACGCTCGGCACCGCCAGTGGCGGTAGGGCCAGGACCTTGAGCAGAAGCGAGAGACGCTCCTCTTCGCTCATCGCACTGTAATCCGGCGTCAGGTTCAGCGTGGCGAAAATATCGGCCAGGGCGCTCTCGTGCTTGGAGGAATGCTGGCGCAGGTCGAGCCGCGCCACACTTAGGCCAAAAAGCGACAACTGCCGGCGCACGGTCTTGAGTTCGCCCTCCGCCAGCAGCGCGGCCCGATGCGACATCAGGCTCTCCGAGATCAGGTCAAGCACCTGCGCGAGGTCCACCGTCCGCAGCTCCTCCACGCTCATGTCCTGTCCGAGGAGCAGGCGCCGCTGGTCGGTTTTGTCCGCCTCGATCAGCCGCGCCCGCAGGCCGGAAAGCAGGAGGCGGTACGGCTCCTCCGGGTAACGGCTGTGCAGCGACGCGAGGTGCGGATCGGCGGCCTCCTCCTTGGCGAGCAGGCTGAGCAGTTCCGGCGAGACCTGGTCGATGCGCGAGGAGATCGAGAGCAGCCGCGCCAGCTCGCGGAAGGCTTCCTGAAATTTTTCCAGCGCGAGGTGCCGGTGCAGCACGAGGGCCTCGGCCGTGACGATCGGCGTAACGTTCGGGTTGCCGTCGCGATCGCCGCCCATCCACGAGCCGAACTGGATCCAGCGCGAAGGCGCGCGCACGGTCGGATAGGTCTCCGCCAGGGCGCGCTCGAGTTCATCCTGCAAGAGCGGCAGCGTGCGCCACAGCGTCGTGTCGAAATACCACAGGCCAGTGCGCACTTCGTCCGTGACTTCCGGCCGCGCGGAGCGGGAGCGGTCGGTCAGCCAGAGCGAGGTGATCTCGCGTTCCAACGCGTGCGGATCGGCATTGCCCGTGACTTCGTCATCGACGTTGGACTCCGGGTTGCGCAGCCGCTGCGCCAGACGCCGGAACTTGTTCAGCATGGTGCGGCGCTTTGCCTCGGTCGGATGCGCGGTGAAAACCAGCTCGATGCTCAGCTTGTCGAGAATCTCCTGCACCGTCTCCGCCGGCACGCCGCGCGCCTTGAGCTCGCTTAGCGCCGCGCCGATCGATTCGCGCATCGGCTGGCCGCCCTCCCGATATTGCGCGCGGCGCCGGCGGCGCAGGAGCCGCACGCGATGCGATTCCTCTGCCAGGTTCACCAGCTCAAAATAGACCGTGAAGGCCATCGCCATGGGTGCGGCGTCGCTGACGGAGAGCTGCTGCACCGCCTTTTCCAGTTCGGCCTCCGCAGCGGCGTCGCCGGAGCGGCTGCTCTTGGCCAGCTGGCGCAGTTTTTCCTCCAGATCGAGGATCTCGCGGCCTTCCAGTTTGACGATGACTTCGCCCAGGATGCGGCCCAGTTGCCGGATTTCAGAAGAGAGCGAATCGGGCGTCAGTTCGGTCGGGGTCGTGGCCATGGACGTTGCAACAGTGGGGAACGATTGGAGGTTGTAAACGGATTTTTGCGCAAGCGCCGTGCCAAGCCGCGGAAGGGTTTCGCGGCGGCGCTGGGCGCACTTTTTTGCGTTGGGTTTTCGACCCTGCCCGCCAGACTCCCGGCGTGGCCGCACCCTTGTCGCTTTGGATCGGCTTCAATGTCGCCCTCCTGGCGCTGCTCGCCGCCGATCTGGGCTTCTTCTCGCGCGGCGACCGCCCGCCCTCCGTGCGGCGCCTCATCTTGACGACGGCCATTTGGATCATCCTCGCGGGCGCGTTCGGCGGCTGGATCGGCCTGCACGCCGGGGCGGGCAAGAGCCTGGAATTCTTCACCGGCTATCTGATTGAGTACGCGCTCAGCCTGGACAACATTTTCCTCTTTGTCCTGATCTTTACCTCGTTCGGGCTCACGCCGGTGCGACAACGGCGTGTGCTTTTCTGGGGCGTGCTGGGCGCGCTCGTGCTGCGCGGTGCGATGATCCTGCTGGGCGTCTCTCTGATCCAGCGGTTCGAGTGGATCTTCTACATTTTCGGGGCCTACATCGTCTACGCCGGCATCAACCTGTTCCTTCCCAAGCCGCATCGCGACATGGAACAGACCACCGTCGTGCGGCTCGCGCGCCGCTTCCTGCCGCTGGCCGGCAACGCCGCGTCGCCCCACTTTACCGTGCGCGAAAACGGGCGTCTTCGCTTTACCTTGCTCTTCCTGGTCCTGATCGTGGTGGAAGCGACCGATCTGGTCTTCGCCCTTGATTCCATTCCCGCTGTTTTCGGCGTCACCACCGATCCGTTCATCGTCTACACCTCGAACGCCTGCGCCATCCTGGGGCTGCGCTCGCTCTACTTCCTGCTTGCCCGCGCGGTGACGAGCCTCGTCTATCTCCAACCCGGCCTCGGCGCGGTGCTTGTCTTCATCGGCGCGAAGATGCTGCTGCGCGCCGTCGTGCCGATCTCGACGGGGCTTTCGCTTCTGGTCGTGGGAGGTATTTTGACTGTGGCCCTCGTCGCCTCGTTGCTGGCGCGCCCTCGCAAAGACCCCCATGCACATTCTCGCTGAACCGCTATACCAGGCGGGCATGGGTCTGGCCGCCTGCCCGACGGCGCCGGGCCATGAGCACTTCGTGCGCGATTACCTCGCGGAGCGTCTGCGCCCGCTGCCGCACGTCCGTGTGCGTCTCGATGAATTCGGCAACCTGATCGCCCGCTACCAGCACAAGCCGCGCGGCCGCGAGGCCATTCGCCTTGTTGCGCACATGGACCACCCCGGCTTCTCTGTCGAGGCCGGCGAGCTGCACTTCCGCGGCGGCGTGGAGGAATCCTACTTTCTCGGCGAGAAGATCATCTTCCACGCGCCGGGCCGGCCGCGCCTCGGTTCCGGCGTGATCGTCGGAACCGATTTTTCTGGCGAGGCAAAACAAGTGCGCGTGGCCGGCGCCATTCCCGCGGGCGCGACCTTCGCCACCTGGGATCTCCCCGCCGCCGATTGCACCAAAAGCCTCCTTCTTAGTCCGGCCTGCGACGATCTCGTGCAGGTGGCCACCATGCTCGCCTTGCTGCAACGGCTGGCCGAGACCAACGCCTCCGCCTGCATCGAGGCGCTCTTCACCCGCGCGGAAGAGGTCGGTTTCTACGGCACGCTCGCCGCGCTGAAGAGCCGCCAGCCGCTCGAACCGATGGTCACGCTCTCCCTCGAAACCAGCAACGCCCAGGGTTTTGCCCGCCTAGGTGACGGCCCGATCGTGCGCGTGGGCGACCGATTGAGCATCTTCGACTCGCGCGTTACGCACTGGCTGGAGACAAACTTCCGCGACCTGAGAACGCGCGAGCCGCGCACGACGTGGCAGCGGCTGCTCATGGGCGGCGGCGCGTGCGAGGGTACCGTCTTTCACCGCGCCGGATTTCCCACCGGGGCGCTTTGCATCGGCATGAACGCCTACCACAACATGGGCCCGGGCGACGCGCTCCGGCGCGAATCGATTTCGCTGCGCGACTGGCAGGGCCTATACGATTTCCTCTTCTTCCTCGCCACGGAAGGACAGCCGCTGGCGACCGCGGACCGTGCCGTTGGGGCGCGCCTGGCAGGCCTGGAAAAGAAGGCGCTGCAGCTGCTTCGCCCGCGCGCACCCCGATAACCCTTGACCGCGCCGCCGCTCTTTTTATCCTCCACGGATGGCAAGTCTGGAATCCGATGAGCGCAACATCATCGAGGCGGAAGAGTTCAACTGGCGGGTCGTGGTTTACCCGCTCCTCATTGTGGTCGCCGCGCTGCTGATCGGCTTCGGCATCTACTATTACCAGCTGAACCAGCGCGAGCAGGCGGAGGAGGCCGCCGCCACCGCGATCTCCACGGCCAAGACCCCCGCTGACCTGACGAAAGTCGCCGCCACCTATCCCGGCACCACCCAGGCCGCGGTTGCGCAGATGAAGGCCGCGGACCTCTCGTTCGCCGCGAAGGATTATTCTGGTGCCCAAAAGTCGTACCAGGCCGTGCTCGACAACAAGCAGTCGCCGCCCGAGTTGTGCGACGCGGCGCAGCTGGGCCTCGCTGCCGTGCAGGAAGGTTCGGGCAAGGCAGACGACGCCATCCAGACCTATCTCGGCGTGGCGCAAAAGGGCGGCCACAGCGCCTTCGCTCCCGTTGCGTATCACCAGGTCGCTGCCATTTATGCCAGCCGCCACGACAAGGCACACGAGGAGCAGATTCTCCAGCAGGAAGTCCGTCTTGGTGGCGATTCCTCGTTCGTCAAGGAAGCCGCCGAGCGGCTGAAGGCGCTGGCGCCGGAAACGGCCGCGTCGACCAACGCTGCGCCGGCTACCATTGCTGAGCCCTGCCCGTACGCCATCGGCCGCGGCGCCATCGTGCGTGTTAGCCTTGCCTATCTCATCGCGCGCTTTCCATACTGCGCGCGCATGAGTCAGCTTGCGGCCACGCAGAAGACCGCCACCTCCGAGGCGTTGGAGGCCGCGCGCCGCAATCCCGAGGCCAGCCTGGCCACGGGACGCGGCTCGGCCTTCGGCGCCATCCTGCTCAACGGCGCCGTCGGCGGAGCCAAGCTTGCCGCCGGGCTGCTCGGCCATTCCTACGCGCTGGTCGCCGACGCGGCCGAGTCGTTCACCGACGTCATTAGCTCGTCCATCTCCCTCGTTGGCTTGAGCATGGCCGCGGCCCCGGCTGACCTCACCCATCCCGCCGGTCATGGCCGCGCGGAAACGCTGGCCTCGGCCGCAGTCGCCGTCGGTTTGATGGGCGTGGGCGGCCTCATCTTCTGGCACGCCGCTTTTTCGCTCCACGTGCCGCGACCCGCGCCCGACCCGCGCACGCTCCTGGTGCTTGTGCCGGTGATCCTGGCCAAGGAATGGATGTTTCACCGCTTGCGCTCGCGCGGCAAGGCCATCGGCAGCGTCGCCCTCGTCACCGAAGCCTGGCATCAGCGCAGCGACGTCGTGACCTCGGTCGCGGCGCTGGCGGGCATCCTCATCGCATGGATCGGTGGCCCGCGCTGGATCGATGCGGACAGCTGGGCCGCCATGGTGGCCAGCGTCTGGCTGGTCGGCGTCGGGCTTTGGCTGCTCAACCCGCCCCTGCACGAGCTGATGGAAGGCTCCGTTGACCCGGCGCTCATGGCCTTCGTCCGCCAGACCAGCCGCACCTGCCCCGGCATCCGCGGCGTGGAAAAAGTCTGGGTGCGCAAGCTCGGCATGCGGCTCATGGTGGACCTGCATATCGAGGTGGATCCGCGCATCTCAGTGCAGGAGGGCCACCGGCTCGCGCACGAGGTGAAGTCGAAGATCAAGGGCGAGCTGCCGCAGGTGCTCGACGTCATGGTGCACGTCGAGCCCTTCGATCCGGACAAGCCGCATGTGCCCACGCCATGAGCGCCTTTCCGCCCGAGGATGTGCGCGCCCGCCTGCTCGCGCTGGGCTGCGATCCGGCCGCGGTCGAGGAATCGTTCACCCACGCCGGCGGTCCCGGTGGCCAGAACGTGAACAAGGTCGCGACCTGCGTGCGGCTGCATTATCCTGCCCGGCAGCTTTCCGTGAAGATGCAGGAGCACCGCACGCAAGCGGCCAATCGGCTCGCGGCCTGGCGGCTCCTCGTCACGCTCCTGCAGCGCCAACGCGAGGACGCCGCCAGCGCCCGCCGCTCCGCCCACGAAAAAGCACGCCGCCAAAAAGCCCAGCGCCCGCGCGGCATCAAGAAGCAGTTCGTGGAACTAAAACGCCGCCGCTCCAAGACCAAGCAAGGCCGGGGTAGGCCGGGAGCGGAGGATTAGGGCATGTCGAAGAGGGAAAACCTGCGTGGGAGATCGCTCCACCGATTAAGAGCAAGCCTCTCCAGATAGTCGATGCTCAGCCAGGTAGCCGGGG
>CAZZYY010000134.1:0-7449 GCA_964658475.1 uncultured Candidatus Methylacidiphilales bacterium | reverse complement strand
CTCGGAGAGCGCCGGCTACCTGTTCTACGCTGCGGCCTTGGACTCCGCGTTCACCTTGGGCTGGTCCGGGCGGATGAGCGGGGTGGTGCGGGCAGTCAATTGTCCGCTGGCCGTGAGCGAGGCCGCAGGGATGGCTCCCGTCGCCCCGTTCTTCTGGCGCGCGACCTGGATGGCGGCCAGCCGCTTGCGCAGGGTGTCGAGCGTGAACGGCTTCTCGAGCACGCCCAGCTTGAGCTCCTGGAATTCCGACATGAAATCGTCAAAGTGGCTGGGGGGCAGCCCGCTCATCAGCAGCACCTGGGTGGCCTGCACACGCGGGGTGCCGGTGACGGTGGTGCTGTAGCGGCTGATGAACTGGGTGCCGTTCATCCCCGGCATGTTGTAGTCGACGATCACCACTTCCGGCGGCGGGTCGGCCGCCAGCAGGGTCTGCAGCGCCACCTCGGGATGGCGGAAGGAATGGGTGCGATGGCCCAGGTGCTCGAGCAGGCTGCAGAGGCCGTCGCGCACCAGGTCGTCGTCGTCGATGACGTAGATCGTGTAGTGCGGTTCGTCGTTCAACCGCGGGGACTGCATGATCACGCGCTGGGAATGGCGAAAGATGCGGTGCGTGCTCCGGCGGGTACCCTCCAGCTCCCTTACCTTGGCCGGCTTCATCGGCACCTCGCCGCGCGGCCAGACCAGCGAGACCGAGGTGCCCATACCGAGCGTGGAACGGATCTCCACCGTGCCGGTATGCTGCCCGATGATGCCGCGCACCATGGCCAGGCCGAGACCGGTGCCCT
This sequence comes from uncultured Candidatus Methylacidiphilales bacterium, assembly GCA_964658475.1. Taxonomy (GTDB): domain Bacteria; phylum Verrucomicrobiota; class Verrucomicrobiia; order Methylacidiphilales; family UBA1321; genus JABDGH01. Next base: position 6,664 of record CAZZYY010000134.1, on the reverse strand, counting down.
GCTTCTTGGTGGAATAAAACGGCTCGAAGATATGCGCGAGGTCCTGTTCGGAAATGCCCGCGCCGTGATCGCGCACCGTGACCGTGGCGGTCGTCTCGTTGCCTTCCCACAGGATATGAATCGTGCCGCCATCCGGCATGGCCTCGCGGGCGTTCTTGATCAGGTTAAGCAGGCAATGGCTCAGGCTGGAGTAGGAACCGACGACCATGATCGGCTCGGCCTTTTCCTGGAAGTCCTTGCCGAGCGCGATGCGGTAGCTGCCGGAGGCCATGCCGGCGATGCGCGCCACGTCGTGGATCAGGTCGATGAGATTGAAGGGCGTGAGCGTGAGCGGCTGCTTCTTGGCGTAACCAAGCAGGCTGCGGGTGAGCGACGCACCGTTGGAGCAGGCGCGGATGATGTTGACGATCGAGTCCCGCGCCTGGGGCGAAAGGCTGGGCTGCGCCAGCATGGCCTCAGCGTTGGACTGGATGCCCATGATCAGGTTGTTAAAGTCGTGGGCCACGCCGCTGGCCAGCTCGCCGATGGTCTCGAGCTTCTTGCGATTCACTGCGCCCTGCGAGTTGTCGAGCAGGCCGACCGAATCCTGGAAACAGAAGAGGTACCAGTGCTCCTCCTCGGCGGTGGTGGTCGCGGGCACGCCCTCGTAAAAGACCTTGGCGAAATAGGTGCGTTCGGGATGCTTCAGTTCCGGCATCGATTCCACCGGCGTGCCGGTGAAGGCCTGCAGCGCCTGCGCCAGGTATTCGGCCAGCGGCTTGGGAATCTGGGGCCAGCTCAGCGGCTGTCCGTGCGGGCCCGTGGGATCGAGATTGAAAAGCTCCGCCGCTTCGCGATTCCAGTCCCAGACCTCGTAGCCGCGGCTGCCTGAAAAGCGGACGACCAGTTCCAGCCGCCCGCCGGCGCGACTCAATAAATCCTGTACGGCTCGCGACAAGGGATTATTGAACACGGTTTTACAATATGGGAGCTGCCCAGCGAAAAAGCCAGTACATTGCAGCCGAGCCCGGGCGGGAACATACCGTTCTATCGGAACAAGGCATGGCACATTGAAGCGCGGCAAACCGATTTTCTCGTCGCCAGCTTTTTTAAAAATAGCATTGGATTTTTGGCGGGACCTCCCTATTCCTTACGGTTCCCATGGCACAGAAACCGAAACCCGCCGCCAAGCCTGCGAAGCGCCCGGCGGCCAAGCCCGCGGCCAAAGCCGCCGTCAAGGCCAAGGCCCCGGCTGCAAAATCTTCTCCCGCCAAGACCGCGCTGAAGGAGCTTAATGGCTCCGAGAACGGCGCGGAAAAGCCGGCCCTGAATCTGCGCGCCCCACGCGACGCCAAGAGCCTCGCCTTTTACGATCGTTCCAAGCAGCGCCTGCTCGAGCTGCGTGACCATTTCCTCGACCAGATGCAGAGCGTGGCCCAGAACAGCCTGCGTTCCCGCTCGGAAAGCAACGAGGCCTCCGCCGTCGGCCAGCACCAGGCCGATGCCGGCAGCGATGCGTACGAGAAAGATTTCGCGCTCAGCCTCCTCTCGCAGGAACAGGATGCGCTTTACGAGATCGAGGAGGCGCTCAAGCGTCTCGAGCTCGGCACCTACGGCGTCTGCGAGATGTCGGGCAAGGCCATCCCCCACGCGCGGCTGGAAGCGATTCCCTTCGCCCGCTTCACCGTCGAGTGCCAGCAGCAGCTCGAGAAGGAAAACCGCGGTCGCCGCCGCTGGGATACCGCCCCGCAATTCATGGATTCCGCCGAAGCCTTTGCCGATGAGGAAGAGGAACCGGCCGACGACGACGACAAGAAGAAAGACAAGGACTAGAGTTCAAAGGACACGATTATGCCTCCCGCCGCCAAACCTTCCCGGCCCCGCCGCCGCACCCTGCGCTCGCTGGCCAAGCGCCGCATCGACATCAACGTCGAGGCGCTCGACTTCAAGAACACCGAGCTGCTCAAGAAATTCCTCACGGAAAAAGGCCGCATCCTCCCGCGCCGCATCACCGGCATGACGGCGAAGATGCACCGCAAGCTCACCCAGGAAATCAAGCGCGCGCGCAACGTGTTGCTCGTCAAGTAGGACCCACGCTCATGTCCCGACTTTGTGATATCACCGGCGCCATCCCGGTCAAGGGCACCCGCATCCTCCGCAGCGGTAAGGCCAAGAAAAAGGGCGGTATCGGTACACACGTGACCGCCAACACCCCGCGCATCTTTCAGCCCAACCTAAAGAGCAAGCGTGTCTTCGTCCCCGAGCTCAAACGCTATGTCACGGTGAAGCTCACCGCCCGCGCGCTCAAGACCATGACCAAGAACGGCGCCTACGCGACGTTGAAGAAGGCTGGGGTCATCTAGGTTTAGCTTCGTCTTTTCAAGAAAGCCGCCTTCACAAGAGGCGGCTTTTTTGTGGTTGCGACCTTGGTAGCCGGCGCTCTACGAGCGCCGGTCGGTCACGAATACGTCTTCCCCTCGGACCGGCGCTCGGAGATCGCCGACTACCTGCGACTCTCTGCATCGGTCGCACTGCGCTCGACCACTGCATGATCCGACGCTAAGATTACCCCCATGTCCGCCGTTGCCGAAAAGCCCCGCATCCTCATTGACGATCTCTTCGACATCATCGTCGCCAACAAGGCCTCCGACTTGCACCTGCAGGAAGGCCAGCCGCCCAAGATGCGCGTGCATGGCGACATCAAGCGGATCAACGACACCGTCCTGACCAAGGATGTCATGACGCAGATGCTGCGCGAAGTCGCCGGCCCGGTGCGTTGGGAGGCGTTCGAGAAAAAGGGTGACGCGGATCTCGCCTACGAACTGAACGCCGACTCCCGCTTTCGCTGCAACCTGCACCGGCAGCTGCACGGCCTGGGCGGCATTTTTCGGCTTATCCCGAACAAGATCGCCACGCTCGAGCAGCTCGGCGTCCCGCCGGTGATCAAGAATTTCGCCAACATCAAGGGCGGCCTTGTCCTCGTCACGGGCCCCACCGGCTCGGGCAAATCGACCACGCTGGCGGCGCTGGTCGATTACATCAACAGCAGCTACGCGCGCCACATCATCACGATCGAGGAGCCGATCGAGTTTGTGCACAACAACAAGATCAGTATCATCACCCAACGCGAGGTGGGCGAGGACACGCCCTCCTTCGCCGACGGCCTGCGCAACGCCATGCGCGAGGACGCCGACGTGGTGCTCGTCGGCGAGATGCGCGACCTGGAGACCATCGCGCTTGCCCTCACCGCCGCGGAGACCGGCCTGCTCGTCTTCGGCACCCTGCACACCAACAATGCGCGCAAGACGGTGGACCGCATGATCGACGTCTTTCCCAGCAGCCAGCAGCCGCAGGTGCGCACCATGCTCTCCGCCTCGCTGCGCGGCATCGTTGCGCAGTTGCTGCTCAAGAAGAAGGACGGCTCCGGCCGCCTGGCGGTGAACGAAATCCTCATCGCCAACAGCGCCGTCTCCGCGATCATCCGCGAAGGGAAGGTCGAGGCGCTGACCGACGTGCTCATCACCGGCAAGGGCGAGGGCATGCAGTTTATGGACGACGCCATTCAACGCTTCTACGACTCCGGCCAGATCAGCGCGCAGGAGGCCTACATGAAGGCGATCGACAAGCAGCGTTTTGCCCCCTTCCTGCCCAAGGATGATTCCGCCGGATCACTCTCCAACATCGCGACCAACGGCGGCAAGCCCGCCCCCGTGCCGAAGATCGTGAAAAAGTAAGAGCGATGTTCTGTTGCGGCGGTTGCTCTGGGGAGATCTCTCGTACCGGATTTTCATTCTCGGCGGAATTGGTCGGATGCTGGAACAACCGCTTGAGCCAGCGGGCCGGTCATGTTCGCTCCAGGCCGGAGCCGCCGCACAATCCGTTCGGAAAAGGAAGTATTTCCGGAACGCACCGCCACGTTGTGCTTTGCCTCGGAGTTCTCCAGCGGGGGCTCTCCCGCTCCGCGCCGATGGCGCGGTGAAGGCGAAGGTCATAGACCGCTGCTACAGCACAGGAGGCGTGCGGCGCCAGAGCTGGGCCCACTCCTCTGGCGAGAGGTGCTCGGCGCGCCTTCCATCGTCGACCGGCAGCAGGTTCGACAGCTTCTTGCGGCGCTGGGAAAACCCGCGCTGCACGAAGGCGGCGAAGCTCGCGCGTTCCGCTGCCGCGACCAGCGGCTGGGCGCGCCGGCGCAGCGACACCGCAACCGACGCGACCTCGGGCGGCGGAAAGAAAACGGAGCCGGGCAACGTCCGCACCAGTTCGATCTCGCACGCCGCCTGCACCAGCACGGAAAGCGCGCCGTAGATCTTCCCGCCTGGCGCGCTGGCCAGCCGCTGCCCGACCTCCTTCTGCACGACAAAGAAGAGCCGCCGGGCATCAAGCCGCAGGCATTCCATCAACAGCGGCGTGGAGATGTAGTACGGCAGGTTGCCGCAGACCACCGTTGGGTTCAGCTCGGGCAGGAGCTCCAGCGCGTCGCCGTGCCGCAGGTCGAGCCGGCCGTCCGCCACTTGCGCGACGAATCGTTCGCGCAGGAACATGCACAGCCCGCGGTCTTTTTCCAAGGCGATGACGCGCGCGCCGTGTTCCAGCAACGGGCCGGTCAGCGCGCCTAGTCCGGGGCCGATTTCCACCACCCCGGCTCCCGGTTCCGCGCCGGCGAGCGCCTGCTCGGCCAGCCACGCCGCGAGATTGCGATCGTGCAGGAAGTTCTGGCCCAGTTGCCTGAGCGGACGCAGACCCCTCGCCGCCAGCACCGTCCGTATTTCGGTGAGCGTCACGGTCGTCGTTAGAATTGTTCGGTGATCAGGTCGAAGAGATCCGTGTTGGAGAAACAACCGCGCATCTGGCTGGAGCCCTCGCCGCGCGAAAGCAGCCACGCCGGCTCGGCCAGGGCAGAGGCCTCCGTCTGAAATTGAAAGGCCGGCTGCGGCTCCAGCAGGCCGGTCGCATTGGTGGAGAAGACGCCGCTGGCGTATCGCTGTTTCAACCAGGCGACTTGGGCCGGATTGCGCGCGGGCCCACCCGGCCCAGTCGCCCAGAAGCCGGTCATGGTCGTGGCGATCGGCGCCACGGGAATCTCGTTCGCGTCGCCCGGTGGTTTCGGTGGCGGCGGGTTCGTTTCCACCGGTGCCACGGCCAAGGTCGGTCCCACGGCGCCGAGGCTGTAGCTGTTGGTCACGAGCACAAGCGCATCAGGACCGGCATAGTCGACGGCTGACTGGATGGCTTCATCCACCGCCGCAACCTCGTCGATCGAGAGCTTGCCCAGGTTCTGCCCGGCGGCGCGCGCCACGAGCCCATGCTCCACAACGAGAAAGTAGCCGCCGATGTTATAGTTCAGGCTGGAGATCGCGGTGCGGGTCATCTCGGCCAGAGTCGGTTGAGGGGTCCCCGTGGGTTGCAGCGAGGCGAAGTAAAATTGCCCCGGCGCGAACAGGCCAAACAACTGCCGCGTGCGCCAGGACGAGACGTTTTTCAGCTCGTCGCGCGAGGCCACCACCGCGTACCCGCGCCCCTTGGCCTCCGTGATCAGGTCCCGGCCGTCGCGCCGGCCATTTTCGTTGGTCGTGCTGGCGGGCGAGAAAGAGTCGGCGCCGCCGCCGAGGATGATGTCGATGCCGGAGTAGACGAGATCGACCGCGTTCCGCGCGGGCTCCGGCGTGCCCTTGGTGTTGGAGTAAAACGCGACTGGCGTCGGCTGCACGAGCGAGCTGGTGGTGACCAGGCCGGTGGCCCTTCCCGCGCGGGCCGCGAGGTAGATGAGCGAGGGCAGCACCTCGCTACGGCTGTTGATCGCCACGTTGCCGTTGTCCACGCGTTGGCCGCACGCGAGCGCCGTGGCGTTGGCGCCTTCGTCCGGCACCGGCTGGCCGGGCTGCTGGATGTTCATGAGCGCGACGTTCCAGAACCCGTCGAGGTTAAGCAACTCGCTGCGCAACGCGACCCGCCGGCGCGCGTCGCCAATGCCGGGGTCGTCCGGTTCGTCCAGCGCCGAGGCACGCCCGAGTTGCTGCCGGGCCTGGCTAAGCATGTTGAGATCCAGCCCGTTGACGACGAAAAGAATGACCGCGTGCTGCCGCTTGCGCACGAAGGTGTTGACGTAGAGGTAGGCAAACGCCGCGAAGAGCGCGAGGACAAACACCACCGCCAGAACGATCCGCCACTTCATCGCGCCAGCCTCATGTGCACGCGGCAGTAAACGGGAAAGCGCCCCGAGTGAAAAGCGCGAACCTTGAGCCGTGCGATGAGATTGACTGTAGCGCGGTGGTCGATCGCAATCTCACATTCGGAACTCTGATTCCAAGGACTAGTTTGAGGCGAAAAATCCCGAGGGTCGAAAAGAAAGGAAAAGAAACAGATAGCCGGCGCTTTCCGAACGCCGGTCGGTTGCGGACCCGCCTGCCACTCGGACCGGCGCTCGAGAGCGCCGGCTACCTGACCAACGCGAAACAAAACATCCGCAGGTGGCCGGCATCGGCTGGAGCTGCAGCTGCGACGGAATATTTCCGGGACGAGACAGAAAGACATTCGGCTCGAGTTGCTCGCTCCGCGATCGGGCCGAGGCCGCCTATGCGTTTTCAATAACTCGACCGCACGTGCTACATGGATCGACCCAAGCTTTCCGCGAGGAGAGCGCAGGCGGCGGCCACTCCGTCGCCGCGCTTAATGCGACCGCCGAGCT
>CAZZYY010000133.1:0-7555 GCA_964658475.1 uncultured Candidatus Methylacidiphilales bacterium | reverse complement strand
GTGTCGGTGATCTCGTACTCGGGCTCCTCCTTGGAGCGCTGGCCGTTGACGCGGACAAGCTCGTCGTAGGGAAAGGCGCGCTGCGGATATTTATAAAGGCCGCGCTGGTAGGAGTGGGTGGGCAGGCCGTCGAGGTGGAAGTAGGCTTCCTTCACGTCCTCGCCGTGGTTGCCCTCGCTGTTGGTCAGGCCGAAGAAGCGCTCCTTCAGGATCGGGTCGGCGCCGTTCCAAAGCGCGGGCGCAAAGCAGAGGCGGCACTCGCGGTCTGTCCAGCCGAGGATGCCATCCTCGCCCCAGCGGTAGGCGCGGCTGCGGGCGTGATCGTGCGGGAAGTAATTCCAGCAATCGCCGTCCGGCGAGTAATCCTCGCGCACGGTGCCCCACTGGCGGTCGGCGAGGTACGGACCCCAGCGTTTCCAGTTTTTGGCCCGCCGATTGTCCTCGTCCAGCCGATCGCTTTCCGGGCAGTCGCTCATGCCGACAACGTAGGGGGGCGGGCGGGCCGGGCAAGCCGCGCGATCCAGTCCCATAGGCGGACGTGCAGGAAAGATGGCGCGCGGGCGGCGATGGCGTAAGCTCTGCCGGTGCACCGGATCGCTGTGATTGTGCTGGCGGCCCTGGCCGGCGGATCGGCGGCTTGGGGCGAAGACGCGGGCCGCGTGGCCACGCTCGACCCGGCGGAAATCGTCGACTTCTCCGCGCAACCCGCGCCGATCCAGCGGCTGCTGACGGAGGCGCTGCGGCTGACGACGCTGAACCTGGCGTACCGCTATGGGTCGAGCGATCCGGCGGCGGGCGGGATGGATTGCTCCGGCACGATCTATCATCTCCTGCAGCAGGCGGGCATCGCAGACATGCCGCGCGACTCGAGCGAGATGTATCGGTGGGTGTGGACGCAGGGCGACTTTCACGCGGTGGTCAGCTCGAGCCCGGACACGTTCGAGCTGGCGCGGCTGAAGCCGGGGGACCTGCTCTTTTGGTCGGGCACCTACCACGTGACGCGCGACCCGCCGGTGACGCACGTGATGATCTACCTGGGCGTGAACCGCGCGACGGGCCGGCGCGTGATGATAGGCGCGAGCGAGGGCCGGCGGTTCAACGGCGTCTCGCGTTACGGGGTGAGCGTCTTCGACTTCGAGCTGCCACGCGCCACGGACGCGGACACGGGCGGGGATCATCCGCGCTTCATCGGCTACGGGGCCATTCCCGGGATGCTGGCCGGGGTGAAGTCCGCTGCCAGTGAGTCCTCGGGCCCATAGCGCTCGACGTGCGGTTGCTGCCGCAACGATGACTCCCGCGCGGGTTTATATAACTACCCTCCGGCGGTCATTCACGTCGGCTCGTCCACGCATCGATCCATGAACACATTCCGCATTTCCTGGCTGCTTGCGATGTTCGCGGTCGTGGCCGGTCTATCTGCTGCGCGGGCGGCTAATGCCGTCTCGCCATCCTTTCCACCCGTGGACAGCGAACCCTTGGGCACTGTCAGCTCCGGGGCCATCGTCCTGCACGATGGCTGGCAGATGCGAGAGGAAGCCATTGTGGGCAGCCACGGCGACACGTTTTCCTCGCCGGCGTTTAACGCAACGGACTGGTATTCGGCAGCGGTACCGACGACGGCCCTTGCCACCTTGGTCCGCAACGGGGTTTATCCCGATCCCATCATCGGATTGAACATGATGAAAATCCCGGATGCGAACGAGGCGGAGAACAAACGATACGATTTGCTGAAGTACAGCCACCTCCCCGATCACTCGAATCCGTTCGACCGCCCCTATTGGTTTCGCACCACCTTCACCCTTCCGGCCAGCTACGAGGGACAAGTGGTGTGGCTGCATCTTGATGGCATCAATTATCGCGCGGACGTCTGGCTGAATGGGCAGGCGGTTGCCGATGCACAGGATGTTGTGGGGATGTTCAGGCGGTTTCGCTTCGACATCAGCAAATTCGCGAAGACGGGCGGGGCGACGAATACACTGGCCATTCGCATCCACCCGCTGGACGTGCCGGGCGATCCTGTGCTGGAGCAGTTGGGCGGCATCTATGGCCATCTCGGGCCCAACAGCGGCGACAAACAAATTCTTTCTAATGTCACCATGTATCAAACGATAGGCTGGGATTGGACGCCAAGTGTGCGCGACCGGAACATGGGCATCTGGCAGCATGTCTGGTTGGAAGCCACCGGCCCGGTAGCCGTCCGTGATCCAGCCGGGTTCGTGGATGTGAAGTGGACGCCCGGACAGGATGCTCCGATCAAGGTGCGGGGTTATCTGGACAACCCGGGCGCGCAGCCCGTCAATACCGATCTCACCGTGCGCATTGAACCGGACGGATTCGACGGAACTCCCGCGGAGTTTCATCAGTCTCTTGCGGCCGCCCCGGGCCGCAATGAGTTCATCCTCCTTCCCACGGACCATCCCGAACTGGTCCTGCACAATCCCAAGGTGTGGTGGCCCGACACCTATGGCGATCATCCGGTATATAAACTTACTGTCAGCGCCTCGGTCGAGGGCAAAGCCAGCTCATCGGCGTCTTCGCTGCTGGGCGTCAGAACCGTTGGCACGTACGTCCTGCCCAGCGGCGGGCGAGCTTTCACGTGCAACGGACGCACCATCCGGCTATCGGGCGGCGCTTGGATTCCCGATACCATGCTGAGTTGGAGCGCCCAGCGCTATCGCGACGAAGTGCGCCTGATGGCCGAAGGTAACCAGACGGTCGTCCGGGTAAACGGCTGTGGAATCATGCCGCCGGATGTCTTTTTCGATGCCTGTGACCGGAATGGGCTGCTGGTCTGGGAAGATTTCTCGCGCACCTCGCCCGGAGGAGGGCATGCCGACCCCAAGGTGCTGATGGATAACATGGTTGACTGCGTCGATCGCATGCGAGGTCATCCGAGCCTGCTCCTTTGGGAGGGCAGCAATGAATCCCAACCCCAGAAAGATTGGGCTCAGCCCATGCAGGATCAAGTGCTGCCCGCGATGGATGGCACGCGTCCCTGGATCGTTTCCAGCAGCCAGAGCGTGCCGTGGGCCGAGCCGACCCATATGAGTTCGGGAGGTCCGTACCTGCAAGTGCCACTACGAAACCTTTTCAACCTCTACGCCCACGACCCCAAGTTCGTCTGCAAAAATGAAGTTGGGATGGCAGCCCCGATGAACATCAACTCAGTCGTCCAATCCATCCCCGATTGGGACCAGACGGACGATAAGAATTTTCCCCTCAATGTGACGTTCGGCTTTCACGATGCCACCGACGGCTATTACCGCGCCACGCACGATGCGATCGCCCGACAGTTCGGACCGATGCCGGATTTAATGGAGTATCTCTGGATCGGGGATCTTTTCGACGGGGAGTTTTTCCGTGGTGTATATGAAGCGGCCAACAAGGCGCGCCCGCGCAACGAGGGAACGCATCTCTGGAAGGTGAACGCTTCCTGGCCATCCATGGTATGGGAGCTCTTCGACTGGTACCTGCACACCAACTCCGGTTACTACCAGATGAAGGAAGCCCTGCGGCCGGTCCACATTCAGTACAGTATCGATGACGACGGCATCCAGATTGCGAGCACACAGCCGGACGCCCTAAACGGCGCACGGGTGCACGCGGAGATCGTCAATCTTCAGGGCGCACCCGAATCGACGGCCGACTTCACCGTCGATGCCGCCGCCGACGCGACCACGCCGGCTGGCAGCCTGGCGGATAAATTGGCGGACAACCACGCCCATTTCCTCGCGCTTACGCTGACCGCGGCGAATGGCCAGGTGCTCGATCATGATGTGCGCTGGGTAGCGGACGACGATGTCTCTTGGGAATTGCAGACACTGGCGCCCGCGTCGGTGGTCGGCACGGTGAAGGAGACTCGGGTCAATGGCGCGGAAATCGTGGACACCATCCGGATGGAAAACACTTCAGGTGTCCCGGCATGCGACGTCCGCTCCGAGATTCTTTCCGGCCGGCAGGGCAGCGAGATCCTGCCCAGCTTTTGGACCGATAATGCGCTGAACCTGATGCCGCATGAAAAGCGCGAGGTGACCGTGCGCTACCGCGCCGCGCTGCTGGCTGGCGCAGAACCGCATCTCATGATCGAGGGCTTCAACGTGATGCCGCGCGAAATCAACATTGCCGATGGAAAGGTCGTTCCGCTTTCGATCAAGCTGACGGCCGTCGAGTCCGCGCCCGCCCGAAATGGCAACCCCACCGTCAAGCTGACCTACGTCAACGCCGGCGCCTCGGGAACGCGCTACACCTCATGGCCGATCCCGGTTGAGGTGGATGGCCACCTGGTGCGCTATGCTCATGTGGATGTCAGCGGGTCCAAGGAGACCTCGCAAACCGTTTCGTTTTCCGATCTGGCCGCGGGCGAGCACGAGGTGGAGATAGGTTTTCCTGATCAAACGGCGACGCAGGGATCGGTCAAGATAACCGTTGCGCCGCCTCCACCGCTCCAATTTGTGCCGCCGCCCGTCAAGACGGTCGCGTCGAGCGAGAGCCCCGGCGGGGAGGTCGCCCATTTGTTTGACGGCAATCTTTCGTCTGCTTCTTTCGGCCAATCGGATGATCTGGGTGGTACCTATCTGGCTGCTCCCAAAGATAAGGCCCCGATGATCTGGAGCGACTATGGCAAGCCGATCACGGCGACCGGGCTGGCTTTCGCACAACCGGTGTCCACTCCATCTGAGGCAAATGATGTGACGACGATCAAGCTGTGGTTCCTGCCCACCGATCCAGGCAGCGGCCCCACGGTTCCAAGCACGAAGAAGAATCCGGATGAAACGATCTTCGTGAAGGCACGCGCAGATTCCACGCTGGAGGTGTATCCTTTCGCCCATCGTCGAACGGGTCAGTACGTGATCATGCTGCTGGAGGGCCATGGGACGAGAGTGGGTGGGACGGAACTGGGTCTGGTTGCGCCGTAAAGGCGATCCGGACTTCCTCAAGGAAGAGGGACTTCGGCGAGCATGGCCTTGAGGCGATCGATGCGGACGGGCTTGGTCATGTAGTCATCCATCCCGGCATCGAGGCATTTCTCGCGCTCGCCCTTGAGGACGTCGGCGGTGAGCGCAACGATCCGGGGACGGTAGGGCAGCCTCAGCTGCCGAATCCGGCGGGTCGCTTCCAGGCCATCCATTTCGGGCATATGCACGTCCATGAGCAGGAGGTCCCAAGCTTCATTCTGGACGCGTTCGACGGCCTGCACTCCATTGTTCGCGACCTGAGCGGGGTAGCCCAGCCGGCCGAGCATTTGCAAGGCGACCTTCTGATTGGTGGGGTTGTCTTCCACGACGAGAATTTTCAGGCCAGGGGGGAGCGTGGCATGGTCGCGCGACGGAGGGGGAAGCGGAGTCGCCAGGTCCTGCGAGTGCGCAGGCTGGCTGCCCTGCGCCAGCTGCAGGGGAATTTCAAACTGGAAGGTGGAGCCAGTGTTTGAGGTGCTTTGGACGCCGATGCTGCCGCCCATGAGCTCGACCAGTTTCAGGCAAATGGCGAGCCCCAGCCCGCTGCCGCCATACTTGCGGGTGGTCGAGGCATCAACCTGGCTGAAGACGCGAAAGAGCCGGTCGAGGCGATCGGCCGGTATGCCGATGCCGGTATCGATCACACGGAATTGCACCCAGGTGATGCCGGCTTCACCGGCGGGGCGGTCGGGGGACGGGCCCACATCGATGCGGATGCCGCCCGTCTCGGTGAATTTGATGGCGTTGGAAACCAGGTTTGTCAGCACCTGGCGAATGCGCGTGGCATCGCCACGGAGGGTGCGGGGGAGGCTGGGCTCAAGGTCCGAGATGAGGGAGAGGTTCTTGGCGGCGGCCCGGCACTTCTGGATGCTGACGATGTCACCGAGCAGGGTGTGGAGATCGAAGTCGTGGGTCTCGACCTCGAGCTTTCCGAACTCGATCTTGGAGAAATCGAGTACGTCGGTGATGATGGCCATCAGGTTTTCGCCGGCGGTGTGGATGGTTTCCAGAATCTGGTTCTGCTCGGAGCTGAGGGGGGTGCCGAGCATGAGGTCGGTCATGCCGATGATGCCGTTGAGCGGGGTGCGAATCTCGTGGCTCATGTTCGCCAGAAATTCGGATTTGGCGCGGTTGGCGGTCTCGGCCTCGATCCGCGCTTCCTTGAGTTCGATCTCGTAGCGCTTTTGCGCGGTGACGTCACGGGTGGTCCAAATTCGTCCGTAATAGGTGCCATCCTTGCCGCGCACGGGCGACGACAAACGGGCGAAAAAGCGGCCGTCGTGCGTTTCGACCTCGTCATAGCCGGTCTTTTCGGGGTGGGCGGAAAGCGCGTCGATGGTGCGGGTGAACTGCTCGGGGTCCTTGCACTTTCCTTTCACCCAGGCGACCCGGTCCGCCTGGCGCGGGCTGTTGAACACCGCGTCGGGCATGTCCCAGATTTCCTTGATCCGCTCGTTCTGGAGGATGATGTTGCCCTCGTTATTGGCGACGATGATGCCGTCGGGGGACGAGTGGACCTGGGCCTCGAAGAAGGCCGTTTTCCAGCGCAGCTGCTCGTCCTTTTCCTTTCGCTCCGAAATATCCTCGATCTGGGAGACGAAGTAGAGCGGTCGCTGCTGGCTGTCCTTCACGAGCGAGACGCTGAGGAGCGTGGGGATGAGCCTGCCCGTTTTGGAAACATACCGCTTCTCCATGCGGTAGCTCTGGATCCGGCCGGAAAGGAGGGCGTCGACGTTCCTCAGGTCCTCCTCCAGGTCACTGGGGTAGGTAACCTCGACGAAGGTCTTGGTCTGCAGTTCCGCCTCGGTATAGCCGAGCAAGTCGCACAGCACTTGGTTGACCTGCAAAAACTTGCCCTTGAGGGAGACCAGCGTCATCCCGATGGGAGCGTGGTCGAAGGCACTGCTGAAGCGCTTTTGGCTCTCCCGAAGTCGTTCGGTCAGGAGGCTGTTTTCCAGGGACTTGAGTTCCTCCTCCACCATCCGGGCCAGGTCGGTGAGGATGCCGATCTCCTTTGCGTCGAGTTCGCGCGGGCGGTTGTCGATCAGGCATAGGGTCCCGATGTTGAAGTGGTCCTCGGTGGCCAGGGGAATGCCCGCATAAAAACGGATGTGAGGCGGGCCCACGACGAGGGGATTATCACAAAAGCGGATATCCTGGGCCGCATCGGGAATGACCATCGGCTCATTGGCCAGGATGGCGTGGGCGCAAAAGGAAATCTCGCGCGCATTTTCGCGGTCGCTGGTCCCCACGCACGATTTGAACCACTGCCGGTTCTCGTCAATCAGGCTCACCAACACGATCGGCACATGGAAAATCGCCGCGGCCAACCGGGTGATCCGATCGAACCGTTCTTCCTCGGCCGTCTCGAGGACGTTGAGAGCCCGCAAGGCCTTGAGACGAGGCTGTTCGTTCAAGGGCATGGGTGGCGCAGTCATGACGGCAGTAGTTAACCTACATCAATTGTCGCAATGGCAACTCGCCCGCGCGCTTCTTCTTCATGATAAGCAGGCTCCTCAGAATTCCCTTTGCCCCGGGATTGGACGAGCCAACGGCCGACCCGGGCTCGTTGGCTCCGCTCGGTTTATCGGCTTGTGCGC
>CAZZYY010000132.1:0-7567 GCA_964658475.1 uncultured Candidatus Methylacidiphilales bacterium | reverse complement strand
CGGGGCACCACCCGCGGCCGGCGCTCCACCTGCCGCCGGAACCGCTCCGTTCGCCCCGGGATTGGACGGCGGGGTTTCCTGGTTGAGATTCAGGACAAAATTGATGCCGATATGCTGCGGATCAAGGTCCTTGCTCTTGGCATTGAGGAACTGGACCACGCTGGCGACGTCCAGCTTGTCGAAATTGATCCGATCGACGATGATCGACTGAAGCTTCTGCGTGATGGCCGCCCGGTTGGAGGGCTCAACCGCGGCGGTCTGCGTGGTCGCAGGGACAACGATGTCGGGAGAGATGGCCTCCGACCATTCCTGGTTGACCTTGAGCAGCGCCTCATCGCGGTACTCCTCGCGGCGTAGATTGGCGGCCCGCGACCGGTAACGCTCCATGTGGGCCATGGCGTCCCGGGCAGACTTGTTGTAGGGATCAAGAATCAGCACCTTGGAAAACGTGTTTTCGGCCCGCTCGTACTGACCCGTGCGGAAATAGGCGTCGCCTTCAAAAAGAAGCTTTTGCACCGCGCCCAGCCGGTCCTTGAAATCGTCAGTCACCGCGGGGTTGCCAACGATGCCCTCAGGATTATGCATCTGCTTTTCGTAAACGATTTGCTGATCCTTCAGGTCGTCCAGGTCGTGCTGATACCGAGGATCGTTGGGTTGCAGGGCGATCGCTTCCTCCACCTTGGTGGCGGCTTGGGCAAACTTGCTCTGCGTGGCGAGCTGGTGGGCCTGGCCTTCCTTGGCCAGGGCGAGATCGGATTCCGCGCGGTTATAAAGGTCCGGGGCTTGACCGCCGGGGGCCAGCGCGTCCAGCGCGTATTGGAAGCGGTCCGCAGCCGCATCGTAATTATAAATCGAGAGAAGCTTTTCGCCGTCAATGACCGACTGCCGGGCGCTGAGGGCGAGCTGATGGCGGCGCGCCGCCGCCGAGCGAGCTTCCTGCGCGCTGGTTGTAACCCGCGTGGTGGTTGTCGTGGTCGTGGTGGATTGGGCATCGGCGACCAACCCCCAAAACGCAGAGAGTAGCAAAAGCGAGCACGCAACGACGGCACGGCTAGGGGTTCGATTCATTCAAATTGCTCCGAATTAAAGGTTTTTAAGTAAAAAAGTGTAACGCGTCAAGCGCCTGATCACGGGGATTTTGCAGCAGGGGCCGCTGGTGCCGGGATGGGAACGTCGTTCCATTCATTTGGATCGAGTTTCGGAACCGTCATGTCCTTGCTGCCGACGATGTCGTGGATCGAGGCCCCGGTATCGGTGACATCGAGCAACAAGTAGGTCGTCGCGCCGCCCAACGGCAGCTGAAACGTCTTTCCGCGCGGCACCTTGATCTCCTGGTTGATCTGGCTGGGCATCAGCATGACGAAGTAAGCCGTCGATTCCTCCGAGTTGATCGTCTGGCCCAGCGGGAGAACCACCTTGCGGCCGATGTCCGGCTTGTCGAGTTCCAGGGTGGATTCGTCGTCCGTGACTTCCGAGTGGGTATTCGGATCCTCCTTGGTGACCATGCGATGGATATACTGGCCGACCTTCCAGCCTTCGTAACCCAAGTCGTCGCCCGTTTTCTTCAACGGGGGCTGCGAGTCGGTGTCGGTCAACTGGATCTGGAACAGGTTTTGGCCGCCGAGATTGGATACGCCCACGAAACGAATGTGAAACGGGCGCACATCGAATTTCTCCAGTCGCAGGCGCGACAGGTAGGTCGGATGGCTGGCGGCGTCGAGCGGGTTGGTCGCTTTCGAGCCGTCGGGCTTGGAGTTGAGGGGCGAGTCGTTGAAGAACTCGATCTTGTTGGAAAAGCCGTCCTCGTCCGGATCTTCCCGATCGATGTTCGGATCGGTGATATCCTGATGATACTTGCGATACCAGCTGATCAGCACCCCGCCCGGCGTGGTCGCCGTGCCGTCGTCCTTCTGGATGTAGGTCCCGGTCGGGTAAAGCGAGGCGTAAAAAAGGAACCGATCCGAAAGGAACAGGCGGTGGTTGTTGTCCGGGACGGTCCACAGCTGCGGGTTGGCCAGCGGCGCCAGTTGAGTCTTCACCGTGTCCTCCTTCACGGCCACGGGAACGTGTCCGTTCGGCTCGAGACTCGAAACGCCGGTGAGATCCTCGATCGACGGAAACGTGTAGGCCAGCCCGGCCGCCACGAGCGCGAGCAACCCGAGGCAGACCGCCAGCACAATCGGTTCAAACGCGTTCTTCATCAGGTGCCGCTCCCCGCGGCGGGATTTGCGGCGGCGGCGCCGGCGCGACGATGGACGGGATGTCCGCCGGCCGTGCCCGTGGCCGGCTGGGCGATGCCGTGCCAGTCAATCAGGTCGATCACCATGCGCACGTGCAGCGTCTCATCGCCAAAGAGATATTGAATCCCGATGGTCGGCGTCGACTGCCGGCCCACGGCCCCGGGCGAAGACGCGATGAGGGACGTTTGATTGTTCACGCCCGCCATGCGGTCGAGGTCGGTGACCTTGGGCGACTCGAGCTTTTGGTTTTGCACCATGATGCTGCGAATGACGAAGACATAGGGCGACTGCATGATCTGGTTGATCACGGCGCGAAAGCTCTCCGTGTCGGTGTCGAACTCGAACTCGAACGGATAAGCCGTGTAAACACCGCCCGGCGCCTCCATCGACCGCTTGTCCTCCAGGATATCGGTCGGGCCCTGCATGCCCGAATTCCCGTGGCTGGCGTCACTTGCCGCATCCTCCTCCGCCGAACGCCGGACAACCACGATCGCCTTGACGGGGGCATTGATAAGGATGGTCGCGATCGTGCCAATGCCGATCTGCTGCCGCTTGAGCACCGCGGTGGCCTCCTCCGCGGGATTGGTATTCAGGTAGCGCGAGAAGCCGTAATAGAAATTCTTGGGCACCACGATGCCATGGGTGGCGGCGGCGGCATTGAGCTCGGCGACCTGGGTGTCGAGATTGTGCTTCCACTCGACCGTGTCGACCGCCCGCACGTCCTTGAGCACGTTCTTCGGCGACAACAGCCGGCCCTGAATCAACGGGTCAAGCTGCCGGGACATGATGTCGATGTTGCTCTGCAGGGTGCGAACGTTCCCGGTGGTGGGCAGGAAGACTTCCTTCTTGGAATACTGATCGAAGGTACCGGCCGCGCTGGAGGCATCGGCCGTCGCCGTCTGCAGCTCGCCGGAAAGCCACCACCAGCCGGCGCCGCCGAGGAGGGCGACCACCACAAAGGCGATGATCATGGCCAGGTCAAATCGCGAGAGACTCTTCATGGCGTGAGGTCGATCGGCTGCTTGAGCCTGAGGTGAATCGAAAAGCGCTGCGCAAAGTAGCCAGGGTGCGTCTCCGGCGTCTCGAAGGAAATGAGCGTCTCGCTCGTCTTGCTCTTGTCCACGTCGAAAAGCGGCAGCTCGGCCAGCGCCGAGACCAGGTCGCCCAGCCGGGCGGCATCGACCATCGCGGTCTTTTCGTTGGCATGATAAAGACCGTTCAGGTTAAGGACGTTGATCTGGGTCGTCGGAGACTCGAAACCGCCCAGACCCGTCGCGGTGCGGGCGCCTTCCGGCTGAAATCCGCCGGGATTGTTGAATCCGCCGCCGGGGCGGCCAAACGCCCCGCCAGGACGCGCCCGCCCCCCCGAGGCACCGTCGTTGTCCGAGACGGCCCGCGGATCGTAAGCCGGCGTGAGCTGTGTGATCCAGACGCCGGGCGGCATCTTTGCGTTGAGCGCATTGAGGAGGGCCGGCCAGCCGTTGGCTTCCTGCCCGAGCTTGACTGCCAGATCCAGCGTATGCTGAAGCGCGTCGTTTTGGGCGGACAGCTTCACAATCTGAGGCGCCAGTGTCTGCAGCGACGTCGTTTCGCCCCGCAGCTGATCGGCCGTTTGCCGGGCCAGTTGGATCTGCTGCCAATAGTAAAGGGCGATGCAGACGAACATCAAAATCCAAGCGACCAGGCCGGCATAGAAGTAAGGCTGCTTTCGTTTCTTGTCGGCCCGCGCGGCCAAGGTGGGCGCATTCAGGGTGATTTCGGCCGGGCAACTCCCCGCCAGCCGCAAGGCGAGACCGACCACCTCCCCGGTGTAACAATTGTCCTTCTGGAGCTGCGCGGTGTTGAGCGCGCCACCCAGGTTGACGTTGCGCAGCGGATTGAAATAGGCCACCGGCAGGCTGAGCTTGTCGGCAATAAAGAGGTCGAGGTAGGGCAGCTGCGAGCTGCCGCCGGTGAGAAAGACCCGCTTCGGCGCGGTTCCGCCGAGGGTCGAGCGGTAATGCGCGATGGAGCGGTTGATGTCCACGTGCAGCTTGGTCATCGTGGAGCGGATGAGCTTCGAGATGCGCGCGGCGTCGACGTCTTCCGGATCGGCGTAGACACCCCCGAGCGAAACGAAACCCTTGCCCTTCTTGAGCGTTTCCGCCGCGCTAAACGGCTCCTGCAGCTCGTTGCAGATGCTCTGCGAGATCTGGTTGCCGGCGATCGGAACGTTGCGCACCCAGAAGTTCGATTTCTCCGCAAAGATCAGGTTGGTGGAGCGCGCGCCCATGTCGATGATGAGCGAACATTCCTCGGTCTGCGGCTCGCTGAAGCGGAAGGCGTTGAGCAGGGCGAACGGCGCCACGTCGATCTTGAGCACCCGCACGCCGGCAGCCTCGACCGCGCCCATCTCCGCCTCGAGAACGTCCTTCTTCATCGCCACGATCACCGCCTCAGCCTCGGCACCGGCGCCGCGGTTCGGCGTCATCTGGTAGTCCCAGGTCACCTCGTCGATCGGAAAGGGCACGTTCTGTTGCGCCTCGAAAACCACCACCTGCTCGACCTGGTCCGGCGCCACGGGCGGGAGCTTGATGAACTTGATGAAGACGCTCTGGCCGGAGACGGAGAGCATCACGTTGCGCCCGCGGATGCCGAGGCTCTTGAGCAGGGTGGTGAGGGCCTGCGTGATGTGAGGCCCGCGATTCTCGTCCTTGTTTGGATCGAGACCGAGCTCCGCGATGCCAAAGCGCAAAAGGGTCAGGGCGCCTCCGCGGGCGAGCGCGAACTCGCCCACCTTGAGCGTGCTTGTCCCTACGTCAATCGTGACAACTTTTTGCGCGGAGGCCATGAAAGAGGGCGGCGAAGGACGTTCGGCTACTGCTGGCCCATGGGCTTGAGCTGCGGATAGCGGCCCGGGTCGACCCCGATGAACAGACACTGGTCCTGGCGATCGATCATCCCCGCCACCGGAATCAGCGGCTTGTACCAATCCAGCCCCGCAGGGTCCGGCTGCTTGTCGATGTAATCGGCCAGCTTGCCGGCAACCATCGCTTCGATATGAACGTTGAATTTCTCCGTGAAATCGCTCACGCCCCGCTTGGACGCGTAGCGCGCCAGCACGGAGGGGTGAACGTAAAAGACGCCATACCCGTCGTGCGTCGGCGCCAAATTAATGTAAGTCTCGCTGCCGGTCAGCCCAACGGCGACGCCCTCCGTTCCGGGAGCATTCGCGGCGTACAGGTCCCGTCCCTCGAGGACGATGTTAAACTGGATCGCGCCGACGAACGGGATGGGGCCTTTCGGGTCGATCGCAAAATGGAACTCGATCTTCAGCCACTGCGGGTTCGAGCCCGAGTTGGCGGAGCCGCCGCCGCCCGACACGACGGGCGGATCAACCATCGTGGTTGTGACCGCCTCCGGGGCGAGAAACTTGATCGGCGAATCGGCCGCCTGGGCCCGAAGGTGACCCACGGTCAGGCCGATCAGAAGAACGCCAGCAGACAACCGCTTAAACGCCGTTGCGGGAAATGCCATGTTTCGTTGTAGTTTCCCGACAGGCGGAACGTCAAACATTTTACCGAGGAAGCGTACAATCTTTCCTACGATTCTTCCAGAGCGTAGCTAGCCCCTTTGTCCGCGACAATCTCCAAAACCGCCAATTCAAGCAAACCTCGCTTGTCACCCTGCCCCGTCACCATCCGGCGCTGGGTGGCGTACAAGCGGCGCAGCGCGCCGAACCAGAAGCGCGCCGACCGGCCTTGCGAGCGCTGGGCCGCCTGCCCCAGCGCGTAGGTGCTGATGGGATCGCCCGTCTTCTTGCGCGGCAGGTAGGCTTGGCCTGCGGCGGTGACTTCGGCCACGGCGGCCGGGCCGCGACGGCCGATGCGCATGAGATTGTTTTCACGCAGGGCCGAGGCCAGCGCCGCCAGCCTCACCTGCCCGGCCAGCAGCATGAGGATGCCCACTTCGCCTTCGTCCTGCGCGAGCAGGGCGCCGAGCAATTCCAGTGACGCCTTCGCTTCGCCGGAAAGCACGGCGTGGCAGAAGTCCCAGATGATGACCTCGCGCGTCTTGCCGATCAGGTTGTCCACGTCGTCGCGCGTGATCTCGCGCTTCTCGTCGCCGATGAACACGACGAGCTTTTCGATCTCCGACGCCCAAAGCGAGGTGTCGAGCCTCGTGGCAAGGAAGAAGCGCTCCGCGGCATCGGGGCTGGGGTTGAGTCCCGCGGCCTTCATCCGGCGCTCGATCTCGAAGATGATGCTGTCCTCGCTGTTGTCCCGCATGGTGGGCTGGTCGAAGGCCTTCGCCTGCGCCCGCTTCAGCAGAGCCTTGCTGAAGGCCTTGCCCTTGTGCACGCCCAGGGCCGTGATCACGAGCGTGACGGAGGTGCCGTCGACCTGGTCGAGGTCGGGCACCAGGGTTTCCAGCGCCTCCTTCACCGATTCGTGCCGGCCGGGACCGTGATCGTCGAGGAAGTTGACCGACTTCCACCACACCAGCTTGCCGCCGCCGAAGAACGGCAGGGTGAGGATCGCCTCGCGCACCTTCTGGATCGACTGCGCGACGCCCTCGACGTTGTCGGCGCGGCCGTCGATCGTCTCGAAATTCATCGCGTCCTCCGGCTTGAGCTTCTCGATCAGCGCCGCCGCCGCTTTTTTCACCGCGTCCTCGTCGGTGCCGTAGAGGAGATGGATCGGGGTTGCTTTCGGATTGCTTGCCATGACGCGCGTGCGAACGTTGCTTCATGGAACACCTCTGGGCGCCGTGGCGCAACCTCTACGTGGGCCATCCGCAGGACAGCGGCAAGGGCGATGTCTTTGCGGAAATCGCGTGCAGCGCCGACGACGAGGCGAATTACGTCCTGGCCCGCGGCAAGACCTGCTTCGCGCTGCTCAATCTCTATCCCTACAACACGGCGCACCTGATGGTTGTGCCCTATCGCGCGACCGGCGATCTCGACGAACTCGACGACGCCGAACTGCTCGAGCTTATGACGATGCTGCGCCGCATGAAGCAGGCGGTGACCGCGGCGATCAACCCGCACGGATTCAACGTCGGCATCAACATCGGCGCGGCGGGCGGCGCCGGCATCGCGGCCCACCTGCACGTCCATCTCGTCCCCCGCTGGCGCGGCGATGCGAACTTCATGACCACCACCGCGGAGACGCGCGTGCATCCAAGCGATCTCGCCGGCGTCTACAAGCTGATCCGAGGGAAGCTGGGGTAGTGCGCTGCAGCATTGTAGCGGCTGTTGCTCTGTAGAAAAAATCGGCAGCTGCCTGCGTGCTGCGCTCGGTCAGGTAGCCGGCGCTCTCCGAGCGCCGGTCCGAGTAGAACACGCG
>CAZZYY010000131.1:5985-7570 GCA_964658475.1 uncultured Candidatus Methylacidiphilales bacterium | reverse complement strand
TGCGACCAGTGCAACAACACGGGCTACAAGGGCCGCAAGGGCATCTACGAACTGCTCGACATCACCGAGCCGATTCGCGAGCTGATCACGGCGCGGTCGCCCTCGGTGGTCATCCGCCAGAAGGCGATCGAGCTCGGCATGTCGACCTTGCGCGCCGACGGTCTCCGGAGCATTTTTGACGGTGAAACCACAATTGAAGAAGTGCTGAAGTACACGTAAGCGAGGGATCCTCTTATGCCGACATTTTCCTACACGGCCGTCGACGCCCAAGGCAAGCAGGCCAACGGCACGATCGAGGCGGCGGACCAGGGCGCGGCCATCGCGCAGATACGCCAGCTGGGTTTCTACCCTCAGCGGCTGGACGAAAAGCGCGACGCGGCCGCCGCGACGACGAAGGAAAAGGCGCCCAAGGTCAAGAAGGGCGGCAAGGTGAAGGTCAAGATTCTGACCACCTTCACGCGGCAGCTCGCCACGCTGATCGACGCGGGCCTGCCGCTGCTGCGCAGCCTCACCACTCTGGCGCGGCAGGAGCGCAACCCGGTCATGCGCAATACCATGACCAGCCTCGCCACCTCGGTGGAAAGCGGCAGCACGTTCAGCGAGGCGCTGGCCCAGCATCCGGGCATCTTCAACAAGCTTTACGTCAACATGGTGAAGGCCGGTGAACTCGGCGGCGTGCTCGAGATCGTTCTCGCGCGCCTGGCGGAGTTCCAGGAAAAGGCGCAGCGGATCAAGGGCAAGGTCACCTCGGCCATGGTCTATCCGGTGGTGGTGCTTTGCATCGCGGTGGTCATTCTCTGCTTCCTTCTCGTCTTCATCGTGCCGAAGTTCCAGAAGATCTTCGAAGACGCGCTGCCTGGGCAATCGCTTCCGGGCATCACGCTCTTCGTCATCGGCGCGAGCCACATCCTCGTCAGCCAGTGGTACCTGGTGCTGGGCGCCGTCGCGCTCATTGTCGTCGTTTACAAAGTCTTCTCTGCCACCCCGGTCGGCGCCGTGGTGCTCGACCGTCTGGCCCTGCGCCTGCCGATTTTCGGCGACCTGATCAGCAAGACGGCCATCTCCCGGTTCAGCCGCACGCTGGGCACGCTCATCAGCTCGGGTGTGCCGATTCTCCAGGCGCTCAACATCACCCGCGAGACGGCGGGCAACCACGTGCTCGCTTCCGCCATCGGCCGGATTCACGACAGCGTGAAAGAAGGCGAGTCGGTCGTGGGACCGATGGAGGCTTCTGGCGTTTTCCCGCCCATGGTGACCAGCATGGTGCAGGTGGGCGAGGAAACCGGGCAGCTGCCCGACATGCTGGTGAAGGTGGCCGACGTTTACGAGGGCGAGGTGGACAACGTGGTCACCGCGCTGACCAGCGTGCTCGAGCCGATCATGATCGTCATGCTGGCGGTGATCGTCGGCGTGATCGTCATTGCGCTCTTCATGCCGATGGTGAAGCTGATCACGGGCATGAGCAATGCAGGTTCGTCGTGAGCGGCCGCGATCAGGCCTGACGCTCGACCTCAGGTAGCCGGCGCTCTCCGAGCGCCGGTCAGTTGCGGACACGTGTTCTACTCGAACCGGCGCTCGGAGAGCG
>CAZZYY010000131.1:2575-5975 GCA_964658475.1 uncultured Candidatus Methylacidiphilales bacterium | reverse complement strand
CGCCGGCTACCTGACTGAGCGATCGCCGATGCCGGCGATCTTGGGACAGCGGCGACTACCCTTCCGCGGCCTGTCGCAATTGCCCGAGCGCGAAATCCAGTTCGCTCGGCTTGATCACGAAGGGCGGCGTGAAGGACAAGACGTTCTGCGCGGTTCCGCCGCTGAGGAGAATGACGCCGCGCGCCAGCATGGCCTCGACCAGCGCGCCGGCTCGCGCCGGATCGGGCGCCCCTGCCGCGTCCACCACCTCGATCCCCTGCATCAGGCCAACGCCCCGCGCGTCGCCAAAGCAGCCGCCGCGCAGGTTTCGCAGGCCGTCGGCCAGGTGCATGCCCAGGGCGAGCACCCGCTCCTCCCAGGCATCGCTTTCCAACAGCGCCAGCGACTCCAGCGCCATGCGGCAACCGAGCGGATTGCCCAGGAACGTGCTCGTGTGCAGCGCCTCGCCCGTCGATTCCGGCCACGCGCGGTCCATCAGGTCCGCGCGGCCCACGCAGGCGGCAAGCGGGAAGCCGCTCGTCAGCGCCTTGCCCAGGCAGACCAGGTCCGGCCACGCCCCGCTACGCTCGCAGGCAAAGCGCGGCCCGGTGCGGTGAAAGCCGGTGTAGATTTCGTCGAGGATCAACACCACTTCGAAACGGTCGGCCAGTTCGCGGAGAACGGGCAGCAGCCAGGCCGGTGGCACGATTTCACCTCCGCGGCCCTGCACCGGCTCAACGAGAATGGCGCCGATCGCGCCGGACGCGAGCAGGGCCCCCGCCGCGTCCATGAACGCCGCGCGATCCGGCGTGTGCCGCACATCGGGGAAGGGAAGAAAAGTCGCGAAGTCGGCCAGTTGCGCCGCGAACGGATCGCGAAACAACTTCCGGCCCGTCACGGTCAGCGCGCCGTAGCCAAGCCCGTGATAGCCGCCCTCGAACGCGAGCACGCCCCGCCGGTGCGTGGCCAGCCACGCGGTCTTCAGCGCCGCCTCGACCGCCTCGCTGCCCGAGTTCGTCAGGATCGCCTTGCCCGGGCCGAGGCCCCACGTCTCGAAGGTCAGCGCGGAGAGCCTCGCGCAGAGCTCGACCTTTTCCGCCGTGGGATGGACGTCGCCCATTGCGTGATAGAGCCGGCCCAGTTGCTCGCGCGCGCCGTCCACGATCGTGCCGGGCGTAAATCCCAGGCTGGCCACACCGAATCCGCTGGTCAGGTCGAGGAACCGGTTGCCGTCCACGTCCCACACGTTCACGCCCGCGGCAGCCTCCCAGAAAATCGGGAAGCGGGGCGAGACGTAGGTCACGTTGCGCGACTCGTGCGCGCGCAGTCGTTGCGCCAGCCCGCAGGAGCGCGGGCCGGGAATGGCAGTGACAAGTTCCGGCAGCATGGGGTGCCGTCAGAATAGGACAAGAGGCCCGGGGTCGAAAGCGCCGTTATCCGAAAGCGGCGCGCGATGGGGACACCGCCGGCTACCAGGGAGATTTTGGCGCACTTTCGGAAACGTCTGGTAGTCGTCGACCTCCGCGACGGACGAGAGACGGACGCGCTTTCTTGGGGAGGACATGTTTCTTCGCCGTCCGTCGCCCGGAGACCAGCGGTTACCGCAAGCAGATCTCCACCTCAGGCAAAGAGCCGCCCTCGCTGTCGATCACCGACGCGCATGCCCTTATCAAAGGTACCCTGCCCCGGCCAGCGACCGGGTCAGCTCCGTTTGGCGTTTCAGCGCCGTCGCATAATCGAATGTTTTTTGCGGTTCGACCGCCTCGGTGGCGTTGACGTGGACCAGCGCATTCGCCCATTCCGCGATCGATTTCGAGCGATCTACCACCGCGACGGCTTGAATCGCCGCGCCCAGCGCTGCCCCTTCCGCCTCGTGCAGCGTCACCACGCGGCAATCGAAAACGTCCGCGCAAATCTGCCGCCACGCCGCGCTTTTGCTGCCGCCGCCGATCAGCCGGATTTCCGTCGGCGCCACGCCGAGCGTGCGCAGCCCCTCCATGCCATAGGCCAGCCCGAGCGTCACACCTTCCATCGTCGCGCGCAGCAGGTGTGCCGGCTGCATGGTGCGCGGGGTCAGGCCGTGATAGACACCCGTGGCGCGCGGCAGGTTCGGTGTGCGCTCGCCCGTCAGGTAGGGCAGGAAGAGCAGGCCCTCCGCGCCCGGAGGCACCGCGGCGATCTCCCGCTCGCTCTGGTCGTGCGACCAACCGAACAGATGGCGCGCCGCCTCTGTTGCCACGGTCACGTTCATGGTGCAGACAAGCGGCAGCCACCCATCCGTGCTGTCGCAGAAGGCCGCGACCTCGCCCCGCGGATCGACCGCCGGCCGGAAGCTATAGGCGAAGAGCGTGCCCGACGTTCCGAGGCTGGCGGTCACGCGTCCCGGCTCGACGTTGGCCGTGCCGATCGCGCCCATCATGTTGTCGCCGCCGCCGGCGCCGACGATCACCGTGCCCGACAAGCCCCAGCGCGCGACGAGCTCGGGCTTTAATTCGCCGGCCGGCTCGCGCGAGGAAGTGAGCTCGGGCAGCTTGTCCATCAGCGCCGCGTCGATGAACTCACAGACCTCCCGCGACCAGGCGCGCCGGCGCACGTCCATCAACGCGGTGCCGGACGCGTCGCCGTACTCCATCGTCATTTTGCCGGTGAGGTAACAATTCAGGTAATCGTGCGGCAGGAGCACCGTGGCCAGGCGCGCGAAATGGTCCGGCTCGTGCCGCTTCAGCCACAGGATTTTCGGCGCGGTGAAGCCCGGCCGCATGTCGAGCCCGACAAGGGCGATCAGCGCCGCCGAGCCGCCGAAGTGGGTCCGCACCAGGTCGCACTCCTCCGCCGTGGAGGTGTCGCACCAGAGCTTCGCCGGTCGGATCACGCGACCCTGGTCGTCGAGCGGCACGAAGCCGTGCTGCTGGCCCGAGACGCCGATGGCCTGGACCTCGCCGCGGCGCGAACCGAGCTGGCCCAGCGCCTCGGCCACCGTCGCGTCCACCGCATTCGTCCACGTCGCCGGATCCTGCTCGGCCGCGCCGGCCGGCAAGCCGGGAATGAGTTCGTAGGCGCGGGACGCCAGCGCCAGGACCTCGCCGGTCGCGGCGTCCAGCGCCAGCGTCTTCGTGCTCTGCGTGCCACAGTCGATGCCGAGGGTGATCATGCGGGAAACGTCCGCGATTTTTACGGCCGCGTCACGCCCCGATTGCTCCGGAGACTTCCCGAGTTCATGTCGCTTGGTCGAAAGATCGCGGATCGCTCGCGGAACAGGAGGTGGTTCCCGCCGCCAGCCCAAGGCTCGTTGGCCAAATGTGACGCGCGTTGCGGAAATGCTTTCCTTTTTTCGAACGGATTTGGCCGCTGCTGTGGCTCAAGCATCGGGCCAACGCCCGCGACCTGGGATCGCTTTGTCTGCGCTCGGTCAGGTAGCCGG
>CAZZYY010000131.1:0-2565 GCA_964658475.1 uncultured Candidatus Methylacidiphilales bacterium | reverse complement strand
CTCCGAGCGCCGGTCCGAGTAGAACATGCGTCCGCCCCTGACCGGCGCTCGGAGAGCGCCGGCTACCTGTCGCCCCGGCCCATGCCTGCCCGTCGCCGCGATGGTTCAAGCGATCGTTCCCGCATCGGACCGATTCCGGGCCGTAATATAGAAACGCCGGACGGACGCTCAATCCGCTTCACCTTGCGGCTCTTTCCTGCAAAATTTCCGTTCTCCCATGCCCCACTTTCCCCAGATCAACCCCATTGCCTACGAAGGCCCGAAGACCACCAATCCGCTGGCGTTCCGGCACTACAATCCCGCCGAGAAAATCGGCGGCCAGACGCTCAAGGACCGGATGCGGTTCTCCATCGCCTATTGGCATTCGTTTCGCGGCACGGGCGGCGATCCGTTCGGTCCCGGCACGATCGTGCGGCCGTGGGAGAAGGGCACCGACCCAATCTCCATCGCGAAGAAGCGCATGGACGCCGCGTTCGAGTTTTTCACCAAGATCCAGGCGCCGTTCTGGGCCTTTCACGACCGCGATATCGCGCCCGAGGGCGCCACGCTGGCCGAGTCCAACCGGAACCTGGACAAGCTCGTGGCGCATGCGGCCAAGCTCCAGAAAGCCACGGGCGTGAAGCTCCTTTGGGGCACGGCGAATCTCTTTTCCAACCCGCGCTACATGTGCGGGGCCGCCACGAATCCCGATGCCCATGTCTTCGCCTACGCCGCCGCGCAGGTGAAAAAGGCGCTGGAGGCGACGAAGGAGCTCGGCGGCGAAAACTACGTCTTCTGGGGCGGCCGCGAAGGCTACGAGACGCTGCTCAACACGAACCTGAAGCGCGAGCAGGACCACCTTGCCGCGTTCATGCACATGGCGGTCGACTACGCCAAGGAAATCGGCTTTACCGGCCAGTTCCTCATCGAGCCGAAGCCCAAGGAACCGACCAAGCACCAGTACGATTTCGACGTGGCGAGCGGCATTGCCTTCCTGCGCACCTACCAGCTCGACGGCCACTTCAAGTTCAATATCGAGACCAACCACGCCACGCTGGCGGGCCACACCTTCCAGCACGAAATCGAAGTGGCGGCGGCGGTCGGGATGCTGGGCAGCATCGACGCCAATGCCGGCGACACGCTGCTCGGCTGGGATACCGACCAGTTCAACACCGACGTGAGGGAGCTGACGCTGGCCATGATTTCCATCCTGCGCGCGGGCGGGCTCGGCTCCGGCGGGTTCAACTTCGATGCGAAGCTGCGCCGGCCTTCGGTCGATCTGGAAGACCTTTTTTATGCCCACATCGGCGGGATGGATGCCTACGCGCTCGCCTATAAGGTCGCGCGCAGGATCATCGCGGATGGCAAGCTCGACGGCTTTCTCGCCCAGCGCTACGCCAGCTTCGACACCGGCTTTGGCGGGGAAATCGAGTCCGGCAAGGCGACGCTGCCTGCGCTGGAGCAACTCGTCCTGACCAAGCTGGGCGAGCCCAAGCCGGCGAGCGGCAAACAGGAATACCTCGAGAACCTGCTCAACAGCTACCTGCACTAGCTGGCGTGGCCGCGGGATCTCGCGCCTACTTCCGCTTGCGCCGGATCACCGTGATCAGGTAGGCGATGATGGCCAGATTGATCATCAGGACCGCAATCTTCCACGGGCTG
Source organism: uncultured Candidatus Methylacidiphilales bacterium (assembly GCA_964658475.1). Taxonomy (GTDB): domain Bacteria; phylum Verrucomicrobiota; class Verrucomicrobiia; order Methylacidiphilales; family UBA1321; genus JABDGH01. The sequence goes on along the minus strand of CAZZYY010000131.1, from coordinate 924 downwards.
AACTTGTGGAAGATTTCGTAGATCTCCAGCGGGAGCAGTGAGCCGGTAACAATGACCACAAACCATTCCGCCCAGCGCTTGCGCAGGAAAAGGCCCACGCCTTCGGTGCCGAAAAGTGCGGCGTAAAAGAAGGCGATGAGGCTCAGGCCCGCCAGCTTCAGGTTGGTATTTGTCATCAGGCCCACCTGCCTGAGCAACTCCTGCGCGTAGCGATTGTCGGGATCGACGTGCAGGTGATCTAGCGCGTGCTGCAGACGCCCGGCCACGTCCTTGTTGAAAAAGTTGAGCACCCCCACGCCCGCCGCGGCGAACAGCACCGACTTCACCAGCTTGAAAAAGGCAATCATCCGCAGCCACGGATCGGAATCGGCCTGCGCACTCATCGCCTTATCGTGTCGGTCCTAGCGGCTTTAGGAAAGCTATAGTCGCTTTGCTGGCCGCCGCTTGATGGGCCGTCACAGTAAAGAGTATGGGAGAACGTCCACCATCTACAAATGTGGTTGCCGATCTACTACGGACGTGGTACATCCTCGGCATGCCGCGAATGCCCCGAATCTCCGACGCGGAATGGGCGGTCATGGAAGTGCTGTGGAAGAAGCATCCCGTCACCGCGCTGGAGGTCGTCCGCCAGCTCGGTCCCGCCCGGGGCTGGCACGGCCAGACCATCCGCACCATGCTCCGCCGCCTGATCGATAAGAAAGCGGTCCGCTACGTGGCGAAGGGCAAGGCCTACCATTATGAGCCGGCGATTGGGCGCGACCAATGCGTGAGGACTGAAAGCCGCTCGTTCCTCGAGCGCGTCTTTGGCGGGGCTGCCCAGCCGCTGCTGGTGCAGATGGTGGAAGAGGCCGATCTGTCCCGCGAGGAGATCGCCGAGTTGAAGCGGCTCCTCGCCCGGAAGGAGAAGAAGTGATCGCGACTTTC
>CAZZYY010000130.1:0-7610 GCA_964658475.1 uncultured Candidatus Methylacidiphilales bacterium | reverse complement strand
GCAGGAAGCAGATCGACATCGTGTCGATGGTGTTGCTGTAGTCGAAGAGGAAGCACGCCTTGTTGGAGTGGCCGAAATAATCGAAGCTCGCGATCTTCACCCGGTCGCGGTCCTGGCCCTTGTTGAGGTAGTTGATCAGCTGGTCCTTGGTGTCGAAGAAGAGCAGGTTGACATTGAGCGCCTTGGCTTTGGCGGCGATCTGCGGGAGGAGGTCCATGCCCATTTCCCTGCTGCGCGAGACGTAGGAGGGCCGGTAGACCAACCAGCTGACGAGGTCATTGGCCGGCGCGGCATCCTTGATCTGCTTGAGCCAGATGGCGCTGGCGTCGATGAAATTGAACCAATAGAAATCGTGCGAGGCGTCCTTGCCGTGCTCCATGAAGCGGAGAGCGGGACCGCCGGTGAGCACGATGTGCTCGCGCGTCTGCGCGGATGCAGCCAGCGGGCCGAGCAGGAGAAAAGCGAGAAGAAGCAGGCGCATGCGCAGTGGGGTAAAATGCCAGAGGCCGCCGATGCGCAAAAGCAAATTGTGGATGGTCCCGTGAAAGACGCTTCATCTCGAGCCATCGCGAGACAAACCCTTGTGGGGCGGCGCGCTGGGCCGATGCGCGACGGTCATAGACCGCCGCTCGCTCGGCAGGAAAGATCGCGGATCGCCCGCGAGCAGGATGGGCGCGCGTTGCGGAAATGCTTTCCTTTTTCGGACGGGTTTTGCGCGGCGGCTCGGGCCTCGTCCACGCGGGCGATCTTCGGATGTTCGGTCCGCGCTCAGTCTGACGTTTCGGGCCATGCCCGGCGCGCTGGCTCGTCGCTCCCGCACGAAATTACTCCGCGGCCTCGGCTATTTTCTTGGCGCGGGGTTTCTTCGGCTTGGCGGCGGGGAGAGCGGATTCCGCCTCCGCAGCGTGGCCCGCGGACGTTGGCGTCTTGCCGGGAAAATTACGGCGGCCAAACGGCTTCTTGCCTGCGCCTTCCTTGCGCGGCTCGAAGGCAAAGGAGGTCTTGCCGTCATCGGCCATGACGAGGTAGGCGGAAAACTTGCGGCGGGTGCGCTGCGAGACGAAGGCGGTGAGCAGGTCGGTCTTCTTCGCCGTGATCAGCTTTTCCATCTGCACGCGGTCGATGAGCTGCGAGAGGATGACCTTTCCGACCTTCATCTTGCAGGTGGGCGTTTCGCCGAAGGTGTTCTCGCAGGCGTAGGACATCATTGTTTCGAAGATGCGACCCTGGCACACGGGGCAGGTGCCGACGACTTCCTGCGTGTCGAGGTCGAGTTTCGCGCCGTCGGCGCCGATGGGCGCGTTATCGAAAACGAACTCGGTCTCGTTTTTGTCGTTGAGCTTGAGCGCGGCGGCGAAGGGCCGGCCGAGGCGGCTGCGGAAACCCTGCAGCGGACCGATGAGCCGTTTCTCCAGCAAGTCGCGCGCTTCGTGCGGCTCGAGCAGGCGGCCGGCGACCACCTTGCGCAACTGGAGCTTGCCGTCCTCGGTCTGGTAATAGCGCAGCGTCTCGACCATCGGCTGGCCGTCGGGTCCCTTGAAGTCGAGCGGCTTGGCGGTGAGGCCGGACTCCTCGAAATTCTTCGCGCGCTCGACGATTTTCTGCGTGAGCCCGACGATCTCCGCCATGAAGCGGTCGCGCGGCAGTTCGCCGCGTTCCATCTGCTTGAGCTTGTACTCCCACTCGCCGGTCATTTCCGGGGAGGTGAGGCCGGGGATGTCGACGGCGCGGAGCAGCTCCATGAGCGCAGCGGCCTTGGGGGTCGAGGTGATCTCGCGGCCCTCGCGGCGCAGGTATTCTTCGAGCAACAAGCCCTCGATTATCGCCGCGCGGGTGGCCGGCGTGCCGAGGCCCTTGGCGGCCATGGCGTCGCGCAGCTCCTCGTCCTCGACCAGCTTGCCCGCGCCTTCCATGGCGCTGAGCAGAGTGGCTTCGGTGAACTTGGCGGGCGGGCGCGTTTCCAGGCCGCGGGCCTCGATCGACTCGGTCTTCACCGACTCGTTCTCGCGCACGGGAACGAGCGCGGCCTCGCCGTCGTCGGCCTGCTCCTCACGGCCGTAGATGGCCATCCAGCCGGGATCGCGCAGGATCTTGCCCTCGGTCTTGAACGGCTCGCCCTCGACGCGCGTGATGCGCGTGGTGACCTCGAACTGCGCGGCGGGAAAGAAAACGGCGAGGAAGCGTTTGGCCACGAGATCGTAGACCTTGCGCTCGATGTCGCTCAATTTATCGATCGGCTCGAGCGTGGGGATGATGGCGTGGTGATCGGAAATCTTCGCGTTGTTGAAGACGCGCTTGGTTGGCTTGAGCCAGCCTTCACTGAGGATTTTGGAGGCATGCGGGCCGAGCGCGGTGCCGTCCATGACGCGCAGGGTCTTGCGCACGGTGTCGACGTAATCCTCCGGCAGCGCGCGCGAATCCGTTCGCGGATAGGTGAGCACCTTGTGATGCTCGTACAGGCGTTGCGCGATCTGCAGCGTGCCCTTGGCGCTCAGGCCCAGGCGGCTGTTGCCGTCGCGCTGCAGCGAGGTGAGGTCGTAGAGCAGGCCGGAAAGCTGGGAAGCCGGTTTCTTTTCCTCCGTCACCGTGCCGGGCTTGCCTTCGCACTTGGCCACGATGGCGTCGGCTTCCGCCTGGGTCCACAGGCGCTCGGCTTTCTTGTCCGGCTCGTTCTCGTCGCGCGCGAAATCTTCCTTGAACCAGCGGCCGGGATAGGGGCCGGCCTCCGCGCCGAAGGTGGCGTGGACCTCCCAGTAACCTTTCGGGACAAAGCTCTTAATCTTCTGGTCGCGCTCCACCACAATGGCAAGCGTCGGCGTCTGCACGCGGCCGACGGGCGTGAGCTGGAACCCGCCGTTGCGTGAGTTGAAGGCCGTGAGCGCGCGCGTGCCGTTGATGCCGACCAACCAGTCGCTTTCCGACCGGCAGACGGCGGCGGCGGCCAGGTCTTCCAGTTGTCGGCCCGGGCGCAGATGGACGAAGCCCTCGCGGATGGACGTCTGCGTCATCGACTGCAGCCACAGCCGTTCAATCGGCTTCTTGCACTTCGCCAGCTTGACGATGTAACGGAAAATCAGCTCGCCTTCACGGCCAGCGTCGCATGCATTAATCAGGCGGTCGACGTCGTCGCGCTTCATCAGCTTCTTGAGCAGGCGCAGGCGCGGCTCGGTGCGCTCAATGGGCTTGAGGGAAAATTCGTCCGGGATAATGGGCAAATTGGCGAAGCTCCACTTGCCCTTTTTCTTGTCCAACTCGTTGGGCAGACACAGTTCCACGAGGTGACCCACGGCGGAAGACAGCACGTAATCCGCGCTTTCGTAGAAGGAGTCCTTGCCGTCCGGCACCTTCTTGAAGCCGCCGATGGCCTTGGCGATGTCGTTGGCGACACTCGGCTTCTCGGCGATGATAAGTGCTTTTCCCATAATGACTAGGACGTCCGGACGAAGACCTTGCCCGGCAATTGCTTAATCAGCTTTCGCATTTCCAAGCGGAGCAACGTAGAAGACACGCTTCCCGAAGGCAACCCGGTTTTTTGGGTGATGGCATCTATGGACGTTTCGTCACGATCGAGCGCGGCGTACACCTTTTCCTCGTCCGGCGTGAGATTTCCCGGCTGCGGGCGTGGGGTGGAAACCTGGTCGGGCGGGAAAAGGAACTCCAGTTCGCCGAGCACATCCTCCACGCCTTCAACAAGTTTGGCGCCGTCTTTGATCAGCTTGTGGCAACCTTGAGCGAGCGGATTGTCGATCCGGCCCGGGACGGCGAAGACCTGCCGGCCTTGGTCAAGCGCCTGTCGCGCGGTGATGAGCGCGCCACTTTGACGCCCCGCCTCGATCACGAGCACGCCGAAGCTCATGCCGCTGACGATCCGGTTGCGCATGGGGAAGGTGGTCTTGTCCGGCGGTGTCCCGAGCGGCAACTCGCTGATGAGGCAGCCGCCCGACTCGACGATCTTGGCGGCGAGCGCATCGTTTTCGGGTGGGTACATTTTGTCGAGCCCGCAGCCGAGCACGGCCCACGTCGTTCCCTTGGCCGCCAGCGCGCCGAGATGCGCCGCCGTGTCGATGCCCCGCGCGAGCCCGGAAATCACCGGTACCCCGGCGTAGGCGAGCTGGTAGCTGAGCTTCTTGGCCGTCTCCAGCCCGTAGTGGCTGGTCTCGCGCGAGCCGACCACGCCGATTCCGCGCGGCCACTTTTCCGGAATGGCGCCCCTTATATAAAGGCAGAGCGGCGGGTCGTAGATTTCCTTGAGGGCCGGCGGGTATTCAGGATCGGCCTGGGTGATGACGCGCAGGCCGAGATCGGCGGCGCGCTTTTGCTCGAGGGCGAGATCGACCGTCTTCTCCCAGTTCGCCAGCTTGGGCGCAAGCTCGTCACCGAAGCCGGTTACGGAGCGAAGGTCGGCTTCGCGGGCGACGAGGGCTCGATCCAAGGTGCCAAAACGTTCCTGAAGCCTTTTCGCACGCTGGGGACCAATTCCGGGAACCAAGTTAACGATAAAGAAGGCCTCGGACTCGGTCATATCGTCGGTATTATGCCGAGCCGCTTGCAATAAAATTTGTACAAGACTCCGACTAAGGCTGACGTAGCCATATAGGCAAGGGCGACGCGAATGTAAGTTTTAAAAATGACCCAGACTCCGCCTGACGTTTCCCTCTCGGTATGAAGTATGACACCCGGTCGATGGAGGTTCGTGATCGCACTTACAATGTTGGACACGTCAGCATTCGATTGGATATCGATGCGGACACCCGGCTTATTCGTCACCACAAACAACGGAGAGAGCGTTACCAGCGGCAAGCTGAGAGTCAATGACGCGAGAAAGAGCGCGAGCAGGTTCTTGTTCATACACGGTGCGAGAGGAGGAATATCGCTTTTTGTACGAGGTCAGGTTCGACGCACAAACCACTCTGTGCATCACCCAGCCCTTTGAGCAACACCCAGCGATTTTCCCCATCAGCGGCCACCTTCTTGTCGCGACCAAGCGCGGCGATGACGGCGTCGCGGCTGATGTCGGGGTCGAGCTCAAGCGGCAGGTCGTTGTCGAGCAAGGCCTGCTCGATGGCCTTGGCGTTGGCTTCGGGCAGTTGCGTCCCGGGATGCCAGACGGAGAGCCAGGCGGCGGCGCGCATGCCGAGCGCAATGGCCTCGCCGTGCAGGTAGCGCGTGTAGCCGCCCGCCTTCTCGATGGCGTGGCCGAGCGTGTGGCCGAAGTTGAGCAGCGCGCGCTCGCCGGTCGTCTCGAACTCGTCGCGCTCGACGATGCGGGCCTTGATCGCCACGCATTTCTCCACGATCGCGGCCAGGTCGTCGTCCTGCGGCGTGGCGCCGTTAGCCACGCGGTCAAAAAGCGCGCGATCGCGGATGGCACCGTACTTGATCACCTCGGCCATGCCGGCGTTGAACTCGCGCGCGGGCAGCGTGGTAAGCGTGTCGAGATCGGCCACGACGAGGCGCGGCTGGTGGAACGCGCCGACCAGATTCTTGCCCTCGGGCAGGTTGACGCCGGTCTTGCCGCCGACCGAGCTGTCGACCATGGCGAGCAGCGTGGTGGGTACCTGGATGAAGCCGATGCCGCGCAGGTAGCTGGCCGCGACGAAGCCGGTCAGGTCGCCAATGACCCCGCCGCCCAGCGCGATGAGCGTCCCGGCCCGGCCCACCTTGATCTGCGCCAGCTCGGAGAGGAGCCGGGCCGCCGTGGTCATCGATTTGCTCGCCTCGCCCGGCTCGACCACGAGCCGGTAGGTCGCGAGGCCGCGGGGCTTCATCGCCTGCTCGAAGGCGGGGCCGTAATGGCCGAGCACGATCGAGTCGGTGATAACGGCCAGCGGGCTCACCGCCCGGCCGTCGATCAGCTGCGCCGCATGCGCGAGGAGTCCCCGCCCGATGAGCACATCGTACGCGCGCCCGCCGAGGTCCACGCGCACCACCCGCACCTCAGGCGACCCGGACGAACTCATGCCGCGATTGAATCATAAAATGCCCGGCGCGTAAGCTCTATCGTGTGCGTGAAATACCGTCCCGACGCGAATCACGGGAATGCGATTCAGTGTCCGCCCCTCATGGCGTCATAATTAGGGGGGTACTTGGTGCTGTTCTCCTCCAACGGCGTGTAGAATCCGCCGTAGAAAATCCAGCCGATGAAGGAACGCAGAGGATACAACTCCAGAGCAGCTTCTTCGTCGGTGAATCGCGCCGATGGACCACCCACAGGTGCGTGATCGTCAAAAAACTCACGCTGGTGCAAAACATGGCAAGGTAAGTGGTCATGGGTTAGCTCCTCCCGCGGTGATTTAGCTCAACGTCGCCTTTACCTGTTTTGCCTCGGACCTCGGCGCGATAAAGGGTCTGGCCCACGTCCTCGATGTGCTCGCGCAGCGGCGCGTGCGGCAGGGTCGCCATCGAAATCACGTCGAATTTGTAGGGCAGGGGCAACTCGTCCAAGTCGGAAGCAAGTCGTTGACCGTCCATCTCGTCCAGGCCCCATACCGCGAGATCAATATCAGACGAGGGCCGATGCGTGCCAAGGGCGCGAGAACCGAACAGCTTCACTTCCGCTAGCTTCGGGTGACGCTGAAAAACCCCCCCCATAAGGTCGAGGTCGCGGTGCGACAGGCCGCAGTTCATGTCTTTTCCTTCAAGGAAAGATACTCATGCAAGAGAGCGAAAGCGGCGAGATAGCGCGAGACCGCATCGACGGCTTGTTGCAAGGCCACGGGATTGTAGGTATGCGAAAGCAAGTTTCGCCGGTCGAGCATCTCCATCCACAAATGGCCGTCGGGGATAATCTTCGCGGCGAAGGCCTCCTTGATCACCTGCCGCGGCGTCAGGGGCGAAATGGTCACGCCCCCTGCCTCCAGCAAATCCTTCAGACACTTCCAGCCGAGCTCGAAGGTGTACTCGAATCGTTGGATCATCCCTTCCTTTTCCAGGTCGGAAAGCACCCCGGCCTCGTGCGCCTGCTTCAGGAGCTCATGGGCGCGGCTGAAACTTTGGAAGCGTTGTTTCCAGCGGGTCTCCGGCGCCATAGGGCAGACTGTAGCTCCTTCCCGCGCTGGTTGGCAGCTCAAACCGCCGTGGAAGAGGGGATGACAACAGGGCGACCCTGAGATACCTTCTCCCTCTTATGACTCTTACCGAAAAGCTGCTGGCGCGGGCCAGCGGAAAGGCCCATGTCGCGCCGGGCGACAATGTATGGGTCGAGACCGATGTGCTGTTGACCCATGACGTGTGCGGGCCGGGCACCATCGGCGTCTTCAAGCGCGAGTTCGGCAAGACGGCGCCGGTCTGGGACAAGCAAAAAATCGTCATCATCCCGGACCACTACATCTTCACCGCCGATTCGCTCTCCAACCGCAACGTGGACATCCTGCGCGCCTTCGTGCAGGAGCAGGGGCTGCCCTATTTCTACGACGTGATCGACGACCCGAACGGGCACTGGATTTTCGACCAGTCGCGCGGCCAGCTCAAAAAGCAGTTCGGCGCGCGCTACGCCGGCGTGTGCCACACGGCGCTGCCGGCCAAGGGCCACCTGCGCCCGGGCGAGGTGCTCTTTGGCACCGACAGCCACACCTGCATGGCGGGCGCGTTCAACATGTTCGCCACCGGCA
>CAZZYY010000129.1:4698-7656 GCA_964658475.1 uncultured Candidatus Methylacidiphilales bacterium | reverse complement strand
CACCGCGCCGATGAGGAGGTCGACCGAGGGCATCAACCCGGCCAGATGCGCTTCGGTGGAGTAGAGCGTATGCGCCGCGCCCATGGTGATGTCGAGGAAGCGCATCCGTTCCAGGTCGACTTCGAGGATCGTCACCTCCGCGCCGAGCCCGGTGGCCATCCGCGCCGCGTTGATGCCCGAAGTGCCGCCGCCCAGCACGACCACGCGCCCGGGCAGGACGCCGGGCACGCCGCCGAGCAGCACGCCACTGCCGCCGTGCGGCCGGGCGAGAAAATGACCGCCGACGATGACCGACATCCGCCCGGCGATCTCGCTCATGGGCTCGAGCAGCGGCAGGCGGCCGTGCAACGTGACCGTCTCATACGCGATCGCCGTCGTGCCCGACTGCATCAGCGCGTCGGTGAGCGGCCGGTTGGCGGCAAGATGCAGGTAGGTGAAAAGCGTCTTGCTCTTGTCGAGCAGGCCGTACTCCTCGGACACCGGCTCCTTGACCTTCACGATCAGCTCGGCGCGCAGGAACGGCTCCGCATGCGTCGCGGCCATTTGCGCGCCGGCGGCCGCATACTCCTCGTCGGGAAAACCGGCGTCGCGGCCTGCGCCGCGCTCTACCACGACTTGGTGCCCGCGCGAGACCAAGCGGGCCGTGCCATCCGGCAGCAGGCCGACGCGATGTTCCTCGTTTTTGATTTCCCTGGGGACGCCGATGATCATGCCGCCCGCCGCGCGGACGTTTCACTTTCGCCGCTCCAGCGGACTTGTCGAGGGCGACCCGCGCGGGCTTAACCGTAGATCTGGCGGCTGAGGTCGAACGAGGTCACGCGCTGACCAAAAGTGCGGAAGAGGGCGCGGCAACGCTCAACGACGGTCGAGTCCCTTCCCGGAGACTCGCTGACTTCCTCGAAAAGAAGATTCAGCGGCCGGGCCGGATGGGCGGCGATCATGGTGTCTTCCTGAGACGGAGGCATGCCTGTAAAAAGCGATGCTTGTGCCAACTGCGTACGAGCGTAAACCCTTCGCAGTTTTCAGAGGTTAGGAGGAGGCCGAATCCGCAGCGGACGTTCCTTGTCGGGCAAAATATGCCATCAGTAGGAAAAAAAGAATGCGTGATGCAGGTCAGGCCGGGGAGAACGAAACCGCCTCCGAGCAGCGGGCGCACAGCTCGGGATGGTCCGGATTCGTCCCCAATTCCGAAGGGGGATAGTAGCGCCAGCAGCGGATGCATTTGCCGTCGCCATGCTCCTCCGCCCGGCTCACGGTGATCGTTTCCGCGTCACCGCCGGTTTGGAACTGGACTTGGGAGACGATGAAAAGCTCCGCCAGCGTTTCTGCCGGTTCGTTCAGCGTTGCGGGGTCGAAGCCGGCGAGGACCACGTGCGCCTCGAGACTCTTGCCGATCTTCTTGGCGCGGCGGGCCTCCTCCAGCTTCTCGTTCACGCGCGAGCGCAGGTCGAGCAGGCGCCAGCCGTGAGTTTCATCTTCCATGTTAGACACTCCCATTTCCGCCGTCGGAAAAAGCTCGAGATGAACGGAGGAGGGATGCCCGGCGGCGGCGTAGGCTTCCTCCGCGGTGAAGGCGAGGATCGGCGCGAGCAGCTTGACCAGCCCGTCGAGAACGCGATGCATCACGGTTTGCGCGGCGCGGCGGCGCGGGCTGTTTGGGGCGTCGCAATAAAGGCGGTCTTTCATCACGTCGATATAGATGGCGGAGAGATCCACCGCGCAGAACTTGGTGATCATTTGGTAGACCTGCGAATATTCGTAGTTCTGGTACTGCTTTAAAGTGGTGAGCACGAGACCCTGGAACCGCGCGTCGATGAATCGATCGAGGGTCGTCCAGGTTTGCGCCGGCACCGCGTCCTTTGCGGGATCGAAGTCGGCAAGATTGCCGAGCAGGATGCGTAGCGTGTTGCGGATGGAGCGATAAGCATCGGCCACGCGCGCGAAAATGTCGCTCGAGAAAGGGATCTCGCCCTGGTAGTCCTGGCTGGAAACCCACAAGCGGATGACGTCGGCGCCGTGTTCCTTCACCAGCGAGAGGAGGTCGATCGGCTTCTGGTAACCGGTATTCGATTTCGACAGCTTCTTTCCGTCGGTGTCGACGAGAAAGCCGTGGGTCAGGACGGCGCGATAGGGCGCATGGCCCGTGACCGCGACCGAGGTGAGCAGCGAGGACTGGAACCAGCCGCGGTGCTGGTCGCTGCCTTCCAGGTAAAGATCGGCGGGGTAGGTCAGTTCCGGCCTCCGCTGCGAAACCGCGGCCCAGCTCGTGCCGGAATCGATCCAGACGTCGAGCGTGTCGCGCCCCTTGCGCAGGCCCAGCGGCAGGTTGAGCGCCGCGGCGAGTTCGTCCGCGCTGCGCGAGAACCAGATGCCCGCGCCCTCTTTTTCCACCAGGTCGGCAAAGGCGCGAATTGTCTTCTCGCTGATCAGCGGCTGGCCGCCCTCACCGTAGAAGACGGGCAGGGGAATGCCCCAGGTGCGCTGGCGCGAGATGCACCAATCGGGCCGGCTTTCCACTGCACCGCGGATGCGGTTGCGCCCCGACTCGGGAATCCACCTCACGCCGTCGATGGCCGCCAGCGCATCCGCGCGAAAGGCGTCGACCTTGATGAACCACTGCTTGATCGCGCGGTACACGATCGGCGTTTTCGAGCGCCAGCAGTGCGGGTAGTCGTGGGAGTAATCCTGCTGTGCGAAAAGCGCTCCGCGCGTCTTCAGAATCTCGATGATGGCGGCATTCGCCTTGAAGACATACTGGCCGACGAGCGCCTTCACGTCGTCCGCGGCGGTGGCGGGCAGGAACTCCGCGGTCAGGCAGCCGCGATCATCCACCGGAGCCAGCGCGGGCAGGCCGTGCTGTTGGCCGAGTTGGTAGTCATCCTGCCCGTGGCCCGGTGCGATGTGGACGATGCCGGTGCCCGCGTCGGCGGTGACGAAGTCAGCGGCGTAGACCTGGCG
>CAZZYY010000129.1:0-4598 GCA_964658475.1 uncultured Candidatus Methylacidiphilales bacterium | reverse complement strand
GGAAACTTCACGAAAATGGCAGGATCGACCTTCTCCTTGTACTCGATTTCCGCCTCGGCCAAGGCGGTTTGCGCACCGGTGCTCCAGAGCACGGGCCGCAGAGCCTGATAGACCAAATCCTTGCCCACCAGCGTGGCGAAAACACGCAGGGTCTCGGCCTCGTAGGCGGGATCAAGCGTCAGGTACGGATCGTCCCAGTCGCCCAAGATGCCGAGCCGCTGGAACTGCCCGCTCTGCACGGCGATGAAGTGCCGCGCGGTCGCCTCGCACTTCTCGCGAATCTTCACCGGGTCGGTTTCCGCGGCGCCGAGCTCCTTCATCACCTTGAACTCGATCGGCAGCCCATGGCAGTCCCACCCTGGCACGAAGGGCGCGCGGCGGCCGCTCATGTTCTGCACTTTCAGCACAAGATCCTTCAGCACCATGTTCAGCGCGTGGCCCATGTGGGCATCGCCGTTGGCGAAGGGCGGACCGTCATGCAGGACGAAAGGCTCCGCCTCCGCGCGTGCGTCCATGAGCTGGCCGTAAATCTTCTCGGCCCGCCAGCGGGCGAGCATTTCCGGCTCGCGCTTCGGCAATTCCGCGCGCATGGGAAAGTCGGTCTTCGGCAGGAGCAGGGTCGATTTGTAGTCCATCGGGGAGCTAACACGGTAGCGGTTCCCGGCGAAAGGAACAGGCTGAGATGCGGGAGCCAACCCCTCCCGGTCACCGCACGTTCTGAAGCAATTTCCGCAACGCCTCCGGACGCGTGACCGGCAGCTGGCAAACGTAGTTTTCGCAAACGTAGGCCGTGGGCTCGGATACCGTCGCCGGCAGGTGGGCGACGATCGAGTGCCGCTGCGCGAAGAACTCGCGCGACGCCTCATCCGCGATCAGGAGCACCGTCATGTGCGGGAGCAACCGCGCATTGGCCTCGGCCCGCATGGCGGGGAGCGAGGGATGATTCCGATCCGGGCTGTGCAGGATCAAGTGAGCCGGCGGCATTTCCAGCCAAGCGGCGGCCGTCAGCAGCAGCGGCATGCCGAACGGCTGCTCGTCCAGTCGACGGGAAAATGCGCGCACCGCATGGCGCCCGTGCGCCAGCATGGTGTCGTTGTGAAAAAGGCGGCCCAGGCGCCATAGATTCACGGCCGCGACCGACGTGGGTGCCGGCTCCGCGCCGTCGTAGTCCTCCTTGAGCCGCAGCAGAATGGTTGGGTCGCTGTCGCGCGTGGAAAAGTAACCGCCGCGCACCTGGTCCCAGAAGTGGAGATCCATCGCGTCCTGCAACTGCCGCGCCCACGTCAGCCAGCTGAGATCGTAATCCGCGGAATAGAGGTCGAGCAGCCCGCTGATCAGGAACGCGTAATCGCTGGCGAACCCGTGAATGTCGGATGCGCCCTCGCGCCAGCTCCGGCGCAGCGTGCCGCCGGCCGCATCGAACAGACGATCGCGAATGAACCGGGCCGCCTTTTGCGCCGCCAGCAAGTGACGCGCCTCGCCCAGGATCGCCGCGCTGCGCGCAAACGCGCCGATCATCAGCCCGTTCCACGCCGTGAGGATCTTGTCGTCGAGATGCGGGCGGGGCCGTTGGTCGCGCCGAGCCAGCAGCACGGCGCGATCCTCCAGCCACCGCGCCTCGCGCTCCGCCGAACGGTCATCGCCCCAGCCGCGCCAATGCAGGACGTTCCGGCCCGCCAGCTCGCCGTGGGGATCGGAATCCACCTCAACGTTGCCATCCGGCCGCACGCCAAAGAGCCGGCCAAACTCCGCCGCCCGCTCCGGTCCCAGCGTCTGGGTGAGCTCCGCCTCGGTCCAAACATAGAAGGCACCCTCCAGCTTCCGCGCGGCATCGGCGGCGGGCAGACTGTCTGCGTCCTCCGCCGAATAGAAACCGCCGTCCGGATGAGAGAGATCGCGCTCCACATAATCGAGCGTCTCGCGCGCGACATGCGCGAAGAAGTCCTCTCCGGAGAACTGGTGCGCCGCCAGATAGACCTGCGCCAATTGCGCCTGATCGTAGAGCATCTTCTCGAAGTGCGGCACATGCCAGCGCCCGTCGACCGAGTAGCGGTGAAAGCCGCCGCCCAGCTGATCGTACATCCCGCCTCGCGCCATCTTGCGGAGCGTGAACTGCGCCATCGCGCCGGCCGGCGCTGTGCCCGGCTCACGCGTGGCGGCGCGCGCGAGCAGGAACTGCAAATTCACCGGCCGAGGAAACTTCGGCGCGCCGCCGAAGCCGCCTTCCTGCGCATCGAACATCCGCGCGTATTGATTCACCGCCGCCTCCAGCGCCGCCTTGGGAGACCAGTCGTCATTCGTCTCCGTCGCCGCCTCCTGCTGGGCCTCGCGCAACGCCTCCAGCAACGTATGCGCCTTGTCCTCGATCTGGTCGCGCTGCGTCTTCCACAGCTCCGCCACGCGGCGCAGGACCGTGATGAAACCGGGCCGCCCGGGCACATCTGTCGGCGGGAAATAGGTGCCGCCGAAGAACGGCCGCAGGTCCGGCATCAGCCACACGCTCATCGGCCAACCGCCGTGGCCCGTCGTCGCCTGCACGAAGGTCATGTAAACCTGGTCCACATCCGGCCGCTCCTCGCGGTCCACCTTGATGCTGACAAAATGCTCGGCGAGAAAGGCCGCGATCGCCGCGGACTCGAACGACTCATGCTCCATCACGTGGCACCAGTGGCAGGTCGAGTAGCCCACCGACAGGAAGATGGGCTTGTCCTCCGCCCGGGCCTTGGCAAACGCCTCCTCGCCCCACGGAAACCAATCGACCGGATTGGCCGCGTGCTGCAACAAGTAGGGCGATTTTTCTCCGGCCAAACGATTCATGGAACATCACCATACTCACGACCTCTCCGCGCGCCACCTCTCCTGCACCGTCGTGGACACTTTCCGGAGGGTAAATGCGGTGCGCACACGAAAATTAGGGTTGATCTCAACGGATGCCTTCCCGTTCGCCCGTGCCCGCGTCCGCGGTCGTTTGTCCTAAAAAGTTGAAACACCGGGGCCGCTCCGCGAAAGTAGCGTCCCTATGACCTCCGCCCTTCGCGCTCTTCTCACCCTCGCCCTCTACCGGGTTTGGTGGCCGCGGTTTCTCGCGCTCGTCGTCGTGATCGCCGCGCAGACCGGTTGCGCGACAAGCGATGCCGACCTCGACTACACGAGGCAAACCGCCCCCGACACCACTCAGGACCATTCCTATCACGGCTGGAACAACGCCGACTTCTAACCTCGCATTCGACCACGCCAAGCTTCCTCCCTCAGCCTGATCCCGCCTGCGCGATTCGCCTTGCCACCCGCCCCGCAGCTTTTATCCTGATCCACCCGCAGATAAGCCGCCAGGCCATCTGCTTCAATTTTGCCGCGTGGTGCAATTGGTAGCACACCAGATTCTGGATCTGGGTGTTCTAGGTTCGAGTCCTAGCGCGGCAGCTTTCTTCATTTTCCGGACAGGTCGTGACTAGCTCGGAATTTTCGTGACTATCTCCCTCAATACTAGGTAGTTCCAAGTAGTGCTCTTTGGTCGAATCAGTGACCTTGCCGGACAGGTCAGCACCAGCCCGGAACAATCTTTGTGAGTCTATTTGTGAGTCTGCCTCGCTAGGTTTCGCCGATTTTGTGAGGCTCGGCAGATTGATTACGGTTTCTGCCAAAGGAAGAAGACCTGCATCGGTGTAGGTCTTGGTCGTGAGCTTAATGTCGCTGTGGCGCATGATCTCCATGGCGATGCGCGGCGAGGTTCCGGCAAGCATGAGGTTCGTTGCCAGCGTGTGGCGCAGAGCGTGGAAGTCGGCGCGGCGCCCCTGCGCATCGACAAACTCAATGCCGGCCGCTTTCAGGTCCGCACGAAAGGTGTCCATCGTGGGAAGCAAATCGGCAAACACACGGGTTTCGCGGGCGGGAAGTTTAGCCAGCAACTCCCGCAGCTCGGGCAAGAGATCAGGGTGAACGGCGATTGTCGCCTGTTTGTGGTTCTTCGTAGTCGAAGCACGCACGTTCATAAAGGGCTGGCTGGCATCCAAGTGCAGATCGCTCTTAAGCAGCTTGGAAAGTTCGCCCCGGCGAAGCCCCGTGTAAACGGCGGCAAGATAGACGACCTTGCGAGCACCAGCAACGGCCAGCAACCGCTGCATTTCCTCGTGGGTAAAGGCGCGGCGGTGGCGTACCTGACGTCCGTTGGTTTGAACCTTCTGGACAAGCCGGAGCGGATTTTTCTCCAGCCGTTCGTTCCGTTCCATCCAACGGAGAAGACCAGATAAGGAGGCCAGGTAGTCGTTCAGAGTCTTGGGTGCCTTGCCTCGTTGCCGGCTGCGCCACTTCAGGAACGAATCGGAAGTAACACTCGGCAATCCGGTCCAGCGGCATTCCTGGAGCAGTTTCCGAATCTGTTTATCGACGATGTAAATGTACTCGGGATCGCGGCCCATGGCGGACAGATCGGCGAGGTAGTCTTTCAGATGATCGAGCAACGGTGTCTGCTGGGCAATGCGCTGCGCTTCTGGCGGCAACAGGCCAGCGGACTCAAGCTGCCTGTTCTTAACTATCTCCTCCAGTTTTTGTTGGGCAACGCGCTTGTCGGTCGTGTGCAGAGGAACGTCAGTAATCTTCGT
>CAZZYY010000128.1:0-7665 GCA_964658475.1 uncultured Candidatus Methylacidiphilales bacterium | reverse complement strand
GCCTCGCCTTCCACGTATTCCTCGCGCTTCTTGCGCTTGATGAGGAAGAGCGGCGGTTGCGCGATGTAGACAAAACCTTTCTTCACCAGCTCGGGCATCTGGCGGAAAAAAAATGTCAGCAACAGGGTGCGGATGTGCGAACCGTCCACGTCCGCGTCGGTCATGATGATGATCTTGTGGTACTTCAGCCGCTCGAGGTTGAAGGCGCCCTCGCCGCCGTCGCCGATGCCGGTGCCGACGCAGGTGATGAGGCTGCGGATTTCGGTGTTCTGCAGCACGCGATCCAAGCGCGCCTTCTCCACGTTCAGGATCTTGCCCTTGATGGGCAGGATGGCCTGGTTGTTGCGGTTGCGGCCCTGCTTGGCCGAGCCGCCGGCCGAGTCGCCCTCGACGATGAAGAGCTCGGAATCCTCGGGGTTGCGGCTGGAACAATCGGCCAGCTTGCCGGGCAGGCCGCCGCCGGAGAGCGCCGTCTTGCGCACCGCCTCGCGCGCGCGCCGGGCGGCCTCGCGCGCCCGGGCGGCGTTGAGCACCTTCTCGATGATCTTCTTGGCGATGCCGGGGTTGCCGTCGAAGAACGACATCAGGCTCTCGTAGGTGGCGGAGGAAACGATGCCTTCCACCTCGGGCGAAAGGAGCTTCACCTTGGTTTGGGACTCGAACTTGGGGTCGGGATGGAGCAGCGAAATGACGGCCACGAGGCCCTCGCGCACGTCGTCGCCGGAAATGGCGGGATCCTTGTCCTTGAGGAGGTTGTTGGACTTGGCGTACTGGTTGATCGCCCGCGTGAGCGCGGAGCGGAAGCCGGCCAGGTGCGAGCCGCCGTCGGGATTGTTGATCGTGTTGGTGAAGCAGAGAATCTGGTCGGTGTAGGAATCGTTGTACTGGAGGACGATGTCGACCTTCACCGGCTGCGGCACCTCGTTGACGATGACGGCGGCCTCCTTCACGCGCGAGACGCGGATGGGCTTGGGGTGGATGACCTGCTTGCTCTTGCCGAGCTGCTTCACAAACTCCTCGACGCCGTCCTTGTAGAAGAAGCGTTCGGCCTCCTCCTCGGTCCGCTCGTCCTTGAAGAAGATCTCCAGGCCGGGATTGAGGAAGGCGAGCTCGCGCAGGCGGCCGACGATGAGGTCTTTCTTGAACTCGACCGTCTCCTTGAAGATCTCGGGGTCGGGCTTGAAGGTGATCTCGGTGCCGGTCTGCTTGCTTTTGCCGATGACCTCGAGCTTCTTCATCGTCTTGCCGCGCTCGAACTCCATGGCGTAGACCTTGCCGTCGCGCGAGACCTGCACCTCGAACCATTCCGAGACGGCGTTGACGCACTTGGCGCCGACGCCGTGCGTGCCGCCGGAAAAGATGTAGCCGCCCTGCCCGTACTTGCCGCCGGAGTGCAGGGTGGTGAGCACCATCTCCACGCCGGGGATCTTGTAGGTGGGATGGATATCGACGGGAATCCCGCGGCCCTCGTCCGCGATGGAGATGGAACCGTCGACGTGGACAGTGACCTTGACTGCGCTGCCGTAGCCGGCGAGGTGCTCGTCGATCGAGTTGTCCAGCACCTCGGAAATACAATGGTGCAGCGCCCGTTCATCGGTGCCGCCGATGTACATGCCGGGCTTCTTCCGGACTGCTTCCAGACCCTCCAGCTTGCCGAGTTTCGACGCGTCGTAGGAGCCGGCCTTGACGCCGGAATCGAACTTCAAATTTTCGTCGCCACTCTCGGAGGAACCTGTCTTCTTGGGGTCTGCCATAAGCCGGTCATCATACCGGAAAATCGGCCCCGCTCACAACAAGTAACGGCGATTTTTCAGAGGTATTTTCGCCCTATTTGGAGCTGCACGGCGTGGGGGACTTATCGGGCTTAAAAAAAGACAGGGGGCGCCCTCATCGGCTTAGCTATGTCTGGTCCGGAAAGCTTTCGCGGGGTCCGAAGAGGCGCCGGAGGTGGCGCGATATTAAGCGCTACTCTTATGACGGGTCGGCGAATCCGTAGGTTTAAGATTCCGCCGCTGCTGCGGCTCCGGCATCGGGCCGATGCCGGCTACCTTCGGAGGTTTTCGCCTGCCGCACGGTGGTTTTTCAGGTAGCCGGTGCTCTCCGAGCGCCGGTCCGAGGAGGAGACGTATTCGCGACCGACCGGCGCCCGGAGGTCTCCGGCTACCTGGCTGAGGGCTACCGGGTTGCCGGTGACTCACCTTGCGAACGCGCTTTGTTCCAGCTTTCGGTTGCGTACTTGTCGCGCTCGAGCACGCCGGCACGCGTTTCTTCTTGGGGCGTGAGCTCGCTGGGCTTGAGCGTGAGGTTGAGTCGCGCGGCGAAGGCGCGGGGAAATTCGCGGCGGAGGTCGGTGTTGCGCGCGGGATCGGGAAGCAGGATGCTGCCCTGGTGCAACATGCCTTCGCGCGTGCGGCGCTGGGCGGCGCCGCTGAGCTTGGCGTCGGCGGCGACGAGGTCGAAGCGGACGGGTTTCTGGAAGCAGGCCTCGGATTCCGCCGTGCTGGCAGTGGGGGTGAGCTCGCTGACAATGTCGCAGGCGGCGAGCGCGGCCTGCACGCCGAGGTGGATTTGCTCGTAGCTTTCCGGCGCGGAGAGGTCCATCCACGGGTGTTCGCGGGGGATGACAACGGTGTAGGTCATGTCGTGCGCGTGATCGACGAGGCCGCCGCCGGTGTAGCGCCGGACGAAGGGGCGGGCCGCTGGCGCGAGGATCGCGGGCTGGAAATAACCGAGACTGACGGCGGGGATGTTCCAGCCGTAGAGGCGCAGGACGGGGGACTGGATTTCGCGCAGCAGCGCCTCGTCGACGGCCATATTGTAGGCGGGAGAGTTGGCACCGTGTTCGATCAAGCGCCAGGGTTCCATGAGCGCGAAAGATACGCCGCGCGTTGGCGAGGGGCAAGGGGTGGGTGGTGGGTGTTTCGGTTGCTGCTGGGCGGATTGAAGGACAGGAAGGCATTCCGGTCGCTGCGCGACCGGCCGGCGCCCGGAGGTCGCCGGCTACCTGAGGGGGCTCGCCGGTTGACTAGAGTTGGCGCCAGAGGTTCTTGACGCTGGCTTTGACCTTGTCCATTTCGGAGGGGCCGTACTTCTTGGGCGGCTCGGTGGCGATGCGCAGGATGAAGGGCTCGGCGACTTTCCAGGCCTCGCGGTCTTCGCCGGGGCTGTAGGCTTTGCTTTGGGGATTGGACCAGCCGGGGGCGGCGGCGATGAACCAGGCGGTGAAGTCGCTTCCCTCATCGCGCAACGTGTGCTGGAAATTCAGGACGGAATCGCGGGTCACCGCCGGATCGCGGTCGGAGTAAAGCGCACAGACCGGAATGGGCGTCCTGGTCACCGCGCTGGTTTGCACGGGGCCGTAAAACATGACCGCGCCGTCCGGGGCGTAGGCGCTGCTCGTGGCCTGCCAGACATAGTTGGCGCCGACGCCCCAGCCGACCATGACAACGTGGTCGACGTGGAACTTCGGGCTTTCGTGGAAGAGACGCACGCCGGCTTCCACGGTCTTCATCACGGTGGGGCCGTCGAGGTTGGAGACCATGTTGGCGATGAGGCCGGGATCGTTCATCTGCTTGCCATTATAGATATCGACGGCGACGACGAGATACCCCTCGCCTGCCAGCCGGTCGGCCTCCTGCTTGGTGAAGTCGTCGAGGCCGTAGGCGTCCGGCACCAGGACGATTCCGACGCTGGGCGGCGTGGCGGGAATGGCGAGGTAGCCCAGGTCTTCCGCGCCGAAATCGCTGAGCGTGATCGCCCGGCCGGTGGGCTTTGCGCCGCCGGAGGCGAGGAGGCCGGGCGAGGCGTCATTCGGATTGTCCTGCGCGAATGTGGTTGCGCTGCCGATCACGATCAGCGCCGCGCCGAGGCAGACCCGGGCCCGCGCTCTCCAGCGAGGCAAAAGTTTCATCACTGGAATGCTAGCCCGTTTTTCCATCGATGCACGTTACGGGAAAAGGCCCCGGAGCTGCTTGGCGCGAACGACCTTCTGGATGCCGAGGGAGAGTGCCGCGGTGCGGTGATCGATGTTCTTGGCCTTGGCCTCGCGCAGCACTGTATCGAGCGTGGTGCCGAGGATGCGGTAGAGCTTGTCGAAGATTTCCTGCTCGGACCAAAAGAAGCTCTGCAGGTCCTGCACCCACTCGAAATAGCTGACGATGACGCCGCCGGAATTGCAGAGGATGTCGGGGATGACGAAGATTTCCGGCCGCTGGCGCAGGATGGCATCGGCCGCCACGGTGGTGGGACCGTTCGCGGCTTCGGCCAGGATGCGGCACTGGATCTGGCCGGCGTTCTTTTCGGTGATGACCTGGTCGAGCGCGGCGGGCACGAGGACGTCGCATGGCTGAATGAGCAGTTCCTCGTTGGACAAGTGATCGCCGCCCTTGAAATCGGCCACGACGCCCTGGCGTTCGACATGCTCCTGCAGTGCGGCGAGGTCGAGCCCCTTCGGATTGAAGACGCCGCCGCTGACATCGCTGACGCCGGTGATGCGCGAGCCGAACTTGGCCAGCGCGAGCGCGGCGTAGCTGCCGACGTTGCCGAAGCC
This sequence comes from uncultured Candidatus Methylacidiphilales bacterium, assembly GCA_964658475.1. Lineage (GTDB taxonomy): Bacteria > Verrucomicrobiota > Verrucomicrobiia > Methylacidiphilales > UBA1321 > JABDGH01. The sequence goes on along the minus strand of CAZZYY010000128.1, from coordinate 3,116 downwards.
CTGCACGATGACGCGCGAGTCGCCCGGCATCTTGAGCAGGTCGACCACGCGGTTGATAAGAAAGGCGACGCCGCGGCCGGTGGCTTCCTTGCGGCCGAGCGAGCCGCCGAGGCTGACCGGCTTGCCCGTGACGATGCTGGGCACGGCATGGCCGATCTGGTGCGAGTAGGTGTCCATCATCCAGGCCATGACCTGCTCGTTGGTGCCCATGTCGGGCGCCATGACGTCGGTCTGCGGGCCGATGAACGGGACCATTTCGCTGGTGTAGCGGCGCGTGAGCCGTTCGAGCTCGCCCAGGGAGAGCTCGCGCGGGTTGACCTGCACGCCGCCCTTGGCGCCGCCGTAGGGCAGGTCGGCCAGGGCGCATTTCCAGCTCATCCACATGGCGAGTGCGGCGACCTCGCCCAGCTCGACGTCCTGGTGGAAACGCAAGCCGCCCTTGGTCGGCCCGAGTGTGAGGTGATGCTGCACGCGGTGGCCGAGGAAGACCTTTACCTCGCCGGAGTCCATCTTGACCGGGAGCGAGACGGTGAGCATGCGCTTGGGGAGCTTGGTGCGCTCGCGCAGCGCGACGGGCATCTCGAGGAAGTCGGCGACGGCGTCGAACTGGTCGCACGCCATTTTGTAGGCGGGGTGGGAGAGGAGGCGTTGCATGGTTTTGGACGGAATGAACGGAATTAACGGGCGGAAACTTCTGAAATCAGGAACTCGAATTTGGTAATTCCGTTAATTCCGTCAAAATCAGTTCCGCGCCTGGAACGCTTCGCTCAGGGTGAGGAAATTCTTCAGCAGTTCCTTGCCGTGCCGGGTCAGGATCGACTCGGGATGGAACTGCACGCCGTGGATCGGGTAGGTCTTGTGGCGCACGCCCATGATTTCATTTTCGGCCGTGCGGGCGTTGACCACAAGCGAGTCCGGCACGGTGGGCGGATCGATGATGAGGGAGTGATATCGCGTGGCGTCGAAGGGGCTCGGCAATCCGGCGAAGACGCCCTCGTTGTCGTGCAGGATGGGCGAGGTTTTCCCATGCATGAGCCGGCCGGCGCGCACGACGTCGGCGCCGAAGACGTGGCCGATGCACTGATGCCCCAGGCAGACTCCGAGCACCGGGAGCTTCGGCCCGATCTCGCGGATGACGTCGTTGGAGATTCCCGCCTCCCTGGGCGTGCAGGGGCCGGGCGAAATGACGATGGCGTCCGGGCGCATCTGCTCGATCTCGGCGACGGTGATCTCGTCGTTGCGCTTCACCACCGGCTCCGCTCCCAGCTCGCCAAAATACTGGACGAGATTGTAGGTGAAGGAGTCGTAGTTATCGATGATCAGGAGCATGGGGGGACTTAATCTAGAACTGCTTGGCCATCGCCAGCGCCTTGAGCCCGGCCTTGGCCTTGTTGAGCGATTCCTGGTACTCGCCCAGCGGCGTTGAGTCGGCGACGAGGCCGCCGCCGGCTTGCAGGTAGGCTTTCCCACCCTTGAGCAGCACGGTGCGGATGGCGATGCAGGAATCGAGATTGCCGGAGAAACCGAAGTAGCCGACCGCGCCGGCGTAGGTGCCGCGGCAGGTGGGCTCCAGGTCGGCGATGATCTGCATGGCGCGGATCTTCGGCGAGCCGCTGACGGTGCCGGCCGGGAACGTGGCGCGCATGACGTCGTAGGCGCTATGGCCGGGATTGAGCTCGCCCTCGACGTTGGAAACGATGTGCATGACGTGCGAGTAGCGCTCCGTGATCATGAAGTCGGTCAGCCGCACGGTGTCGAATTTGCACACGCGGCCCACGTCGTTGCGCGCCAGATCGACGAGCATGACGTGCTCCGCGCGTTCCTTGGGATCGGCCAGCAACTCCGCGCAGAGCCGGTCGTCCTCGTCGGGCGTCTGGCCGCGCGGACGCGTTCCGGCGATGGGCCGAATCTGGACCCTCCCCGCCTCGCAGCGCACGTGCAACTCCGGCGATGCGCCGACCAGCGCCAGGCCGCCCAGCTTCACGCAAAACATATAGGGCGACGGGTTCACCAGCCGCAGAGCGCGGTAGAGATCGAGCGGCGCGCCATCGAAGGGCACCTCGAACCGCTGCGACGGAACGACCTGAAAAATATCGCCCGCGCGGATGTATTCCTGCATCGCCTCAGTCATCGCGACGTACTGCTCGCGCGTCATGTTCATCTTCGGCTCGAGCGGCGCCGGTTCGGACATGATCGGCAGAAGCCGCGCCCGCGCGGGCCGTTCCAGCCGCGCCTCGAGTTCCCCGATCTTCACGACTGCCTCGTCATAGGCAGCATCGGCCCGCGCCGGGTCGGCCACATGCGCGTTCGCCACGATCTTGATCCGGCGTTCCTGATGATCGAAAATCAGCAGCGTATCGGTCACGAAAAAGTAGGCGTCCGGCACGCCAAGGTCGTCCAGCTTCGCGCGCGACACGGTCGGCTCAAACTGCGTGACCGCCTCGAACCCCAGGTACCCGACCGCGCCGCCGTAAAACAGCGGCAGCTCATCGTGCGCGACGGGACGATAGCTGGCCATCAATCGCTCCAGCTCATGCAGTGGATCGCCCTCGCAGACGTAGGCCCGTTTCTCCCGGCCCTCGCGCAGCGTGATCTCTTTTCCTCGCGCCTGGAAAATCAGGTTCGGGCTGGCACCGAGAAAGGAATAGCGAGCGAATTTCCCGCCCTTTTCCACCGATTCGAAGAGAAACGAATGGTCCCCCGTGTCGATCTTCTGGTAAGCCGAAACCGGCGTCTCCATGTCCGCAATGATCTCGCGGTAAACCGGGATCAGGTTGCCCTGCTGCGCCAAGGCGCGAAACTCCTCGCGCGACGGAAACAAGCGGGCATGCATGGCAAGCGGGGAAACCGAAAACCTTACGCCCGCGGTCCCACCCGGACAATCAAAATGGGCCGACGCGTGGCGACCGGCCAATCGACGATCGTCGCTCCCGCGGGAAAGCGCGGCCGCCAGGCACACGCTTTTCGCTTGTCACCCCCGCACGCTTTCGTATCGTATCCCTCCGCTCATCGGAGCGGGAACGCATGGTCCATGCGGGTGTAACTCAGTTGGTAGAGTGCAACCTTGCCAAGGTTGATGTCGCGAGTTCGAGTCTCGTCACCCGCTCCCGCTTTCT
>CAZZYY010000127.1:0-7685 GCA_964658475.1 uncultured Candidatus Methylacidiphilales bacterium | reverse complement strand
GCGCCGGGCCAGGGGCGGAACCAGCCGATGAGCTGGCCCATCGCATAGAGGAGCGGAACACATGGCGCGAGCAGCCCGGCATAAACCCGTTGCCCCAGGCGCAGGGGCGCCGGCAGCGAAACGGCCACCGCCAGCGCGGCCACCAGCCATCCAGCGGCAAAGATCGCCAGTCCCCTCGCGCCGCCTAGCACGGCGGCCGCGGGCAGCAGCAGCACCAGCGGAGCGAGCTGATGCGGCGTGAAATGCCCGCGGCTGACCTGCAACTGCTTGGTGCGCCCGATGCCGTAGCGCACCAGCATGCGTGCCATTTCCATCCACGTGGGCCGCTGGGGGCGGAAAACCTGCAGCTCCGGATCGTAGTAGATGCCGACGCCGGCGATCTGCGCGCGGTCCAGCCACTCGTTTTCCTCGTTGGGGTAGAGCTCGACGGGTAGCTGGCCGATTTTCTCAAACACGGAACGGCGCGCAGCCATGTTGCAAAGGATCAGTTCCGTCTGCGAGGAGGCGCGGAACCGGCCCAGCGCCGCGTAGCGCGCCCGCACCGGCCCGACGACCAGCGGGTGTGTGAGGAGCGCGTGAAAGGCAAGCTCCGTCCCATGCGCGTCCAGGCGTAGGAGCGCAGGCCCGCCGACCACCTCCACCTCCGGCCGGACAAAGGCCCGTTCCAGCGCCTGCCAGTAGGCCGGCCCGATGGCGCAATCGTTATCCAGAAAGACGATGATCTCCCCCCTGGACTTGGAAAGAGCGGCGTTGCGCTGACGTGCCGGATGCCGACCGACCGCCACCAGGACCTGAAAGCCGCCCGCGGGCGCGGCTCCGCGCAGTTGTTCCAGCGCCCGCTCCGCATCGCCAAGCTGCACGACGGGAATGATTAACGTGTAGCGCGGCGACATGCGAAGCAGGTCAGATTAGGATGCTTTTTCCCTTGAGACAAGGAGCAGGGCGGGCACGTTGCGCTTTGTTCACCCGCCTCCTTTTGGCTGGTCGAGCAGGCCGCCCTCGGGCATGCTTCCGCCTCGAAATCCATGCATCGTTCGTTCCGTCAATGTGGCTGGACGTTAGGCCTGGCGATGGCCGGAACGCTGGCGGTATTCGCGGCCGATTCGGCCGATCTCAGCCATTACGATCTGCTTCAGCCCGCGGCTCAGCAGCAGAACGGCACGTTTACGACGTCCTCCGGCGTCGACCTGAGCAATCCGTTCACGGTGCTCGCCACCGGCTCGCTCTGGCAGGACAAGGAGAGCGTCACCTACTCGCGCACGATCGACGAGCATCTGTCGCTGAACTGCTCGTCCAGCTCGACCAGCGAGGATGGCCTGCCGGACCAGCTCGGCACGGAGATCCGCGCCGCATCGGTCTGCCAGCCGATCGACGCAGTGAAGATCACGGGCAACGTGCACCAGGATTCCAACGCGAACAGCCTCTCGCCCACGGACACCACCGGCGCGGGCTGCGCGGTGGAGACAAAGCTGCCGCTCGGCACCGTCTTTACCGCCGCGGTCAATCGCGACGACGCGCACACCGATGCCAACCCGGGGCTCGACGTGACGACCCAGGCCTACGACGCCCAGCTGCAAAAGCCGCTGGGCAAGATGCCGCTCAGCCTGCTGCTGAAGGGCCATTTGGTCGAGACCGCGGCGCCCGATGCCGGCGCGACGCGGCTCCCGTCCTTCGAGCAATCGCTCGTTTGGAAGCCGGCCGGCGACACGACGCTGCAAGCGGGCCTGCGGCAGGAGCAGTACCAGGATTTTCCCGGCATCGACCACGAATTGAACGAGGCGCTCTTCGCCGATTGGTCGCAACAGCTCGTCGACGACAGGCTGAGCTGGCACAGCTACGCGGAGATGATGAACACGCGCAGCACGGTGGAGATTGCCGAGGCGGGCGCAGGCGCCAACGGCACGGCCCAACCCGACGTTCCACAGGGCGGCACGTCGCTGGCCAGCGCCCTGCCCGTCTCAACCACGGACGAGAAGCTGACGTTTTCCACCGGGCCATCGGTGAAGTTGCAGGACGATATTTCGGCCAGCCTCCAGTACAGCAGCAGTTGGGACCAGAATCCCGCGCCCGGGACGGCCGGGGGCGAGCAGCGCATTTCGGTTTCGCTGAAGGGTAGTTTTTAGGTAGCCGTCGGCCTCTGGGCGACGGCTATCTACTTCGCGTTCTCGCAGCGCACGGGTCGCGTCGCGACTTTCTCGAGCATGTCGCGTTTCTTTTCGAAGATGGCCTTCTCCTCCGGCCACGGCAGCTTTGAGGTCACGCGCACCACGATCTCGCTTTCCGTCACTTTCGCGTCCACCGCCAGGACCTTCTGGATGTGCGTGCGGTCGAGCGCGTCGGCCTGGCGCAGGATGCCGGCGAGCACCATCACCTTGCGCTGGGCGGAGGGGACGAGCTTGTGGAAATGCTTGTGCTTCGGCTGGGGCGGCGACTTGCGATGGTAGCGCGCGATCTCCGCGACGAGATCGACCTCGTCCGGGGCGAGATGGTGCCACTTGTGCTTGCGGATGAGCTCGGCCGATTTCTTGTGATGGCCCCGGCCCTCGGGCGTTTGCGACCAGCCGATGTCGTGCATGAGCGCGCCGCATTCCTGCAGTTCCCGCTCGCGCGCCCCGTACTTGTGCCACGGCTCCAGCGCGTCGAAAAGCTCCAGCGCGAGCTTGGTCACGTGGTCGGAATGGATCGGCTCGTCGTCGTAGCGATTGCGCAGCGCCAGCACTTCGGCGAGCAGGTCGGAGTTCATCAGGCGCTGAGCATGCGGCCATCGACGGCGAGCGCGGCTTCCTTCACCGCCTCGGCCATGGTCGGATGGGCGTGGATCGTGCGGGCGAGGTCCTCCGCGCTGCCGCTGAACTCCATGAGCAGCACCGTTTCCGCGATCAGCTCGGAGGCGTTGCTGGCCACGATGTGGGCGCCCAGCACGCGGTCGGTCTTCGCGTCGGCGATGATCTTGACGAAACCTTCCGTGCTGTCGGCGGCGATGGCGCGGCCATTCGCGGTGAAGGAAAACTTCCCCACGCTCACCTCCAGCTTCTTCGCCTTGGCTTCCTCTTCCGTCAGACCGACGCTGGCGGCCTCGGGCGCGGTGTAGATGACGCCGGGAATGATCTGGTAATTCACGTGGCCCGGCTTGCCGGCCATGTTTTCCGCCACGGCGACGGCTTCCTCGTGCGCCTTGTGGGCCAGCATCGGGCCGTCGGTCACGTCGCCGATCGCCCAGATGTTCGGGACGCTGGTCTGTCCGTGTTCGTTGACCGCGACGCGGCCGCGATCGGTCAGCTTCACGCCGGCTTTCTCCAGCTCGAGCCCGGTGGTGAACGGCTTGCGGCCTACGGCGACCAGCACGATGTCCGCCTGGTACGAGACCGGCCCCGCGGCGTTGCTGCCTTTGAGTTCGACGCCCTTGGCGTTCACCTGCGCGGATTCGATCTTGGTGTTCAGCTCGAATTTGATGCCGAGCTTTTCCAGGCTGCGTTGCAGGACCTTGGACGTCTCCGCGTCAAAGCCGACGGCCGCGATGCGGGGCAGGAACTCGATCACGGTGACCTCCGCGCCGAGCCGGCGCCAGACGGAGCCGAGCTCCAGCCCGATCGCGCCCGCGCCGATGACGAGCATGGACTTGGGCACCTGCTCCAGCGCGATGGCCTGATCGCTGTTGATCACGCGCTGGCGGTCGTACTTCAAAAAAGGCAGCTCGATCGGAACGCTGCCGGTGGCGATGAGGATGTTCTGCGTTTTGAGCTGGCGCGGCGCGGCGCCCTCCGCGGCGACCTCCACCGTGTTTGCATCGGCCAGCTTGCCGAAGCCTTTCACGACCTCGATCTTGTGCTTCTTCATCAGGTAACCGACGCCGCCGACCAGCTTGCCCACCACCTCGAGCTTGCGCTTCATCATCGCGCCCAGGTCGACGCCGATGTCCCGGGCGATGATCCCGTGCGCGGCAAAGCGTTCGCGCGCGAAGTGCAGGTGCTCGGTCGAGGCGAGCAGCGCCTTGCTCGGGATGCAGCCGACGTTCAGGCAGGTGCCGCCGAGGGTCGCGTCCTTCTCGACGATGGCCACCTTGAGGCCGAGTTGCGCGGCGCGGATGGCGGCCACGTAGCCGCCCGGGCCGCTGCCAATGACGACAAGCTGGTAATCAAAATCGGGCATGCTCTCACGTTAGAAGCGTTCCCCACGCCCGACAAGAGCGCTCGCGGCGGCGCCTGGCGCAACCGCGAGCCTTGGCGGCGACGCGCCTAATGCTGCTGCTTGTCGTCCTTCTTGCCATCCCCGCCGCCGCCCGGATGGCCGCCGCCACCGTTCGAAGCAGGCGCATTCGCGTGCTGCGGGGGCGGCGCATCATGATGCTCGGCCGGCGGATGCGGCTCCTGATGCTGAACCTGCGGCTGCGGACGAACTTCTTCCCGTTGCGCCTGGGGTTGAGGGCGAACCTCTTCATGTTGCGCCTGCGGCTGGACATGAACTTCCTCGCGCTGAACTTCCGGCTGGGGACGCACGTCCTGGTGCTGAACCTCGGTCTGGTGATGGCGTTCCTCCCCGGCCTGCGGCGTGGAGGCGCTGTGCTGAACCTGCGGGGTGAACGCATTCTGCGTCGCGTGGTGAGTCGCGGGCGCTTCGGCGGTGGCGGCACGATTCACGCCGTCCGCGCTGGCATGGTGAACCCCAGTTTCCCCCTGGCCGGTGAAGGCATTCCCGTGCGTTCCGGAGTTGGTCGGCGACGGGGCGAACGAGCGATTTGCCGGCGCGGAGGGCGCACTCCCCGCCCCCGTGGCGGCGTGGCGGGCCTCGTGGGGTTGATACGAGGTCAACGGACGGTTCAGCGCCGCGGTTGGATGCGTCTGCGGCGTGGCCACACGGGCCGCGGTGGCGAAATGAGCGTTCTGCGCGGCGGCGATCTGCGCCTGGCTTGCCGCCTGGGGCCGCACCCGGGCATTGACCTGCAGGGGCTGATTGATGCTGGCACCCGAATTCACCCGGGCATTGCCAACGGTCGCTGCCACCCGGCTGGGGCGGAAGGTCGTCCCGGCCGCCGGACGGACCCGCGGCGCAAAAACGGCCAGTTGATTGCCGCTCAGGCTCGCCGCGCCCACCCGGTTGCTTCGTGCCAGGTGCGCGCGCTGCACCGGCGAGTTCGACTGGGCGTTGATGGTCGAGAAGTTTGGGCCGCCCACGCTCACCCGGCCAAAGCGTCCGCCCGCGCGCTGGTTATTCACGACGATGTTGGTGACATTCCGGGTGTTGTTGATGATCACGAAGTTGTTGTTGCGGTCGATGTAGTGGCGCCGGTAATCGCGTTCGCCGATGTAGCCGACGGGAATGAAATTGTAGTAGCCCGGACCGATGTCGTAGGCCGTGTCGCAATCGCCGCCGATGTGGAAGCCGAGCCCCACGCCGCCGAAATCGATGCCGACAAAGGTATCCGGAGGCAGGGGCGCCCAGCCGCAATAGCCGCCACCGTAACGCCAGCTCACCCAGGCGGGCGCCCACGTGTAGCCCGGCACCCAAACCCAGCCGTAGCCGTCCAGATTCGCCCAGCGGCCATAATGGTACGTCGCCCAGCCCCACGGCTCGCTGGCGTCCGCCACCCACGTCCAGCCCTCGTCCGTATAGACCCAATGGCCGGCCGAGTAGGGACGCCAATCGGAATCGCTGACGTTCGGCTGCCAGACATAGCCGTAATTGTCGGTCTGCACCCAATTGCCTTGCGAACTGAGGTTATCGTAGAAGGTCTGGAAGTTGGCGTCGCCCGCATCCGAGCCGTCGGGCGGCGGCGCGCCTTGATCGTCTGGAGCGCCCTGGTCGGGTGCGCCCTGCCCGGGCGGGGGTCCCTGGTCAGGCGAAGGGCCCTGGTCCGGGCCGGGCTGACCGCCGGTGTAGGCATCCTGCGGGGGCGGCGGGGCGCCCTGATCCTCCTGCATGGGCGCACCGGGCGGCGGCCCCTGCTGGTCCATGCCGGGGGCCTCGCCGGTGTTCTGCTGCTCCGGCGGCGGAGGCGGATTGTACTGCGCATACAAAGGCGAGAAAGGCCCGCTGAGCCCAAGCACGAACGTTAGGGTCAGCGAGAAAAAATGCTTGTTCACATTTTCTATGACGAACAAACGGACTGCATGATTCGATAAATCAGCCAGCCACGGGAGACGACCGCGCGACCGGCGAGCCGGGGCACGCGCCGCCGTTCCCGGATTGCCTCCGCGCCGGCGGAGACTAAACTGGGGGCATGGCCGCTCCTGCTCCCTTCCAAGCCGAGGTGCGCGAAGCCGTGGCCCAGCTAATCGCGCGCTACTTTCTGGTCCACCTGGCGGCGGAGCTGCAAAAGCCCGACGCCGTGCTCTACGAGGATTATCCGCACCTGCCCGTGCGGCAGATTTTCGAGGAACTGGTCGAGCGCACGCGGCGCGAATTCGAGATCACGCCGGAGGAAGCGGTTCCGGCGGAGAACCTTTTTCACACCTGGTCGGACCTGAACGCGAAGTTCGATTACAGCGAGGGCGCCTTCGTCACCTACAACATCGCCTACATGGCGCGCCTGCTCGACCTGCGCGACTGGACGGAGGCAAGCCATGCGCACATGCGAGCGGAGATGAAGGCCGCCTTCGAGCGCTTCGATTACCAGAAGCAGGGATTCACGGTGGCTTTCTTCCTCGAGTCGGAAGGCAATATGCGCGAGCTGCTGCGCGCCGCGGTGCGCAGTCACCTGCCGCAGATGGCCGACGAAGCCGACCGGATCATCCTGACGCAAAGCCGCCGGCACCAGCGGGCCATGTACGAGTACTTCGAGGGCATTTTCAAGGAGGCGCTCGCGGAAAACGTTCGGCTGCTCCACGGCATCCTGCCGGAGAAGATCGCGGATGAATTGAAGAAGAACGGCAACGTTCAGCCGGTGCTCTTCGAGGAGGCCGCTGTCCTCTTCACCGATTTTGAGAAGTTCAGCCAAGTGGCCGCGCGCCTGACGCCTTGCGCGGTCATTGACCGACTCGACACCTACTTTTCCGAGTTCGACCAGATCGTCGAGCGGTATGGCCTGGAGAAGATCAAGACGATCGGCGATTCCTACATGGCGGTGGCCGGCGTGCCGGAGAAGCACAGCGACGCGATCCGCGCCATCTGCGACGCGGCGCTGGAGATGCGCGACGCGTCCGACCGAATCTCGCAGTCGCTCGGGTCGGATAGCTGGCGCATCCGGATCGGGATGCATGTCGGACCGCTCATCGCGGGGGTGATCGGCCGGAGGAAGTTCAGCTACGATGTCTGGGGCGCCACCGTGAATTTTGCCAGCCGCATGGAGTCCAGCGGGGAGCCGGGGCACATCAACGTTTCCGCCGAGCTCTATTCGCGCGCCGAGCCGTGGTACGACTTCCACGCCCGCGGCCTCCAGCCGGTGAAGCGCCTGGGCGACGCGGAGATGTTCTTCCTCCTCGGCCGGAAGAACGGAGCGGAGCCGAATGGCGAAGCCCGCCATGACGCAGCGGCGGTGCCGAGCGATCGGGAACAGGTCGCGGCCTAGGGGCTTGCTCGGGCTAAGGATGCAAGGTTGCGAGCCCCGGAAAGGCGCCCTAAGGAAACCCATTTGGGGCTGGGGAAAATAGTCGAACGGTTGAATTTGAATCAGGGGGAACTGGCCCGGACACGGATGCCTTTCTGTAGCGGCGGTCTATGACCGCCGACGAAGAAAATGAAAGAGCAAC
>CAZZYY010000126.1:0-7946 GCA_964658475.1 uncultured Candidatus Methylacidiphilales bacterium | reverse complement strand
TCGGGCCTCGTGTCCATCGCCGGCCGCGACGTGGCGGAGGTGGACGACGAGGAACTCTCCCGCCTGCGCTCCGAGACGATCGGGTTCGTCTTCCAGCAATTCCACCTGCTCAAGCGCCTGACGGCGCTGGAAAATGTCGAGCTGCCGCTGATCTACGCCAAGGGCGCGGGCCCCTCCTCCGATCCCGCCGACCTCTTGCAGCGCGTCGGGCTGGGCCAGCGCGGACACCACCGCCCGAACGAGCTTTCCGGCGGCCAGCAGCAGCGCGTGGCCATCGCGCGCGCGCTCATCCGTCGGCCCGCTCTCATCCTCGCCGACGAGCCGACGGGCAATCTCGATTCGCAAAGCGGCAAGGAGATCATGGCGCTGCTGCGCGAGCTGCACGCCGAGGGCCTGACCGTGGTGCTGGTCACTCACGAGCCCTCCATCGCGGCGAATGCCGACCGCACCATCCGCGTGCACGACGGCGAGATTGTCGAGGATGTGCGCCGGCCGTCGGCCAAGGCTTCGGCTCCCTCCGACGAGTCGCTGTGGGCGCGGCAGCTCGACGCCTCGGCCAAGTTCGAGCGCGACCTGTTGCTGCTCAATCTCCGCCAGGCCGGCCGCGGGCTGCTGGCCAACAAGCTGCGCGCCTGCCTTTCCGCGCTCGGCATCATCATCGGCGTCGCGGCGGTCATCATCATGCTGGCGCTGGGCAGCGGCGCCCAGGAAACGATGAAGCACCAAATCGCCGCACTGGGCTCCAACCGCCTCATGATCCAGCCGCAGCCGCAGCACACCCTGGGCGTGAAGCAGGCCTACGGCGCGGTCAGCCGCCTGACCGTGGACGAGGCGATGAACATCGAGGGCCGCATCCCGTCCGTGGCCGGCGTGACGGGCATGATCCAAGGCCGCGTGCAGATGGTCTATGGCGACAAGAACGCCAACACGCTGCTGGAAGGGACCCTGCCCGGCTACCAGGCGGTTTACTCCGCGCCCACGCAGTACGGCCGGTTTTACACCATGGAGGAATGCGTGGGCCGCGCGCGCGTGGCCGTTCTCGGCACCACCGTGGTCGCGGAGCTTTTTGGCCGCACCAACCCGATCGGCCAGACGGTGGAAATCAACGACGTGCCCTTCACCGTTATCGGCGTGCTGACCTCCAAGGGCGCCAGCGCCGGCGGCGATGCCGACGATATCGTGCTCGTCCCGCTGCAAACCGCGATGAAGCGGGTCATGGGACGGCATTACATCGACTGGATCGACGTGGCCGCCGACTCGCCCGCCACCGTCGCGGACGTGCAGGACCAACTGCTCGACCTCACCCGCACCTGGCCGCACATCCCCAACGTGGACGGCGACAGCTACACCATCCGCAATTTTCAGGCGATGATCGACGCGATCAGCGGCATCACGCGGACCATGGCCATCTTCCTCGCCTGCGTGGCCTCGATCTCGCTCGTGGTCGGCGGCATCGGCATCATGAACATCATGCTCGTCTCCGTGACGGAACGGACGCGCGAGATCGGCCTGCGCAAGGCGCTGGGCGCGCGCGGGCGCGACATCCAGGTGCAGTTTCTCATGGAGTCGGTGGTGCTGTGCCTCACCGGCGGGCTGCTCGGCATCCTGCTCGGCTCGGCCATCACACTCGGCGTTTCCGCCGTGATGCATTGGGGGCTCAGCCCCACGCTCATGTCCATGGTGCTCTCCTCCGGGTTCTCCGTCGCCGTCGGCGTGGCCTTCGGCTACTGGCCCGCCGTCCTCGCCTCGCGGCTCGATCCCATCGAGGCGCTGCGTTACGAGTAGTGTTTTCAGTAGCCATGGCCAGCGAAGAATCGGTGGGTAGACCTACCCGGCGCTCAGTCAGGTAGCCGGCGCTCTCCGAGCGCCGGTTCGATTAGGAAACGTTTCCGCAACGGACCACCGCTGGGGACAGCGGCGGCTACCCAAGCAGCGAAAACGCTCTAGCGCTCGTTGTTTCAGCTTTGGCAACGGGCCTGCAGCCGCAAGGCGTCCGCGGCCGCGTAGCCCTTTTCGTCGTTGTCGAAGTAGACGAGCACCTCCCTGCCCTCCTTGCACCAGGCACGGATGATCTTGGCCCATCGGGCCAGCGCCTCGTCCGGATAGCTGCCCCGGTAGGCCGCCGTGGTCGGGCCGTGCAGCCGCACGTAGACCCAATCGGCCGTGGTGACCTCGGGCGTCTGGAATCCTTTCAAGTCGTAGAGGCAGAGCGCCGCGTTGTGCGCGCGCAGGATCGCGTAGGCCTCCTCGCACAACCAGCTGGGCTCGCGAAACTCGAACGCGTAGCGATAGCCCCGCGGCAGCGCCTCGAGAAACTCCGCCAGCCGCTCGCCGTTGAAGCGCCAATGTGGAGGAAGCTGGTAGAGCACGGCGCAAATTCGGTCCGCCAGCGGCTCGATGGCGTGAAATGTCTTCTCCGTGCTCTTGCGCGGATCGAGCAGTTTTTTGTTGTGCGTGGTAAACCGGCTGCCCTTGATTGCGAACCGGAAGGAAGCCGGCACCGCTTTGCGCCAGCCGCGCACGGTCGCTCGCGTGGGCGTGCCGTAGAAGGTCGTGTTGATTTCCACGGTGGGAAACCGTTTCGCGTAGAACGCGAGGCGTTCATCCGCCGGGAGATCGGCGGGAAAGAATGCGCCCTGCCAGTGCGGATAGGTCCAGCCCGACGTGCCGATCAGCAGGGAGCCATCAGCCTTTTTCGCGCGGGGCGTATTCGGGCGGCGTGTAGACATTGAAGGTCAGCGCAGGTTTCGCTCCGGGATTGGTCAGCCGGTGCGGCGTGCCGGCCGGGATGATGCAGGTGTCGCCCTGCTTGAGCGATCGCGTCACCTTGCCGACTTCCGCTTCAATCTCGCCCTCCAGGATGAGCACGACCTGGTCGCTCTGCTCGTGGGTGTTCAGCTCTTCGGAACTCTCGCCGCGCGGTTTCAGCGTCATAACCGCGGTCTGGCTTCGCGCCGTGGTCTGCAGCACCTGGAACCACGACCCGGCGTCACGGATGTTCGCCACGGAAAAGGTCATGGCTTACTGGCGCGGCGGCACCGGCTTGTCGAGCTTGGGCTGTTCGGGCGGCTTCCCGCCCGGCGCGAGCTGCGGCGAATTGAACTTCTGTGCCAGCGCGTCGAACCACGCATTCTTAAGGACACCAAAAGCCGCCGCCCAGAAATCAATGTTGGGATCCTTGTACTGGCCATGCACCGGCACTTGCGTGGCCACTGTCTTGGTCTCGTCGTTCTCGAGCACACCCTTCAGGCCATTAACGATGCTCGCCCAAATCGCCGCGATTCCGTCGCGGTCCTTCGGCATCGGCTCAAACTGCAGGTCGGTGAAGAACGGCTTCATGTAGCCGTTGTAGCTCCCTTCCTTGCTCACCATCTCGGAGCGGAAGGAGAAGGAGCCGCTTTTGGCGTAGACGCTCAGATATTTCGCGATGAACGAATTGAGCGCGGGAAGTTGCACGTTATCGAGCGCCACTTTCTCGGCGAAGGTCGGTTGCTTGAGATCAACGTTGACCGACAAGTGCGCTTCCAGGCTGCCGTGCTCGTTGACGGGATGGCAGGTGATCGTCACGGTCTGCGGCATCAGGTCCTTGGACCTCGTCGTGTTCGTCAGGTTGTCCGCTACCAGCTCCAGATGCGTGATCGGAATGTTGATCTGCGGGTTCGCGTGGAAATCGTAATAATGGATCGTGCCGCGATGAATCTTGAACTGGTTTATCTGCATCGGCACCAGCTTCTTCACCGTTGTCACCCACTCAGGCTCCAGGATTGTTTGCGAGGTCTCCGGCGTCGGGCCGTTGACAAAATTCACCACCGGCTCCAGCAGCGTGATGTTGCTGCGCAGGCTGAGATGAATGAGCTGGGTCCACTGCATCGCCACCAGCACCTTCCGTGCGGTGAAGAACGGGACCGGAATGGCGTTGTTCTTCTTTTGGAGAACGATGTCTTCCAGCTGAATGTTGCAGGCGATCGGGTTGATCTGAATCCAGTGGATGTTGAGCTTGTAGTCGGGAAGCTCCGAGCCGCGCTTGTTCAGGTAGTCGCGCAACAGGTAGGGCGTCGTGTACCAGATGACTAGGAAGAGCACGAGGAGGACAAAAGCGATGGCCAGCACCTCCACGCCCAGGGCGCGGGCCAGCCGCGCCACCGGGCGCAGGACCTTAGGCTGCTTGTGGAGATCGACCTCCTGCGCCAGCGGCGACGAGCCGGCCGGACGATTTTCCGTGGCGGTGGCCATGCTACTCCGCGCGACGGCGCCGGCTGCGACGTCCGAAGAGAAATCCCAGCAGGATCCCGAACCCCAGGATGGCGAATGGGCGCGCGGCCAGTTCGGCCTGGGCGGCAGCGAGCGCCTCGTTGACCCGTCTTTTCGCATCATCCACCCGGGCCTGACCATGCGCCTTCACATCGGCCGTCAGTTGGGCGACGTCCTGCTTCAGGCGATTGACGTCTTCAACGACAGCGTTGGACGTGGCGGTTGTCGGGTTGTTCTTGGTAGCTTCCATAATGACCTCCAGAATTTCAACAAATCCGTGCACGCCACGTGCCATCCAGCTTGTACACGTCTTAGCGATTAGCTCAGAGCGGCTTACGGCAACTATCTCCCGGCAAGCGCCTGCTTTTAGCAAGCTTCTCAACCTGAACCCTACGCCTCCAATGGGCAAAACGCACGATCAAGGCACAGCCGTGGCGCGCCCGTAGACCTGTCGATCCTTCGGCACCCACCAAGTAGTCACGTCGAAACAGGGCCGAGGCGTGAACAGATTGACGTTCTGAAAGCGATTGGATCGCAGCATGATCATGCGGGGGTTGAAAAGAAAGCAGACGGGGTAATCCTCGTGAATGACCCGCTGCAGTTGCCGATAGATCGCGGCCCGCTTGGCATCGTCGTATTCAAGCCTGCCGGCGGCAATCAGCTGGTCGGCCACGGGATTGGCATAGCCGATGAAGTTTGAGCTCTTCTTTTGCTTGGCCTGCTCGCTGCTCCAGAGTTGTGACGGGTCCCCATTGATATCGAGCGCCCATCCGCCTTGCGCCATCTCGAAGTCCCAGTCGTCCAGCTTGGCAAGCAACTGCACCCACTCGAGCCGTTGCAGTTTGAGCTCGACGCCCGCCTGGCGCATCGATTCCTGGGTGATCTCCAGGAGCTTCTCCGCGCTGGTGCTGCCGGCGGGATAGAGGACGGTAAAGGAGAGGGCCTTTCCGTCTCGGTGGAGCAGGCCGTCCCCGGCGTCCAATCTCCAGCCTGCCTGCCGCAGCAAGCTTGCAGCCAGCGCCGGATCGTAGGGCGTGATGGGAATATCGCGGTTGTAGTTCGGCGAGGCTGGAGGATCGTAGCCTTCCGTGGGCTTGGCGTACTGGTTCAGATACAGCTGGGAAAGGATTTGGTCCCGGGGAATGAGCAGATCGATGGCGTGGCGTACCCGCACATCCTGGAACTTGGGATTCCGCAGGTTGAACCCCAGATAGCTATAGGCGGGATAATCGTACACGGCGCGGGTCAACCGGCTCATGGAGCTGCTGTGCTCCAGTTCGCGAGTCCATTGCAGCGGCTGGACTGCGTCCATCAGGTCGAGCTCGCCCTTCTTCAGCAGCGACGCGGCCACGTAAGGTTCCTGGATGATGCGGTAGACGATGCGATCGAGGTAGTGGTTGGGCGTTCCCCAATAATGGTCATTGAGTTCCAATACCACCTGCGAGCCGGTGTCCCACCGCACGAATTTGTAGGGTCCGGTGCCCACCGGCGCCCGGTTAAAGGGCGCGTTGTTGAAGTCCGCGACATTTTCCAGCAGATGCTTGGGGATGATCGGCTGGGTGCCCAGCATTTCCAGCATCTTGAAATAACGCTCCGTGGTGACAAAACGGACCGTCATCGGATCGACGACTTCGCAGGACTTCAGCGTGGTGAAGTAGCTGCGGATTGGCGCGTCGTCGACCTTCGGATCGAGAATGCGGTCGAAGGTGTATTTGACATCGTCAGCCGTCAGGGGCGCGCCGTCCTGCCACGTGACGCCCGGACGCAAATGAAACGTGTAACTGAGCTGGTCGGGTGAAATCTCCCACGCGATGGCGAGACTGGGCTCGAGCTTCAACGTGTAGTTGTTCATGTTGAGCAGGCCGTCAAAGACTTGGCTCGCGATGACTTGGGCGGTCGAGTCGGTGAGGATAACCGGGTTGAGGCTGTCGGGATCGGCGCTGATCTGCTGCACGAGCCAATCGCCCTCTGCCGCGGGCCCGCCAGGCGCGGTGTCCGAGCCCGGCTGGATCGATCCGGAGGTGGGCGTCCGTTGACAACCCGCGATCCCAACTGCGATCAGTATAAATCCAAGACGCCAGCGCATCGCCGCAAATTGGATTCAGCGCGGGCGGAAGTCTACAGGATGTTGAGCGAAAGCCTTGTTTTGCCCCTTCCTCTGAGCAGGATTGCAAGCCTCTCTGTTGGAATGTATTACGGGTCTTCTTTCCGTAAGGCCAAATTATCGTATATCGCTAATGGTAAACAACTTAAAAATTCTTTGCTCGAAATACCTCGCGAGTTTGACACCCCCCAGCTCAAAAACGACACTGGTGGCATGATTTTCAGCCAGGAACGTCTTCCTCAAGGCGCCATCCTTGCGGTCGCCCCGATGCCTCATGTCGAGAGCGTGTCGGTCGGCTTTTGGCTGGGAGTCGGCGGCCGGCATGAGTCGCGTCGGCAGAACGGGATGTTCCACTTCCTGGAGCACATGCTGTTCAAGGGCACCACTCGCCGCACCGCGCGGCAGATTTCCGAGGAGATCGAAGGTGTGGGCGGTTACCTGAACGCCTTCACGGCGGAGGAGATGACCTGTTATTATGCTCGGGGCAGCGCGAAGAATCTCCATTCCGCGGTCGACGTGCTGACCGACATGCTGCTGCATGCCACCTTCCCCGCCGTGGAGATCGAGCGCGAGCGCGGCGTGATCCAGGAAGAGATTCGCATGTACGAAGACCAGCCCGGCCAGGTCGCGCAGGAGGCGGCGACGGCGCTCCTCTTTCCCACCAACGCGCTGGGCCGGCCGCTGACCGGCACGAGCGAGGGCATTGCGCGGATGAAGCGGCGCGATCTGCTCAACTACCGGCGCAAATTTTATCATTCTGGGAATCTTTTTATCACCGTCGCGGGCAAGACCGATCTGGCGGAAGTTCGCGAGCTGATCAAGCCGCTGATGCGTCGGTTCCCGGCGGGCAACCGTTCGCCCTACGCCCCGGTGCTCGGGCGGCAGACTGCGCCCCGCTTCCACGTCATCCGCAAGCCGATCGAGCAGACCCATTTCGTGGTGGCGATGCGCGGGGTGTCCCTTCACGACCCACGGCGCTCGGCCTTCCGGCTGATGAGCGTGATCCTGGGCGAGAACATGAGTTCGCGGCTTTTCCAGACGGTGCGCGAGGAGCACGGCCTGGCTTACTCGATCAGCACGGGCGCGAGCTACTACCAGGAGACGGGCGGCTTCTACATCAACGCCGGGGTGGAGAATTCCAAGACGGAGCAGGCCATTCGCCTGACCCTGCAGACCGTGCGCAAGCTGGCGCGCCGCGCGCCCAGCGCCAAGGAACTGCGCCGCGCCAAGGAATATACCTGCGGGCAAATTCATCTGAGCCTCGAGAGCACCGACAACCAGATGATGTGGATGGGCGAGGGCCTGACCGGCCACGATCGCGTGATCAATCCCGAGAAACTTATCCGCCAGATCGAGGCGGTGACGCCGGAGGAAGTGCGGGCCGCGGCCGGGTTACTGGTCCACAATGAGAAGCTGAATCTCGCCGTAGTGAGTCCCAGCGCGGAGGAAGAGTCCATCCGCGCCGCCGCGCGCTTTGAGTAGCCGCTGCGGGAACGCGATGACGGCTTTTTGGCGGGCTCGACGGGTCTTGCAAAGCCAAGCTCCGCAGGTGGCCAGGGCTCAGTCAGGTAGCCGGCGCTCTCCAAGCGCC